>NZ_JBEXME010000025.1:0-95931 GCF_040610355.1 Nocardia sp. NPDC004168 | reverse complement strand
CGGCGGTGGTGACGGTGTCGTGCCACCACAGGTCGCGGCCTTCGGTCCAGGGGACTTCGATGCCGGTGCGGCGCACCACCAGCACATGCTCGACGCTGGATGGGGTGTCGCCGTGGGCGTAGAGGGCCTCGTCGACGGCTTCCTTCAGTGGGGCGGCTTTGCCGCGCCGCCACTGCCCGTCGGTGGTGATCACCAGGCGCGCCCCGGCGTCGTCGACGCGCTGGCGCAACGCGGCGGGGGAGAATCCGGCGAAGACGACGGAGTGGGTCAGCCCGAGGCGAGCGCAGGCCAGCATGGCGACGATGGCCTCGGGCACCATCGGCATGTAGATGGCCACCCGGTCACCGGTCTCCAGGCCGAGTTCGGTGAGGTAGTTCGCGGCGCGGGAGACCTCGTCGAGCAGTTCGCGGTAGGTGATGGCGCGCGAGTCGCCGGGTTCGCCTTCCCAGTGGATGGCGACCTGGTCGCCGTGTCCGTCCAGGACGTGGCGGTCCACGCAGTTGTAGGCGACGTTGAGCTTTCCGCCGACGAACCATTTCGCCACCGGAGCCCCGCTCCAGTCCAGCACCTGGGTGAACGGTTCGTGCCAGTGCAGCCGCCCGGCCTGTTCGGCCCAGAACGCGTCGCGATCGGCCGCCGCCCGCTCGTAGAGTCCGGCGTCGGCGTTCGCCTGGGCGGCGAACTCCGCGTTCGGCGGATACGAGTCCCTGTGTTCGGCGCTGGTTTCGGTCATCTCGTCTCTTCTTTCCACGTAGCCTGAGCGCACGATTCGACGCAGCCGAGTTCGACAGTAATCAACTGTGACCCATGCCGCGTGCGGTGTGTCGATCGGGTTTCGCCCGCGTCACGCCGCCGCGCCTGCCTCCCGCTGCGAACGCGATGCTCCGGCCGCGCGGCCGTTTCCGCACGAAACTCGGGGTGTTTCGGCGATGTTGCCGGATCGGTAACAAGTACAACGAACTCGGATCAATCAGGTGACAGTGCCCGCGCCGGTGGTTACTCTGCCAACCACACAGGGGGATCGCGTCGGCATGCGCTGACGGGCCTCCTGCGGGTGCCGATCGGCTACCCCCTTCTCGCACCGGGAGGACGCGTTGAAATTCCACAGAGCGATGGCGCTGACCGCGGCGGTCGTACTGGCCACGAGCCTCGGGTTGTCCGCATGTTCCTCGGGCGACGGCGCCGATGCCGACATCGTCACGGTCAACGGTGGCGAGCCGCAGAATCCGCTGGTGCCTACCAACACCAACGAGAATATGGGCGGCCGCGTGGTCGACCGGCTGTTCGCGGGCCTGAAGTACTACGACGGGAGCGGCAAGGCGCACGACGAGATGGCGGAGTCGATCCAGACCACGGATCGGAAGAGCTACCGGGTGACCATCAAACCCGGCTGGAAGTTCACCGACGGCACCCCGGTGACGGCGAAGTCGTTCGTCGACGCGTGGAACTACGGCGCGCTCGGCACCAACGCCCAGTTACAGAGCTATGTGTTCAGTCCCATCGTCGGTTTCGACGAGGTGTCCGCGGAAAAGCCTACGGCACAGACGATGTCGGGCTTGAAGGTGATCGACGACCGCACCTTCACCATCGAGCTGAAGGCACCGTCGATCGATTTCGAGACCGAACTCGGGTACGCGCCGTTCTATCCGCTGCCGGAGGCCGCGTTCAAGGACATGAAAGCGTTCGGAGAGAACCCGATCGGCAACGGCCCCTACAAGTTCGCCCGGTCCGGGGCGTGGGAGCACAACGTCAAGATCGATCTGGCGCCCAACCCGGACTACCCCGGCGGCCGCCCGGCCAAGAACAAAGGGCTGCGGTTCGTGATGTATCAGTCCTTCGACACCGCCTACGCGGATCTGCAAGCGGGCAATCTGGACGCGCTCGACACCGTGCCCGACAGCGCGCTCACCTCCTACGAACGGGATCTCGGTGACCGCGCGATCACCAAGCCGACCGCCCAGAACCAGCACATCGGCATCCAGTCCAACGTCGCGCACTTCGCCGGCCAGGAAGGGCTGTTGCGGCGCCGGGCGATCTCGATGTCGATCAACCGGGAACAGATCGCGCAGAACATCTTCCACGGCACCCGGATCCCGGCGCGCGACTTCACCGCGAGCACGCTGCCCGGCTTCGACCCGAACCTGCCCGGCTCGGAGGTGTTGAAGTACAACCCCGACGAGGCCAAGAAGGTCTGGGCACAGGCCGACGCGATCTCGCCGTGGTCGGGCCGCTACGAGATCGCCTACAACTCCGACGGCGGCCACCAGGCCTGGGTGGAGGCGGTGGCCAACAGCGTGAAGAACACCCTCGGCGTCGACGCCATCGGCGTGCCGTACCCGACGTTCAAGAACATCCGCGACGAAGTGAACGCGCGCACCATCAACAAGGCCTTCCGCTACGGCTGGCAGGGTGACTACCCGACCATGCTGCAGTTCCTCACTTCGCAGTACTACAGCTACTCCGACACCAACAACGTCGACTACAAGAACCCGGAATTCGACCGCCTGCTCGATGCCGCCTTGGCCGCGCCGAGCCAGGACGAGTCCTACAAGATCATCGCGCAGGCCCAGTCCCTGCTGATCAAGGACCTGGCCGACGTCCCGGTGTTCGACTACGTGGCCGCCGCGGGCCGCTCCGACCGGGTGCGCAAGGCCGAACTCGCCTGGAACGGACTGTTCGACTTCGAGAACATCGAGAAGTAGCCGCCGGCCGCCGGGCGTCCGGGTGACGCTCGGCGGTCCTGTTCAGGAGGCGAAATGGCCTGGTATGTCGGGCGGCGTCTGCTTCAGATGATCCCCGTGTTCCTCGGTGCGACCCTGCTCGTCTACGCACTGGTGTTCCTCGTCCCTGGCGACCCGATCCACGCGCTGGCGGGTGACAAACCCATGACGCCCGCGGTGGAGGCGCAACTGCGGGCGCGCTACCACCTCGACGAGCCGTTCCTCGTGCAGTACCTGTTGTATCTGAAGGGCATCGTCACGCTGGACTTCGGCACGGCCTTCTCCGGCAGGCCGGTGCGGGACGAACTCGCGCGTGCGTTCCCGATCACGATCAAGTTGGCCTTCATGGCGGTGCTGATCGAGTCGGTCTTCGGCGTGCTGTTCGGCCTGATCGCCGGACTGCGCAAAGGCAAGCTGTTCGACTCCGCGATGCTCGTGATCAGCCTGGTCGTGATCGCGGTCCCGGTCTTCGTGGTGGGCTTCCTCGCCCAATTCCTGCTCGGCGTGAAGTGGGGCATCGCGCCCGTGACGGTCTCCGGGAAGGCGACCGTCGGCGAACTGCTGGTGCCCGCGATCGTGCTCGGCTCGCTGTCGTTCGCCTACGTCCTGCGCTTGACCCGGAATTCGGTGGCGGAGAACATGTCCGCCGACTACGTGCGCACCGCGACCGCCAAAGGCCTGCGCAGGCCACGCGTGGTGACCGTGCACATCCTGCGCAACTCGATGATTCCGGTGGTCACGTTCGTCGGCGCGGATCTGGGCGCCCTGATGGGCGGCGCCATCGTCACCGAGGGCATCTTCAACATTCCCGGCGTGGGCGGCACGCTCTACCAGGCCATCACCAGGGGGGAGCCGCCGACCGTCGTCTCCTTCGTCACGGTGCTGATCGTCATCTTCCTGCTCACCAATCTGCTCGTGGACCTGCTCTACGCCGCACTCGACCCGAGGATCCGCTATGCCTGACCGCACCGAGGCCGCGAGTCCGCGCCGCGGCCAGGAGCATTTCGTCGCGCCGCCCGACGAGGTCGAGGTGCTCGCCACCGACGCCGTGCTGGATGCGGGCGCGCCGACCAGCATCTGGCGCGACGCGTGGCGGCAGCTGCGGCGCAACCCGATCTTCATCGTCGCGGCGGTGCTGATCGTGTTCGTGCTGATCGTGGTGATCTGGCCGGGGCTGTTCACCGATCAGGACCCGCGGTACTGCAACGGCGACTTCAGCATGGACCCGCGCGGCGCAGGGCACCCGTTCGGTTTCGACAAGCAGGGGTGCGACATCTACGCCCGCACCGTCTACGGAGCGCGGGCTTCCGTGCTCGCCGGAGTCGGCGCGACGCTGCTGTTCGTGCTGATCGGGGGAACGCTCGGCGCGCTGGCGGGCTTCTACGGCGGGCCGCTGGACTCGATCGTCTCGCGGGTCGCGGAGGTCTTCTACGCGATTCCGTTGATGCTGGCCGCCATCGTGATCATGCAGCTGCTGGACGCAAGGACGATCTGGACCGTGATCGTCATCCTCGCCTCGTTCACCTGGCCGCAGGCGGCGCGGATCGCCCGTAGCGCGGTGATCCAAGCGAAGAACAGTGATTACGTCACGGCCGCGAAAGCTTTGGGCGTCTCTCGACCGCAGACGCTTGTGCGCCACGTGTTGCCCAACGCGGCGGGACCGCTGATCGTGGTGACCACGCTGTGGCTGGGCGTCTTCATCGTCACCGAGGCGACGCTGTCCTATCTCGGCGTCGGTCTCCCGCGCACCGTGGTGTCCTGGGGCGCGGACATCGCCACGGGTCAGAAGGAGATCCGCACCTCCGCCATCCTGTTCTATCCGGCGACGGCGCTGGCGCTGACCGTGCTGAGCTTCATCATGCTGGGCGACGCCGTGCGCGACGCCCTCGATCCGAAGGCGAGGAAGCGATGAGCGAGGCCGACCGGCCGCTGCTGGAGATCACCGATCTGAACGTGAGCTTCACCGCCGACGGCAAGCCGGTGCCCGCGGTCCGGGACGTGAGCCTGTCGGTGTATCCGGGGCAGACCGTGGCCATCGTCGGGGAATCGGGCTCGGGAAAGTCGACCACCGCGCACGCGATCATCGACTTGCTGCCCGGCACGGGCCGGGTCACCTCCGGTTCGATCAGGTTCGACGGCAAGGAACTCACGGCGGCCTCGAAACGAGAGATCGTCGCGGTCCGCGGCAGCGGCATCGGCCTGGTCCCGCAGGATCCGATGTCGAATCTGAATCCGGTGTGGAAGATCGGTTTCCAGATCCGCGAGACGCTCGAAGCCAACGGCATCGCGAAGGGCAAGGCCGCCGAGAAGCGAGCGGTGGAACTGCTCGAGGAAGCGGGCATGCCCGACGCCGAACGCCGGGTGAACCAGTATCCGCACGAGTTCTCCGGCGGCATGCGCCAGCGTGCGTTGATCGCGATCGGCCTGTCCTGCCGACCGCAACTGCTCATCGCCGACGAGCCGACCTCGGCGCTCGACGTGACCGTACAGCGGCAGATCCTCGACCATCTCGAGCGGCTCACCGCCGAACTCGGCACCGCGGTGCTGCTGATCACCCATGACTTGGGTCTGGCGGCGGAGCGTGCCGAACACCTGGTGGTGATGTATCGCGGCCGTGTCGTGGAGTCCGGGCCCGCTTTGCGGATTTTGCGTGATCCGCAGCACCTGTACACCAAACGGCTGGTGAGTTCGGCGCCGTCGCTGGCCGCGCAGCGGCGGTCGGCGGTGCGGCGCCGGGCCGAGATCCACGCGCAAGCCGTGCAGGTGGCGGCAGCCGACACGGTGGTGCCGGACGACGTGCTGGTAGCCGAGCGTCTGACGAAGACGTTTCACATTCGCGATCGCACGCCGTGGAAGTCGACCGAGTTCGTCGCGGTGGACGATGTGTCGTTCCGGCTGCGGCGCGGGTCGACCACGGCGATCGTCGGCGAATCCGGCTCGGGCAAGACCACGGTGGCGCAGATGGTCCTCGGACTGCTCGCGCCCACCTCCGGCGCCGTCACGTTCGACGGCAAGGACGTGACCACCCTGGACCGTAAGGAATCCTTCGCCTTCCGCCGCCGGGTGCAGCCGATCTTCCAGGATCCCTACGGCTCGCTCGATCCGATGTACACGATCTACCGCACCATCGAGGAGCCGTTGCGCACCCACCGGATCGGTACCGCCGAGGAAAGGGAGGCGACCGTGCGGGAACTGCTCGACAAGGTCGCGCTGCCTGCCGGTGTGCTGCGGCGCTACCCCAACGAACTGTCCGGTGGACAGCGTCAGCGCGTGGCGGTCGCGCGGGCACTCGCCCTACGGCCCGAAGTGGTGGTGTGCGACGAGGCGGTGTCCGCGCTCGACGTGCTGGTGCAGGCCCAGATCCTCCGCCTGCTCAACGAGCTGCAAGCCGAGCTCGGGCTGGCGTATCTGTTCATCACCCACGATCTGGCCGTGGTGCGGCAGATCGCCGACGACGTGCTCGTCATGCAGCGCGGCAAGGTGGTCGAGGCGGCGACGACCGACGAGGTGTTCGACGATCCCCGGCAGGAGTACACGCGCAAACTGCTCGACGCGATACCGGGACGCGATCTGCTGGCCGGATAGCGAGCCGGGCGCGCGGATCGGTCCGCGCGAGCGCAAGTAGCCTCGTATGCCGTGACCGATCCGCTACAGCCCCTCGTCGATCTTCCCGGTGTCCGGGACGCGGCCGACCGTGCCCGCGACGCGCTCGCCGAGGTGCACCGGCACAAGGCGAACCGGCGTGGGTGGCCCACCACGGCGGCCGAGGCCGCGGTGCGTGCGGCCCGGTCCTCGGCGGCCATCGACGGCGGCAGCACGGACATTCCCGCCGACGGCCGGGTTGCGGACCCGATCCTGGCCGGCTCGCTGCGCGTCGGGCAAGCGTTGGACGGGGACGCGCTGCGGAATATGGTGGGCACCTGGCAGCGTGCCCCGCTGCAGGCGCTGGCGCGGCTGCATCTGCTCGCCGCGGCCGATCTGATTCCGGAGCAAGAGGCGCTCGGCAGGCCGCGCGGCGACTCGGGCGTCGCGCAGCGGCTGGATCTGCTGGCGCAGACGGTGCTCGGTTCGCGAGCGCCCGCGCCGGTGCTCGCCGCCGTAGTACACGGTGAGCTACTGGCGCTGCGGCCGTTCGGCACGGCCGATGGCGTAGTCGCGCGGGCGGCCTCCCGGCTGGTCGCGGTGTCGAGTGGGCTGGATCCGCACAGCCTCGGCGTACCGGAGGTGTTCTGGTTGCGCAGGCGTCAGGCGTATCTGGACGCGGCCGCGGGATTCGGAACCGGGGAGGCGGAGGCGGTCGGCGGCTGGGTGATCCTCTGTTGCGGGGCGTTCGAGGACGGCGCGCGCGAGGCCACGTCGATCGCGGACTCGGCGGCGGGATAACCCCCGTGCACGTCAAAGCGGGCGGCGTTGTCTCTCGACCTCACCGCCCGCTAGCACGGACTACCCGGTTACCAAGCGTGCTAGGTGGGTTGTGTTCTGCGGCCTCGGCGACAATCCGGACATCGGCCGGTTCATCCCCGCAACCTGTGCGAGGCCTTCGCCGTCGACTATCCGAATTTCGCAGGCCCACAACGCTTCTGCCCTTGTCGCGGCGCGCTCCGCGTGGGTGCCTGGTGCCCGTGCTGGGAAGAAGGGTCGGGAGACAGTGCCTTCTCTTCCGGTGCTGCCTTGGCCTTCCGTCCTTCCGTAGTTACCTTTCTACACCTGTGACTGCACTCACATCAAGGGATGCGAGAACATTGAACAATCGGCGTTTTTCTCGGCGTTTCGTGGTTAAATGCCTGGTCCGCAGCGCCATCGGTCAAGTTGGCTGAGTTAACGGCAAGCCGCTGGCGACCCGGATTGGACGGGCTGCTCGAGCGTCCGATCTCAGCGTCGGCGGCGCAGCATCCGGTAGCTGATCGCGCCGGCCACGACCGCGCTCAAGCCGACCGCCGCGGTGGCCGCGAGCGTCGTCGAGGACGGCGCTTGGAAGCGCGCCCACAGCGACACCGGGTTGGAGAAGGTCAGGATCGGCCAGCCCCGCGTGGTGGCCTCACGGCGCAGATTGCGATCCGGATTGACCGCAGTGGGGTGGCCCACCGCGCCGAGCAGCGGCAGGTCGGTGATCGAGTCGGAGTAGGCGTAGCAGCGGGACAGGTCGTACCCCTCGTCTGCGGCAAGTTTCTCGATGGCGGCGACCTTGCCCTCGCCGTAGCAGTAGAACTCGACCTCGCCGGTGTACTTTCCGTCCGCCACGACCATCTGGGTGGCGGCGGTATGTGAGGCGCCGAGCGCTTCGGCGATCGGGCCGACGATCTCCTCGCCGGAGGCCGAGACGATCACCACATCGTGCCCCCGGATCTTGTGGTCGGCGATCAAGTCGGCCGCCTCCGCGTAGATCAGCGGATCGACCAACTCGTGCAATGTCTCTGCCACAATGGATTTCACCTGCTCGACGTCCCAGCCCGCGCACATGCTGGTCAGGTGGGCGCGCATCCGTTCCATCTGATCGTGATCGGCTCCCGACAGCAGGAACAGGAAGTGGGCGTAACTGCTTTCCAGTACGGCGCGGCGGTTCAAAAGCCCCTGCGCGTAGAAGGGCTTGCTGAATACGAACGTGCTCGACTTCGCGATCACGGTCTTGTCCAGATCGAAGAAGGCCGCGACGCGTCCACCTGCAGTGGCTGACTTGTCCACCCGACCAGGATAGGCGGCGGTATGGTCTCCGCTCGGCCAGGCGTCAGGTGTGGTGCGGCTGCTGTGTCCCCGTGGTCGGTCCGACCGCGGGTTGTGGCAGCGCTCTGCGGCCACCGCGCCTGTTGTGTGGCCGTCCTGCCTTCGATCGGCCGCAGATGGGCGGCGGCTGCACCACGGCTGCCGCTGGTCGGCACGCGTGTTCCCCGCCGTGGCGCGGCTGCGGCCGGTGCGGCGATGAAGTTTGCCCCGCAGACGCCGAAGCCACGAGGGCCACAAAGATGTCCGTCGGCAGACTTGCGTGGTGGCCGGGGCTTAGGTGTAGTATTGCTGGCACCTGGACATGGTCCAGGCGCGTTCAGCCCGACCCCCCGGGGCTGAACCCCGACGGCCCCAGCCTCCTCCCCCCCCGGCTGGGGCCGTCCTCTATTTCAGGGACAGTGCGCTACGACATCGGGTTCGGATAGCTGTCCACAAGCCCGGAGTTGTCCACATTCGGCATATCGCCCCTTCTGTCCCTGCTCCCGTTCCGCGACGCTGACCTGCATGAACCTCGATGCATCGGAGCCGAGTGGGCCGGCGCCCGCCCTTGTGCTCATCGATGACGACCGTCTGCGCGACGAAGTCCGGCGTATTGCGGCGGCCGCCGAACGGCCACTCGATGAGCGGACGCGACTCGTCGGCCGACATGCCTGGACCGGCGCTCCACTGGTCATCCTGGACACCGATACGGCACGCGAAGCGGCCGCCGCGGGCTACCTGCGCCGCGCCGGCGTCGTGGTGGTAACCGATGGTGAGCCAGGTTTGCTCGACTGGCAGGCCGCCGCCGCGGTCGGCGCGGAGCGGGCTATCGCCTTGCCCGGCGCGGCGGTGGGGCTCATCGAGATGTTTGCTGAATACGGCGAGCAGCGTGCGGGTGACGGCGTGGTGCTCGCCGTCGTCGGCGCGGGCGGCGGGGCCGGTGCGTCCACCCTCGCCGTCGCGGTCGCGCTGCGCGCCGCCGCGGAGGGGTTCCGGCGCGAGACCTTGCTGGTCGATGGCGCACCCTTCGCGGGGGGTCTCGACCTGCTGCTCGGTGTCGAGAACGCGGCGGGCCTGCGCTGGCCCGACCTGGTGGTGGAGGACGGGCGCGTCTCAGCGACCGCGCTGCACGGCGCCCTACCCGTCGCGGCGCCCGGGCTCGCGGTGCTGTCCTGTGGGCGCTGCGGTGCGGGACGATTGCCACGTGAGCTCGGCGCGCCCGCGGTCCGCGCTGTCATCGAAGCGGGCCGTGTCGCAGGCGATTTCATAGTTTGCGATATTTCCGGTGAGCGCGGGCCGCATGCCGACCAGATGCTCGACTCCGCGGACCTCGTGGTTCTGGTCGTTCCGGCGCGGCTGCGTGCGGTCGCCGCCGCCGAAGCGGTGTCCGCCCATATCGCGCGGCGAAACCCGAACCAGGGCC
The DNA here is from genome assembly GCF_040610355.1 of Nocardia sp. NPDC004168. Taxonomy (NCBI): domain Bacteria; kingdom Bacillati; phylum Actinomycetota; class Actinomycetes; order Mycobacteriales; family Nocardiaceae; genus Nocardia; species Nocardia sp. NPDC004168. The sequence continues at coordinate 86,088 of NZ_JBEXME010000025.1, read as the reverse complement.
TGATCGTTCGCGGTCCGGCGCCCGGCGGCCTGCGCGGAGCCGAGGTCGCCGAGGTGCTCGATCTCCCGCTGCTCGCCGCCGTTCGCGCCCAGTCCGGTCTCGCGCACCGGCTGGAGCGCGGCGGGATGTCGGTAGGCCGCCGCGGGCCGCTGCGTGATGCGGCCGACGCCGTCCTCGGCGTACTGAGTGCACCACCGGGACAACGGCGGTGAGGAGGGGGCGATGAGCGCGATACTGACCAGCGAGCTGCTGGACCGGGTGCGGGAGCGCCTGGCGGGCGAGACCGGCGACCCGGATCCGGCGCAGGTCGCCGCCGCGATCCGGGCCGAAGCGGGCGGGGTGCTCGGCGACACCGACCTGCTGCGGGCTCTGCGACTGCTGCAGACCGAACTCACCGGCGCGGGCGTACTCGAACCGCTGTTGCACGATCCGCGAGTGGCCGACGTCCTGGTGACCGGTCCGGACGCGGTGTGGATCGATCGCGGGCACGGTCTGGAGAAGACCTCGATCACCTTCTCCGACGAGGCCGCGGTCCGGCGGCTGGCGCAGCGCCTGGCACTGTCGGCGGGCCGCCGACTCGACGACGCACAACCATGGGTGGACGGTCGGCTGTCCGGAATCGCTGCGGCATCAGGGGATTCGTTCGGGGTCCGCTTGCACGCGGTCCTCGCGCCGGTCGCGCACGGCGGCACTTGTCTGTCGTTGCGGGTACTCCGTCCGGCCACCCAGGGGCTGTCCGCGCTCGCCGTGGCGGGCTCGGTGCCCGCCGACGCGAAGCTCCTGCTGGAACGAATCATCCGGGCGAGGCTGGCGTTCCTGGTCGTCGGCGGCACCGGAGCCGGGAAGACGACGCTGCTGTCGGCCCTGCTCGCCACGGTGGGCCCGTCCGAGCGGATCGTCTGCGTCGAGGACGCGGCGGAGCTCGCGCCACCGCATCCCCACGTGGTCCGGCTGGTGGCCAGGACCGCGAATGTGGAAGGCGTCGGCGAGGTCACCGTCCGTGACCTGGTCCGTCAAGCGCTGCGCATGCGGCCGGACCGGATCGTGGTCGGCGAGGTCAGGGGCGCCGAGGTGGTCGACCTGCTGACCGCGTTGAACACCGGACACGACGGCGGGGCGGGCACCGTGCACGCCAACTCGCCGCAAGAAGTCCCCGCCCGGCTGGAAGCCCTCGCCGCTCTGGGCGGCATGGATCGAGCGGCCTTGCACAGTCAACTCGCCGCCGCGGTGCAGGTCGTCCTGCACATGCACCGCCGATCCGACGGCTCGCGGGGGCTGCGCGAGGTCGGCCTCGTGCACCGCAACGGCGATGGGGCCGTGCGGATCACGCCCGCCTGGCATACCACGGGTGTGGCCCCCGCCGCCGCGGACCTGTCCAGCCTGCTCGCCGAACGGCTCGACCGTTGAGCGGCGCGCTGTTGTGTCTCGCGCTGGCGTTGGTCCTGGTTCCGGCGCCCCGGTCGCAGCGCCGGTTCGGACAGCTGTTCACCGCGCGCGTCGAGTACCGAATACCGGAGCGCGGCAGGCTGTTCCGCGTCTGTGCCTGCGTAGGCGTGGTGATCGTGCTCGCCGTCTTCGGTACGGGTGCTTTCCTCGCGGCAGGCCTGGTCGCCGGAACGGTCGGGCTACGGGCTCGCCGGGCGGTACGGGACCGGCGCGGGAAAGCCGAGCAAGGGTACCTACTCGATGCCTTGGACGCTGTGATCGCGGAATTGCGCGTGGGGGCGCATCCGAGCGCCGCCGCCGAGGCCGCCGCACGTGAGGTGTGGGGCGAGTCGTCCCGCGCGTTCACCGTTGGCGCCGCCCGCAGCCGACTCGGTGGCTCGGCGGCCGAGGGTCTGCGCCGGCCGGATTCCCCGATCGCCGCGGAACTCGCCCGGGTGGCCGGGGCGTGGCAGGTGGCCGAGCGGCACGGCTTGGCACTGGCGGAGTTGCTGTCCGCGGCCCGAACGGATCTCGCGGGACGCATCCGATTCCACGGCCGCACCACCGCCGCGCTGGCCGGCGCACGGGCCACCGCCGGTGTCCTGGCGTGTTTGCCGCTCCTCGGCATCGCCCTCGGCCAAATGATGGGAGCCGCGCCGCTGCACGTCCTGTTCGCCTCGTCCGCGGGGGCGGTGCTGTTGCCGGTAGGCGCGGGCCTGGCCTGCGCGGGCCTGCTGTGGACCGATGCCATCACCCGAAAGGTGCTGATATGAAGTCTTCCTCGATGGCTGGTCGCGGCCGGCCAAAGCAGTTGTCGAACTCGAAGCCGGTTGCGATCGGCGGGGAGAGGCGGTTTGCGCGCACGCCGGTTCCAAGGGTCGCGTGTGCCGTAGTCGCAGGCGGTGCGGCCCTGCGAAGCCGCCGCCCGGTCGGCGATCCAATCGGACTGCAGCGCACGGCGGATGCACACCACCTCGACGGCGCGTTCAACCCTGACTACCCGCAGACCGGCCGAATCTACGGTCGCGCTGCTGAGCGACGACGGGTCAGCCTCATCGGTCCGCTCCTCGGCGACGGCACGCAGGTGAGGCGTGGTGTGCCGTCGTATGGCCCGACTGTGGGCCGTGCACGAGGTCATCGCACAACAGGATCGCTGAGGAAGGCTGCTGATGGCGTTCACTTCTGGTGCGGCACTGCCGTTGCTGCTGATGGCGGCCGCACTCGCATCGCTGCCGGGACGAGTGGCCGTGAGCAGGCGGTTGCATGCCCTCGGCCGGACGCGCAACGCACCGGCCGAGACGTCGCGCCGGGTGAACCGGGAGACCGATCCGCTGGCTGTCGCCTCGGTGCTCGACCTGCTGGCCGCCTGCCTGCGTGCTGGGCTTCCCATGGCAGGGGCGGCGCGCGCCGTGGCGCAGGAGGCGCCGGAACCACTCGGCGAAGCACTGCGACGGGCGGCGGACCTGCTCGCGCTCGGTGCCGACGCGGCCACGGCCTGGCACCAAGTGGCGCGGGATGCGAAGGGGCGCCCAGGAGCCGACGAGATCGAGTCGCTGGCCCGGATGGCGCGCCGTTCGGCGCGGTCCGGATCGTCGCTGGCGGCAGCGGTGATGGAACTGGCCGAGCAGCGCAGGGCCGCGGTGGAAGACATCGCGGCCGCGAAGGCGGAACGCGCGGGCGTCCTGATCGGCGGCCCCTTGGGGCTGTGCTTCCTCCCGGCCTTCGTCTGCCTCGGCATAGTGCCGGTGGTCATCGGCTTGGCGAGCCGAGTCCTAGGCGGTGGGCTGCTGTAACTCCGCACCGGGCAGTGGCCACGCCGCCCATGGTGTCCGCACGGAAGCGTTCACGCCGGGTTTTCGCGCAGGTTCGGCGGACCGTGACCGGGCGGCCCGCGCTCGCGGACCCGCCTGGAATCGCATCGGGAGAACAGCGGACGGCCGGGCCCACGTCGTTCACGAGAGCGCGTCAGGTGGGTCGCTCGGAGCCCCCGCACCGTCGCTGCCGCCACCGGTCGGGAGGAAGGCCGTCGCGGGGCTGGTCGGTCCGCCTATGGCCCGGCAGCTCGGCGGTGTGCCACGCACTCGGCGCTTCGGTGGCTGCTTTGCATGCTGAGCCGTATCCAGCGTTCGGTCGCTCATGGAACCCGTCGCTGCCGCTGATCGGCACCCGTCGGCGGTTCGTCGTGGACCGAAGCGAAAGCGACCGTGCTCGGGCGGCAGCGTCGCGCACTGCATCGGAGGAAGCGTGCTCGTGCGGACCGGCCGCACGGGCCGGGAAGGAGGAATCGGGTGCGTATCCAGGGGGTTGTGAGGTCCGTGGGCCGCAGGGTGCGGGCTGTATATATAAGCCTGCGTGCGCGGGCGCTGCGGGCGATGGTCGCGGAGGACGGCATGAGCACAGCGGAGTACGCGATCGGCACGATCGCGGCGGCGGCATTCGGCGCCGTGCTGTACGGGGTGGTGACGGGCGACAGCATCGTGAACGCGCTGACGAAGATCATCGACCGGGCACTGAACACATCGGTGTAGCTGTCGCCGCACCGTGGCTCGGCGACGATCGGGGAGGGGTGACGATCGAAGCCGCGCTCGCCCTGACCTCGGTCGTCGCTACCGTCGTGCTCTGTCTCGGGGCCCTGCTGGCGGCATCGACCCAGGTCCGCTGTGTCGATGCCGCCGGCGAGGCCGCCCGCCTCGCCGCGCGGGGCGATCACGCGAACGCCCGCCCGGCGGCGGAGCGCATCGCCCCGCCGTCGGCCGACATCGCACTCCGCACCGAGGGCACTCGTGTGATCGCCGTGGTTTCCGCGCGGACCCCGCTTCTGCCGCTGCTCACCCTCCGCGCGGAGGCGGTCGCGACCCTCGAGCCCGGAGCCACCGAATGAAGGCGGTGCCGATGGTGGCCCGGCTTCTCGTGGGCGGCGGTGCCCGTCACGGTCGGATTCCGGTTCGCGACGCTGCCCGGAGCGAGACGTGACAGGGAACGGTGAGCGGGTTCCGATCAGCGAGCGCAGCCCGAGGCGTGTCCCTCGCATGCTGCGGGTTCGGGTGAGCGGCGAACAGGGGTTGGCCACCGTGTTCGCTTGCTTGGCGCTCGCGGCCCTCATCGCGGTGACGCTATTGATCGCGCAGGTGGGGGCCGTGGTGGTGGCGCGGCATCGGGCGCAGGCGGCCGCCGATTCGGCGGCACTGACCGCGGCGGGAGCCTTGGTCGATGGCGTCGACGTCGCATGTGCTGAGGCGGACCAGGTGGCACGGCGGATGGGTGCGCGAATCCGTGTTTGCGAGGCGGTGGAGTGGGACGCCACGGTGGCTGTGGAAAGGAATGTACCAATAGGTCTGTACGGCGATCGGATCGTTCGGGCGAGCGCACGGGCCGGACCGGTTGAAGAGTGATGGAGTTCGATACACAGTCGGCCCCGCGTCGCTTCCAGTGGCGGAAATCGGAAACTTAACTGGCGGGTTTAAAAGCGGACTCAGGGAAATGCCCGCGCGGACCCGGGATATCTAAAAGGGAGGAATGCGCATGTCCACAAACGATGAAGTGGCAATAGTCTGGTTAACATGAATCTAATCCTCTTTATTCGACCGGGGTGAAGCGGCGGCATTCCACTGGGAGGTCTCCCAGCCCTCCCAGCGTGTGCGCTGGCAAGGTCGACAATTGGTCACGTGTCCGGCTCTGCGCCGTCACGAATCGAGCGGCGCGTCCGCACCAGCGGACAGTTCGGCGAGTACGGCGGTGAGCAGGCGCGCCGCTGCCGCCTTGTCCAGTGGGTGGTTCCCGTTGCCGCACTTGGGTGATTGGACGCAGGAGGGGCAGCCCGCCACGCAGCCGCACGACTCGATGGCCGACAAGGTCGCCGTAAACCACTGGCGCAGTTGGGCGAACCCGCGCTCGGCGAATCCCGACCCGCCGGCTTGGCCGTCGTATACGAAGACGGTGGGCAGTCCGGTATCCGGGTGCTCGGCGGTGGAGACACCGCCGATGTCCCACCGGTCGCAGGTCGCCACCAGGGGCAACAGCCCGATCGCCGCGTGCTCGGCCGCGTGCAGCGCCCCGGGGACGTCCTGGGGCGCGATCCCCGCCAGCGCCAGCAATTCCGGTGTCACCGTGTACATGACCGCCCTGGTCGGCAGTGTCTGCGGCGGCAGGTCGAGTTCCACCAGGTCGAGCACTTCGCCGGTGAGCAGCGTGCGCAGATAGCCGATCACCTGGCTGGTGACCCGCACCCGGGCCAGGCCGGCCGTCACGTGACCGTGGGCACGGTGCTCGGTCACCGCGTCGATCACGATCGAGGTCACCTGGCGCGCACTGGTGGTCCACCCGGGCTCGGCGGTGTGCACGAAGGCCACGCCGTCAACGAGATCCAGCTCGTCGACGACATAGGTCTCGCCCTGGTGCAGGTGCACGGCGCCCGGGTGCAGCGTCGCCCTGGCCCGCCCCGCATCGGCGGTGCCGAGCAGCCTGCCGGTCTCGCCGTCCACGATGGCCACCGGTGCGCCGATTCCGCCCCGGACGTCCACCGCGTCGTGCGGCTGCGTCTCCGCGGTCACGTACCAGCGCGCGCGATCTCCCGTTCCACGCCGCCTGATCAGTCCTTTCACGGTCAGCTCGGCCAGTACTTCACGGGCGCCCAGTTCGTCCACCTCGGCGTCGGTGAGCGGCAACTCCAGCGCGGCGCACAGTAGTTGCGGACCCAGCACATAGGGGTTGCGCGGGTCGGTGATGGTGGCCTCGATCGGCTTTCCGAGCAGCGCTTCGGGGTGATGGACCAGGTAGGTGTCCAATGGATCGTCCCGCGCCACGAGCAGCACCAGTGACCCTTGGGTGCGCCGTCCCGCCCGCCCGGCCTGCTGCCAGAACGACGCGACCGTTCCGGGAAAACCCGAGATGACCACGGCATCCAGTCCCGCGATGTCGACGCCGAGTTCCAGTGCGCTGGTGGTCGCGGCGCCGAGCAGCGATCCGTCCGACAAAGCGGCTTCCAGCTCACGCCGATCCTCCGCGAGATAACCCGCCCGGTAGGACGCCACGCGTGCGGCGAGGTCCGGATCGACCTCGCCCAAGAGCCTTTTGGCATCCATCGCGGTCAGCTCCGCGGCTCGGCGGGAGCGCACGAAGGTCAAGGTCCGCGCGCCTTCGGCCACCAGATCCGCCATGATCCGCGCCGCCTCCGCGGTGGCGGACCTGCGCACCGGCGCACCGTTCTCGCCGGTCACGGCGGTGAGCAACGGTGGCTCCCAGAGCGCGATCGTCCGCGGTCCCTGCGGCGATCCGTCCCGAGTGACCGCGGTGCACGGCGCGCCGATCAGGCGCGACGCGGCCTCCGCCGGTTCGGCGGAGGTCGCCGAGCAGAGCACGAACACGGGATCGGCGCCGTATCGTGCGGCGATCCGCCGCAGCCTGCGCAACACCAGCGCGACGTGCGAGCCGAAAACACCGCGATAGGCGTGGCATTCGTCGACCACCACGTAACGCAGCCTGCGCAGCACCCGCGCCCAGCGCTGGTGCGATCGAAGTATGCCGAGGTGGAGCATGTCCGGATTGGTGAAGATCCAGCGCGCGTTGGCGCGTACCCACTGCCGGATCTCGGCAGGCGTATCGCCGTCGTAAGTGGCCGGATGTATATCGCGCAACGGACCTTCGTGGGTGAGTTCGCCGACCGCGCGCAGCTGATCGGCGCCGAGCGCCTTGGTCGGCGACAGATACAACGCGGTGGCCTTCGGATCGGCTTGCAGCGTCGTGAGCACCGGAAGCTGATAGCCGAGCGATTTGCCCGAGGCGGTCCCGGTGCTCACGACGACGTGCCGTCCGCGGAACGCCTGCTCCGCGGTGTCCACCTGATGCCGCCATGGCGCCGCCACGCCTGTCTCACGCAATGCCGCAATCACTTCCGGCGATGCCCAGACGGGCCATTCGGAGTGTTCGGCGGCTCGTGCGGGCAACTCGGCCACGTGCGTGAGCCGGGGGTCGCCATCGAGGCCTCCGGCTAGGACACGATTCAGCAACGATGTCCCGTAGCCGAGCTCGGTTCCCGGCCGCCCGCGCAGCGCGAAGTCGGGCGGATTCACGATCGGAACCCCGCAACACGCTCGGGGAGTGTGAAACGTGTGTGTCCGGGAACCTCCACCTGCCTTTTCGATACCAAATAGCGACCTGGGTCACAGCTTCTTTGCTGAACGTCGACTCGGTTATCACCAGGCAAACGAACCCCAAGTCTGGATTCCGCCATTGTGTCCCTCACCTGCGCATTCGCAAGATCAACTTTTTTGCAAATTGTCGGTAACTCGACTGTTGAATTGCCCGAAGACATGGTTCACTGGTTCCTGGTCGCAAGCTTCTGTGTTCGAGGGACGGATCCAAAGTCCAAACCGTCAGCAGGATCGATGTTGCGAACGGTGTGCTTGGTGCTTTCCTGCAGGGGGAACCAACAGTACAGCGGTCACAACGGACCCGGTGGACGAACCCAGTTGTCCGCCGTTCCGGTAAGAAAAGAGAAGGAACAGAATGGCACAGGGAACTGTGAAGTGGTTCAACGCGGAGAAGGGGTTCGGCTTCATCGCGCCGGAGGACGGCTCCGCTGACGTCTTCGTCCACTACTCCGAGATCCAGGGTTCGGGTTTCCGCACCCTCGAGGAGAACCAGAAGGTCGAGTTCGAGGTCGGCCAGGGCACCAAGGGCCCGCAGGCCACCGGAGTGCGTGCGCTCAGCTGAGCGGCGCAAGGATCCACAGCTCGTCCCTCACCACCGGCAACGGGGTGAGGGACGAGCTATATCTGGGGTAGTCACGGCCCGCGTGCGCCGGCGGAACGGTCCGCCGAGCATGCCGCGGCGCAGGTGTGGCGAAACGGCAAGGCATACTGATTCGAACTCACGGGCGTACGCTCGGTGGTTCGAGTCGCAAGCACTCGACCACACGCGGCGTCACGGTATAAACGTGTCTGGTGCGATGTTCAGCCGTCGCAGCCGCTCACCCCAGCCGCGCGCAGCGGGAAAAGACGCAGCGCGGGTCGATCAGGAAAGGTGTATTCGCCGGTGGCAACACGAGACCTCGGTGCAGCCGACCAGGGCCGTCCCCTGCGTCGTCTCGTGATCGTCGAGTCCCCGACCAAGGCCCGCAAGATCGCGCCGTACCTCGGTCGTAACTACACGGTCGAGGCGTCGGTCGGCCATATCCGGGATCTGCCGCGTGGTGCGGCCGATGTCCCGGCCAAGTACAAGGGCCAGTCCTGGGCGCGTCTCGGCGTGGACGTCGACAACGACTTCGAACCCATCTACGTCGTGAGCCCGGACAAGAAGGCCAAGGTCACCGAGCTCAAGAGTCTGCTGAAGGACGCCGACGAGCTCTACCTGGCCACCGACCCCGACCGCGAGGGCGAGGCGATCGCCTGGCACCTGCTGGAGACGCTCAAACCCAAGGTGCCGGTCCGGCGGATGGTGTTCCACGAGATCACCGAGCCGGCCATCCAGGCCGCCGCCGCGGACACCCGTGACCTCGACAACGATCTGGTCGACGCCCAGGAGACCCGCCGCATCCTGGACCGGCTCTACGGCTACGAGGTCAGTCCCGTGCTGTGGAAGAAGGTCATGCCGCGGCTGTCGGCCGGTCGCGTGCAGTCGGTGGCCACCCGGGTGATCGTGCAGCGTGAACGCGAGCGGATGTCGTTCCGTTCGGCCGAGTACTGGGACATCGCCGCCAAGCTCGACGCGGGCAACGGCCAGGCGAGCGACGCCACCAACCCGAGAACCTTCGGCGCGCGACTGGTCACCGTCGACGGCGCACGGGTCGCCACCGGACGCGATTTCGGATCGGACGGACGGCTCAAGTCCACCAACGGCGTCGTCGTGCTGGACGAGGGCTACGCGCGGCGGCTGGCCGAGGCGCTGGACGGCGCCGACCTGGTGGTCTCCTCGGCGGAGGCCAAGCCGTACACCCGCAAGCCCTATCCGCCGTTCATGACCTCGACGTTGCAGCAGGAGGCGGGGCGCAAACTCCGTTTCACCTCCGAGCGGACCATGCGGGTGGCGCAGCGACTGTACGAGAACGGCTATATCACTTATATGCGCACCGACTCGACGACGCTGTCGGAGTCGGCCATCGCGGCGGCGCGCGCGCAGGCGACCCAGCTCTACGGCTCGGAGTACGTGCACCCGACCGCGCGGCAATACAACCGCAAGGTGAAGAACGCGCAGGAGGCGCACGAGGCCATCCGTCCAGCGGGCGACACCTTCGCCACGCCCGGCCAACTGCACGCGCGGTTGGACAACGACGAGTTCCGCCTCTACGAACTCATCTGGCAGCGCACGGTCGCCTCCCAGATGGCCGACGCCAGGGGCACCACGCTGACGTTGCGCATAACCGGCGTCGCTGGCACCGGCGAAGAGTGCGTTTTCTCTGCTTCCGGCCGCACCATCACGTTCCCCGGCTTCCTGAAGGCCTATGTGGAGAGCGTCGACGAGGAGGCGGGCGGCCAGTCCGACGACGCCGAGTCCAGGCTGCCCGCACTCGAGGAAGGCCAGGCGGTCACCGCGGTCGAGCTGAATCCCGATGGGCACAGCACGAATCCGCCCGCGCGCTACACCGAGGCGTCGCTGATCAAGACGCTCGAAGAGCTCGGCATCGGCCGCCCGTCGACGTATTCGTCGATCATCAAGACGATCCTCGACCGCGGCTACGTCTACAAGCGCGGCAGCGCACTGGTGCCGTCGTGGGTGGCGTTCGCGGTGATCGGCCTGCTCGAAGAGCATTTCGGCCGACTGGTCGATTTCGACTTCACCGCCGCCATGGAGGACGACCTCGACGCCATCGCCGGTGGCCGCGAGCAGCGCGGAAACTGGTTGTCCAGCTTCTACTTCGGCGGCGATCACGGCGTGGAGGGCTCGGTCGCGCGGTCCGGCGGTCTGAAGAAGATGGTGGGGGAGCGGCTCGATGACATCGACGCCCGCGAGATCAACTCCATCAAGCTGTTCAGCGATGCCGCCGATCGAGACGTCGTCGTCCGGGTCGGCAAGTACGGTCCCTATTTGGAGCGGATGGTCACCGATCCCGATGACCCCGAAGGCAACGCGGTTTCTCAGCGGGCCAATCTCCCCGACGATCTCCCGCCGGACGAGCTGACCCCTGAGGTCGCCGAGAAGCTGTTCGCCACTCCGCAGGAGGGCCGTTCGCTCGGCGTCGATCCCGAGTCGGGGCACGAAATCGTCGCCAAGGAAGGACGTTTCGGTCCGTACGTCACCGAGGTCCTGCCCGAACCGCAGGCCGAGGAGGGACAAGAGCCCGCCAAGAAGACCGCGAAGAAGGCCGCGGCGCCCAAGCCGCGCACCGGTTCGCTGTTCAAGTCCATGGATCTGGCCACCATCACACTCGACGACGCGCTGAAGTTGCTGTCGTTGCCGCGCGTGGTCGGCACCGACCCGGCCAGCGGCGAGGAAATCACCGCGCAGAACGGACGTTACGGGCCGTACCTGAAGAAGGGCACCGACTCGCGTTCGCTGAACACCGAGGATCAGATCTTCACCGTCACGCTGGACGAGGCGCTGAAGATCTACTCCGAGCCGAAGCGCCGTGGACGGCAGGCATCGAGCGCCGCTCCGCTGCGGGAACTCGGAAACGACTCCGCCACCGGCAAGCCGATGGTGATCAAGGACGGCCGCTTCGGCCCGTACGTCACCGACGGCGAGACCAACGCGACACTGCGCAAGGGTGACGAGATCGAATCGATCACCCCGGAGCGGGCGATGGAACTGCTCGCCGACCGGCGTGCGCGCGGACCGGTGAAGAAGACCGCCAAGAAGGCCGCGGCGAAGAAGGCGCCCGCCAAGAAGACCGCGGCGAAGAAGACCGCCGCCAAGAAGGCGACCACCACCAAGACGGTGGCCAAGAAGACCACGGCGCAGAAGGCGGCGGCGAAGAAGACCGGCGTCGGGAAGTCGTGAGTTCCCGGCTCGTGGCCACAGCCGTAGCCTCAGCGCCATGAGTACCGAACAGGAGCGCGAGGATCTGATCGCGATGCTCGCCGACCAGCGCGAGCTTTTCCGGATCACGCTGCGCGGCGTCGATGACGAGCAGGCGCGGCGGCGGACCACGGTCAGCGAGCTGACCCTCGGCGGGCTGCTGCACCACTTGGTCAGCTGCGAACGGCACTGGACCTCGGTGATCGTGCGACGGGACGAGAACGCGGAGCTGGATGTCTCGAAGTTCGGCGGCGAGTACGTCATGGCGGAGCAGGAGACCCTGACCGGCCTGCTGGCCGACTGGGACGAGGTGGCGGCGGAGACGGCCGAGCTGATCCGTTCGGTGGACAGTCTCGACACCTCGATCCCCACTCCCACGACGCCGTGGACTCCGGAGCGGATCTGGCAGTCGGTGCGTTACACGGTGCTGCACATCTTGCGGGAGATCGCGCATCACTCCGGGCACGCCGACATCATCCGTGAGGAGCTGGACGGGGCGAACAGCACGCAGCAGCGCGTCTCCTAGTTCCGGAACAGGGCTTGCGGCCGCATGGGCTGACAAGATCCATAGCGGTCCGACTCAGCCGCTCCCGCCGAGCTGCGTGTGCACGGCTCAGTCGGACAGCGTGTGACCGGCCGAGCGGTGCGTGGCGGAGTGGGGTGGTGTCGGCTGGCCGGGCCGTGCGCGGGCGAGCCGGACGGTGTGTCCGGGCCTGGTGTATGCGGGCCGTCGACGGTGGCGTGCGTGGTGTCCGAGACCGTCCGGGATCTGTCGGGAGGGGCGGCTAGGGTGTACGACGTGGCGGGAGTCTTCGATCGGTTGGTCGGCCAGGAGGCGGTCGAGTCCGAGTTGACGGCTGCCGCGGTCGCTGCGCGCGGGGGCGTGGTCGAGGGCGCGATGACGCACTCCTGGTTGTTCACCGGCCCGCCCGGATCGGGCAGATCCGTTGCCGCGCTGTGTTTCGCGGCGGCGCTGCAGTGCACGGATCCGGCGACGCCCGGGTGCGGTAGGTGTCACGCCTGCACCACGACCATGGCGGGCACGCACGGCGACGTTCGCCGGGTGGTGCCGGAGGGGCTGAGCATCAGCACCAAGGAGATGCGCGAGATCGTGCAGGTGGCCTCGCGCAGGCCCAGCACGGGGCGCTGGCAGGTGGTGGTCATCGAGGATGCCGACCGCTTGACCGAGGCGGCGGGCAACGTGCTGCTCAAGGTTGTCGAGGAGCCGCCGGACCGGACGGTGTTCCTGCTCTGTGCACCCTCGGTGGACCCGGAGGACATCTCGATCACGTTGCGTTCCCGCTGCCGCCACGTGCATCTGGTGACGCCATCGGTGCCCGCCATCGCGCGAGTGCTCCGCGAGCGCGACAACCTCGACGAGAAGACCGCTACCTGGGCCGCGTCCATCAGCGGCGGACATGTCGGCCGTGCCCGCAGGCTCGCCACCGACGAGGAGGCACGCGCCCGCCGTCAGCGTGCCCTGGCCTTGGTCACCGCGGCCGGGAAGCCCGGTGCGGCCTATGCCGCCGCCGACGAACTGGTGCGCGCGGCCGACGACGAGGCCAAGCAGATGAGCGCGGCCCGCGACGAACGCGAGCGCGAGGAACTCGCGACCGCGCTGGGCGCGGGCGGTACCGGCAAGGGCGCGGCGAGCGCCACCCGCGGTTCCGCGGGCGTGCTCAAGGACCTCGAGCGGCGGCAGAAGTCCCGCGCGACCCGCACCGGCCGCGACGCCCTCGATCGTGCCCTGATCGATGTCGCGGGCGTCTATCGGGACGCACTGGCCGTGCGGTTCGGGGCCACCCGGCTCGGCTCCGGCGTCGCGCTCACCCACCCCGACCTGTCCGACGAGATTCACGATCTGGCCGACCGCGTGCGCCCGGAGGGTCTGCTGAAGTCCATCGAGGCCGTTCTGGTCTGCCGCACCGCGCTCGACCAGAACGTCAAACCCCGTTTCGCTCTCGCGGCCATGGCCGCCGCCCTCATCGCGGCCCGCGCCCAGTGACCGTGACCACCCGTTTTCGCGATCGGGCCTGCGAGACGATAGACTTCCCTGGCCGAAAGGCACGCCGCCTTAGCTCAGTCGGTAGAGCGCTTCACTCGTAATGAAAAGGTCGGGGGTTCGATTCCCCCAGGCGGCTCCATCATTCCTGGTACAAGACGTTTCTTCGCTTGCGGGATCAACCCTGACTGCCTCGACCCGTGGCAGTGCCGCAGCCAACACGGCCTCGTTGCCCGAGAACCGTTGTGGTCCTGGTTCGGTCGTCGCCGTACGTCGAGCTTCTGCGCAGTGCGGGGTGAGGAAGCAGCCACCTGCTGCGCGTACCGAGTGGCCGCCGAATAACCTCGGGTACACCGACGATACCGCCTGACTATCGAGCCTCGGTCCTGGCTGAATCGACTAGTGTGGAGCTACCTGCTCGCGGGTGCAACTGCAAGCGAGTACGCCGTTAGCCAGACAAGTGGTCACGGGACGGCATCATGGATGACACGTCAGTGAATGGCGGGGACACCGCCCGGGGGTCGGGGCCAACCGAGGCGTTCGGGCGCTATCGGCTGTTATCGCTGCTGGGTCAGGGCGGCATGGGCCAGGTGTGGCGGGCGCATGATTCGCTGACCAATCGGGTGGTGGCGCTGAAGGTGTTGCCCGAGCGCTTCGCCGATGACGAGCAGCTGCGCGAGCGGTTCCGCCGGGAGTGCCGGGCGGTGGCGCAGTTGACCGAGCCGCACGTGATCCCCATCCACGACTTCGGCGATATCGACGGTCGGCTCTATCTGAATATGCGCCTGATCGAGGGCACCGACCTGCGCACGTTGATCGCGCGGGAAGGTGCCTTGTCGCCGCGGCGGGCAGTGGCGATCATCGTCCAGGTGGCCGGTGCGCTGCAGGCGGCTCACGACGCCGGGCTGGTTCACCGTGATGTCAAACCCACCAATATCCTGCTGGGGACCGATGAGTTCGCCTCCCTGATCGACTTCGGGATCGCCCACGCCGCCGATGACCGCACGCTGACCGCGACCGGCGAGACCATCGGCACCCTCGCCTACATGGCGCCGGAGGAGATCGACGCCGAGGTCAAGGCCGACGCCCGAGTGGACGTGTACGCGTTGACGTGCGTGTTGTTCGAATGCCTGACCGGCAGGCCGCCGTTCGCGAGCGAATTCGGGATGCAGGGTGTGATCGCCCATCACCTGCACAGCCCGCCGCCGCGTCCCAGCGCCACCACACCCGACGTACCGACTGCGTTCGATGCGGTCATCGCGAAGGGGATGGCCAAGAACCCCCGCGATCGTTACCAGACTGTGCGTGAACTGGCCGCGGCCGCCCGCGCCGCGCTGGGCGATTCGCCCGTCAGTCCCACCGTGGGCGTGGCTACGCGCCATGGGCGGCGAATCAGGTTCTCGCGCCAGACCGCCGGACTGCTCGCGGTCGCGGTCGCCGTGGTGGTGGCCGCCGTAGCTGTCGTCGTCGGTGTCCAACGGGGATCAGGCGGCGGTGGCAACTCGCCCACACTTATCGCCCCGGGCTATTCAGCACAGACTGCGCTGCCGTTCACCGGCGTCAGCCTGCCTACCGGTGTGGCGGTCGACCCGGCGGGCAACGTATACGTCACCGACATGGGTAGCGATCGGGTGCTGAAATTGGCGGCGGGCGCGTCGACGCCGACCCCGCTGCCTATCACCGGCCTGAAGAATCCCCAGGATGTGGCGGTCGACCCGGCGGGCAATGTATACGTCAGCGACACGAGTAACGATCGGGTGCTGAAATTGGCGGTGGGCGCGTCGACACCTGCCCCGCTGCCGTTCACCGGGCTGAAGGATCCCCATGGTGTGGCGGTCGACAATGCTGGCGACGTATACGTCGCCGATCGGGGGAATGATCGGGTGCTGAAATTGGCGGCGGGCGCGGCGGCGCCGACGACGCTGCCGTTGACGGGGCTCCAAGGTCCCGATGGTGTGGCGGTCGACGCGGCGGGCAACCTATACGTCACCGAATTGGGTACCGAGCAGGTGAGGATGTTGGCCGCGGGCGCGTCGGCGCCGACCATGTTGCCATTCACCGGGCTCAAAGATCCCCAGGGCTTGGCGGTCGACACGGCGGGAGATGTGTACGTCGTGGACTGGGGTAACAAATGGGTGGTGAGGTTGGCGGCCGGCGCGTCGACGCCCACCCCACTGCCGTTCACCGGCTTGAAGAATCCCCAGGGCGTGGCGGTCGACTCGGCGGGCAATGTATACATCACCGATCTGGGCCTCGATCCGGTGGTGAAACTTCAGGCCGGCTGACCCCCAGACCGGCCAACGCCGATATTCCGCCAACCAGAAGCCGAAGCACCTCACTCCTTCGACGACCCCGCCGGACCGGCCCGACGCCGTCGCACAACCCGGTATCTAGTCGGCAAGGAGCTTGGCGGGCATGGAGCGGTAGGCGTGCAGATTCCGCAAGGGATGGGGGACCGGCGGACCGTCCAGGCTCAAATTCGGGTACCTCTCGAAGAGGGTTCGCAGCGCGACGGCGCCTTCCAGCCGGGCCAGCCTGGCTCCCAGGCAGCCGTGTATCCCGCTGCTGAACGCGAGATGTTCCGTGGCGTTGTCCCTGGTCACGTCGAATTGGTGGGGATCTGGGAAGACTGCTGGGTCGTTGTTGGCGCCGGCCAACGACAGCAGGACCAGGGAACCCGATTCGATGCGCTCACCGGCGATGTCGACGTCGCAGTTCGCGACCCGGCCGGTCATCCGCACGGGACCGTCGTAGCGCAGGATTTCCTCGACTGCGTTAGGCCACAAGTCCGGCTGCGCGATGAGCGATTCCAGCTGGTCTGGATGGCCTGTCAGTAGGACGATTCCGTTGCCGAGCATGTTCACTGTCGTCAAGAAGCCGGCGTCCAGCAGCAGGGCCGCGTTGGCCACCTGCTCGCGACGGGTGGTTTCGCCGTCGGTCGCCAGCATGCTGAGTACGTCGTTGTTCGGTTCGGCGGCGAGTTCGTCGAGGTAGTGGTCGAAGTACTGTTTGACCTCGACCAAGTCTTCGATGGCGTGGCGGTAGGTGGTCCAGCTCAGGCCACGTTCGAGCAGTGGCGCACCTGTGTCTCCCCATTTCAGCAGGGTCGGATGCATGTCGGCGGGCAATCCGAGGATCTCGGCGATGACCGTGACGGGCAGCTGTGCGGAAAAGTCCTCGATCAGATCAGGGCGAGGCTTCGATTCCAGGCGATCGAGTAAGTCGTTGGTCGCTTCGGTGACTCGTCCCTCCAGCGCCGCGATCGCCTTCGGGCCGAATGCGTGCCGGACCAGGCGTCGGTACCGGGTGTGATCCGGCGGATCGGTCACGAGCATCGAAGGCGGCTCCCCGAGGTTGGGAAGCCCCAGATCCGTTTTGTCCAGCGCCCGGCGGATCGGCTTCGGCAGGGCTGGATGGAATGGGGTGACCACACCGAAGCGTCGATCGCGCAAGATGAGTCGGCACAGTTCGTAGTCTGCCGTCACGTGTACGCCCGACATGCTGGGAATACGGCCGCGCCGCCGGATCTCCTCGATATATGGCGATGAGCCGAGCAAGCGATCCTGGCCGACAGCGATTTGCCCGAGCGGGTCACCCCGGCGTGCCGCCCATCGGAGATAGGTCCGTAACAGGCCATGAGTGAGTAGCCACCGAATCCAGGCGCGAGTCAACATCGCCGCCTCCTCACTCCCGACCCACTCCTCATGATAAAGAGTAGCTATTACATTGCTGAACTATTAGCGTTAACGGATGTCGCCGACTAGGCGGTGCCGATGAGCTGGGCCAGGAAGGTACTACGCATGGTCATCCATGCGGGTGCTGAAGTGTTGTGGAGCGACGTTCGGATCGAACGAGAGGCACGATGGACCGGCGTGGTTTCGTCAAGAGTGCCGGCTTGGCCGCGACGATGCTCGGTGTCGCCGGTGCGAGCACGGCCGCGTCTGCGGCGTGGGCGGACGATTTCAGCCCGAGCCCGAGAACATCGATGTACCGCATGTTGGTGCCGGAGATCTTCGCGCCGCTGCCGGATCCCGCCGACCATGTGCCCGCGATCGTCATCGGATCGGGGTTCGGGGCGTCGGTCACCGCGCTGCGTCTGGCGCAGTCGGGGATCGAGGTCGCGGTGCTCGAGCGCGGGTCGCGCTGGCCGAATGATCCGTGGCGTGACATCTTCGCCACCGACACGATTCCCGATGGCCGCGGCTTCTGGCATCGCACGACCTTTACCGGGGTGAACCGGATCCCACTGCAGATCGATCCGTTCGGCGGGGTCCTCGATGTCACGAATTACCCGGGCATCGACGTGTGGCGCGGTGCGTGTGTGGGCGGTGGCTCGGTGGTGTTCACCGGGGTGATGATCGAGCCGGAGCAGCGATTCTTCGACTATGTGTTCCGCGGCGTGGTCGACTATCGCGAGATGCACGACGTCTATTACCCCAAGGTCCGAGAAGTATTGCGCCCCAGCGTGATACCCGACGATATCTACAACTCTTTCGCGTTCGTGCACTCGCGGGCCTGGGACGAACAGGTCCGCGTGGCCGGTTATACGCCGCAACGTATCGACGGCACCTGGAATTGGGATGTCATCCGCGCCGAACTGGCCGGGCGATCGAGGCCGTCGGCGACGGTCGGCTGCTCGAACCTGGGCAACTCCAACGGCGCGAAATTCGATCTGAACCAGAATTACCTGCGCTACGCCGAGGGCACCGGCCGTGCCCGGATCTACCCCGGCCATCGCGTGGATGCCATCGCCGAGGAACCGGGAGCGTCGGGTCGATATAGCGTCGCCGTGACCAAACTGGACCCGACCGGTGAAGTGCTCCGCACCCGGACGCTGACCTGCGACATGCTGTTCCTGGCCGCGGGCTCCATCGGCACCTCCGAACTGCTGGTGCGTGCCCGGGAAACCGGCGCGCTGCCGAACCTGAACGAGCACGTCGGGGAAGGCTGGGGCAGCAACGGCGATGTCGCCTTGGCACGGCCGCTCAGCACGCTCGAGGTGGGCACGCAGGGCACGCCGTCGGCGAGCCGGATTCTGGACGAGGCGGGCACACCCGTGTCGCTGGAGAACTGGTACATCCCCGGCACGACGCCCTTCGACACCACCCTTCTCGCATCGTTGGGCATCGTGCTCGACGACACCCGCGGCCGGTTCGTCTGCGACCCGGCCGACGGGCGCGTGGAACTGCGGTGGCCGGCCGACGGCGCTGCCAGCTATCTCGCGCGAGCGAGGGAAGTCAACAACAAGGCGGCCTGCAACTGTCAGCCCATCTCTCGACCCGCCTTCGACGCGGACGCCTCGTTCACCTCCCATCCGTTGGGCGGAGCGGTGATCGGGCGCGCAACGGACGGATACGGCCGGGTGCGTGGCTATCGGAACCTGTACGTGATGGACGGAGCAGCTGTGCCGGGTAGCACCGGAACAGTGAATCCTTCATTGACTATCAGCGCGCTGGCTGAGCGCAATATCGAACAGATCATTCGTTCCGGGGGGTAAAGGGCGAGCGCGCCTATCGACGCCGACTCGGGTCCAGTTCGCCATGACACGTGAGTTCTCGGATCAGCCCTTATACAGTCGAGCTGTGAACGAGACTCCGGCCACGAACAGTGGACGGTCACTCGCCGAACGGCTGGCGATCCGGTTGCTGTATCCGACAGCCCGGCCCACCGAGGAAGCGCTACGAGCGGCTGTCGCAGGCAAGGTGGTGCTGGTGACCGGGGCCTCGCACGGTATCGGCAAGGCCAGTGCGCGGAAGCTGGCCGCGGCGGGCGCGGTGGTGCCGCTGGTGGCCCGGTCCCGCCCGGAACTGGAACAGCTGGCCGCCGACATCGCGGCCGACGGTGGCACGGCCCACGCGTACACGACCGACCTGACCGACCTGGATGCCGTCGACCTGCTCGGCCGGACACTGCTGGCCGAGTACGGGCACATAGATGCCGTGATCAGCAATGCGGGAAAGTCGATTCGGCGGCCCATCGCCGAGTCCTACGATCGCTTCCACGATTTCACCCGCACCATCGACATCAACTATCTCGGCCCGGTGCGGCTGCTGCTTACTCTGTTGCCCCATATGCGTGCACGCAAGCAGGGGCATATCGTGAATATCTCCACCTGGGGCGTGCTCCTGCCGCCGAGTCCACGCTGGTCGGCCTACATCGCCTCGAAAGCGGCCTTCGACGTCTGGCTGCGCAGCGTGGCCGCCGAAATCGCCTGCGACGATGTCACCACTACATCGATCTACATGCCCCTGGTCCACACCAGGATGAGCGCCCCCACCGACTTCAGCCGCACCCCCGGTCTGACCGTCGACGAAGCCTCCGACCTCGTCTCGCACGCCGTCACGACCAAACCCCGCGACATCGCCCCCTGGTGGGCGATCCGGGTCCAAGCCTGGTCTGCCGTCCACCGCAACCAAGCCCAGCGCATTCTGGAACGTAGGTTCCGCCGCTGAACACCGGACCGCAGGTGCGGGCCGGGCCTCGGGTGCTACGAACGGGTCACCGAGATCTCGCCCTGGTCGCTGATCACTTCGACCAGCACATCCTTCGAGTGAAGGTACGTCCAGGCCTGACATTTGAACTGGTTGCCTACCTGGACCACAACAGAACCGGGGCAGGTCACTCGACCGGCAGGTTGATCCCCCACGCCCTGCAGCCTGTTCGCCACCTGCTGCTCCAACGCAGTCTGATCGAACACCCGCGGCTGTTGGACCGGGTCGAGATCGGCGCCCATCAGCTTCACCGTCACCGCCACCGCGCAGACGGCGACCACGGCCGAGGAAACCGCCATGACAGTGCGGGCTACATTCTGTTGATCAACCACGCCGATAGTCCTATCCACCCCTGAAGGACTTGGCAAGACCATCGATTGATCAGTCAGAAAGCGGCCGATCGCGCCAGTGCGCGAGGCGGCGGTCCGCCGTGCCGGATGTCATCCACTCCGCTGCTGCCCGGGAGCCTCACCCGAGGGGGCAACCTGGCAAAATATCGGTGGTGGGCGTCAGCGTAGATATTCTGCGAAGGTGTCTGTGTGGCGGTGTTGAGCAGGAACCATGTGATCGTGCGCGGCAAGATCGGCGCACCGGTGGTCGTGCTCGCCCACGGATTCGGGTGTGACCAGCACATGTGGCGCCTGGTCACACCGGTTCTGGAGCGTGACTTCACCGTCGTCCTGTTCGACCACGTGGGTGCGGGCCGCTCGGATCTCTCGGCGTGGACCCCGTCGCGTTACTCCAGCATGGACGGCTACGTGGAGGATGTGCTGGCGCTACTTCGCGAGCTGGAACTGGGGCCGGTGGTCTTCGTAGGACATTCGGTCAGTGCGACGATGGGAGTGCTGGCCGCCGCACGCGAGCCCGCGGCATTCGCCGGACTGGTACTGGTGACTCCCTCGCCGTGTTTCATCGATGATCCGGCCACCGGGTACCGAGGCGGTTTCAGCGCCGCCGACATCGAGGAACTGCTGGAGGCGCTCGATGCGAACTATCTGGGCTGGTCGGGCGCGATGGCGCCGGTCATCATGGGCAACCCGGACCGGCCGGAGCTGGCCGAGGAACTCACCAACAGTTTCTGCCGCACCGACCCCGAGATCGCGCGCGTCTTCGCACGCGTCACGTTCCTCTCCGACAACCGGGACGATCTGGACGCGGTGGGTGTACCCACGCTGATTCTGCAGTGCTCGGCCGACGCCATCGCCCCACCCGAGGTCGGGGCGTTCGTCCATGAACGGATCAGGGGCAGTCGGCTGGTCACGCTCGCCGCGACCGGACACTGCCCGCAGCTCAGTTCTCCCGACGAGACCGCCGCCGCCATCGCCGCCTTCGCCGCGGAAACCGGATGACGAGCGCGGCGGGCGACCGAGACGGCGCCAGCGCTCTCGGAGCGGGGGCGGATGACGACGACGCGGTGTTCGCCGCGCTACTGGAGGACAGCGCCGAGGACCTGTACGAGAACGCCCCCTGCGGATACCTCTCCACCTCGCTGGACGGCCGCATCGCCAAAGTGAACGCCACACTGCTGGACTGGCTGGGCTGGCGGCGCGACGAACTGGTGGGACGCAAACACTTCTCCGACCTGCTCACCGTGGGCGGTCGCCTCTATCACGAAACCCACTTCGCACCTCTGCTGCGGATGCAGGGCGACATCCGTGGCATTGCCCTGGAAATGAAGACCGCCGACGGTCGGCGACTACCCGTCCTGGTGAGCTCGCACGTCAAAACCGGCAGGGAGGGGCAACCGCTACTGATTCGCACCACCGTCTTCGACGCCCGCGAGCGCCGGGCCTACGAGACGGAGTTGCTGCGGGCACGGCGCGAAGCCGAGGAGGAGCGCGAACGCCTCCAGCGTCTGAACGCCACTTTGCAGACCACCCTGCTACCACCCGAACTGCCTCAGGTCCCCGGCGTCGAAGTCGCCGCGTACTACCACATCGCCTCTGCCGACGAGGTCGGCGGCGACTTCTACGATCTGTTCCCCATCACTGCCGACACCTGGGGAATGTTCCTGGGCGACGTCTGTGGCAAAGGAGCTCCTGCCGCGACACTCACTTCACTGGCCCGTTACACACTGCGCACGGCCACCGCCTACACCCACGACCCAGCCGCAGTGCTGGACACGCTCAACACCACGCTCACCGAGCGATACCACGGTCACAGGCCCCGGTTCTGCACGATCATCTTCGGGCTCATCCGTCCCACTGCCGATCGCGGCGGTTGCGACATCGCATTGGCAGGCGGCGGGCACCCGCCGGCGCTGCTCCTGCGTTCCGACGGCGCCGTGGAAGAGATGCACACCCAGGGTGGCCAGCTGATCGGGGCGATCCCGCACGCCCGGATCGTCACCAGAAGCTTCCGGCTGGAGGCCGGGGACACGCTGCTGCTCTATACGGACGGACTCACCGAAGCTCGCGTCACGGAGAACGGCGGTCGTTACGGCGATCGAGCCCTCCTCGAATTCGCTCGCGCGCTGGCGCCCGTGACGGCATCCGGCGGTATCGAAGCCATCCGGGAATTGCTCGACTCCTTCGGACCAGGGGTGGAGGACGACACCGCCCTCCTCGCCATCCACGCGCTACCTCCGCCCCAGGTGTGACGCACTGGAACGCTGCCGCACAGCGCCAGGAAAGTAGGGTCGGCACCGCAATGACAGAATGACGGGCCGGCCATTACAGACCAGAGGAGTTATCCCGGGTGGAACTGCCCGTCGAACTTGTCGAGGCCCTCGACCGGGCATGCGCGGGCGTTCCCCAGCGGCAGCTTGCCACCTCGGTCGACCGGCTGATCTCGCGCTACCGGGATCCGCGCCCGGCGGCGGCGCCGATTCTCGCTTCGACCGCCGACGTCACCGCCTACGCCGCTTATCGCATGCCCGCGACGTGGGCCGCTGTGCACAGTGCGCTCGAGCGGTTCGCCGAGCAGGCGCCCGGCTTTCGGCCGGAGACACTGCTCGACGTCGGCGGGGGCACCGGCGCGGCGCTATGGGCAGCGAGCGAACTGTTCCCTTCCTTGGCCGAGGCGACCGTACTGGATCAGGTGGACGAAGCACTGCTTTTAGGGCGCAAGCTCGCGGCCGACGCCACCTCCGCGGCGGTGCGCTCCGCCGTGTGGCGGCGGACCTCGTTCGCCGCTCAGGAAGCATTCGGCGGAGCGGACCTCGTCACGATTTCCTATGTGCTGAGCGAACTCTCCGAGGCAGACCAAGCCGATCTGGTGGCCAGGGCGGCCGAGGGGGCGGAAGTGGTGGCCGTCATCGAGCCGGGAACTCCGGACGGCCATCGCAGAATCCTCTCCGCCCGCGACGTCTTGATCGAAGCCGGTCTGACGGTCGTGGCCCCCTGCCCGCACCAACAGATGTGCCCGCTCGCCGCGGGGACGGACTGGTGCCATTTCAGCACGCGAATCAACCGGACGTCCCTGCACCGGCGGTTGAAGGGGGGCGAACTCGGCCATGAAGACGAGAAGTTCTCCTATGTGATCGCCTCTCGGACCGCGCACGCCCCCGCCGCGGGTCGAATCCTGCGACATCCGCTCAAACGTAAGGGCCTGGTCACGCTGGAAGTCTGCACGGCCGACGACGGCGTGCGGCAAACCCTCGTCTCGAAACGACAGGGCGAGTCGTACCGCGAGGCAAGGGACGCGGAATGGGGCGACACCTGGCCACCATCCCACCGCTCGGCGGACTGATCGCCACTGCCCGAAGATTGATCCCCGCCTGACCCGCCGCTCGGCAAGCTGCGCCGAGTGTCGCCTGGGGGCGGGAAGGATGCCGGGCTTTAATGAGCCGCCAACTAGTGGCACAATTCACAACGATCCAATATTTACGTAAATCGGGCGTAACCGTGTTCCGCTCAGGCCGTTGAGGAGCGACACCCGTGCAGATGTCGAGGCGCGATCCCGGCTCACGACCGCGCTGTGCTGGGGCTTCCGCGTTCCGGGCGTCGGTCCCGCCCACTGGTCGAGTTCGTGAGGGGGCGAGGTGATCCCTGTGTGGCGCTCGGTCGGGGGCTCGGCGCAGGCCCCTCGACGGTCCGGCCTTCTTCTGAAATCGAGGTGATCCGTCAAGTGCTGGAAACGCAAACCAAGGTCGTACGAAGTCTGGTTCCCGCTCGGATGGACCGGCTTCCGTGGACCAAGTTCCACTGGCTCATCGTCGTCGGGCTCGGGGTCTCCTGGGTCCTGGACGGAATCGAGATCCAGATCGTCAGCAGCATGGGTGGACCGCTGCAAGACGTCGAAACGCTGCATCTGACCTCCGGGCAGGTCGGCGCGATGGCCTCGTGGTACCTGGCCGGTCAGGTCGTCGGCGCACTCGTGTTCGGCAGGCTCACCGACCGGCTCGGTCGCAAGAAGCTGTTCATCCTGACCCTGGCGATCTATCTGATCGGTAGTGGGTTGGCCGGTTTCTCCTGGAACGCATGGTCGCTGTACTTGTTCCGCTTCATCGCGGGCACCGGAATCGGTGGCGAATACACGGCGATCAATTCGGCGATCGACGAGATCATGCCGTCCAGATATCGGGGCCGGGTCGACATCGCGATCAACGGCACCTACTGGGGTGGCGCGGCATTGGGAGCGGCCGCGAGCCTGATCCTGTTCAACGAGCGATTCATCCCGACCGGCTGGGGATGGCGTATCGGATTCTTCATCGGACCCGTCCTCGGCTTCATCATCATCTTCCTGCGCAGGCACATTCCGGAGAGCCCGCGCTGGCTGCTCACCCACGGGCGGGCCGAGGAAGCGGAGCGGACCGTCGACGAGATCGAAGGGCAGTTGCGGAGTAGGGGGATCGAGCTCCCCGCGGTCGACGAGAGCAAAGCCTTGGACATCGTGGACGCGGATCGGCTGTCCTACCTGCAAATGGCCCGGATCTTCTTCGGACGATATCCATCGCGTTCCTTTCTCGGATTCACGATGATGGCTACGCAGGCTTTTCTCTACAATGCGATCTTCTTCACCGTCGGCCTGGTGCTGATCAATTTCTACAACGTGCCGGCCGATCACACGGGCTATTATTTCTTCCCGTTCGCGGTCGGCAATCTGATCGGCCCACTGGTACTCGGCCCGCTCTTCGACAGTATCGGCCGCCGGAAGATGATCTGTGCCACCTATGTGGGCTCCGGTTTGTTGCTCTTCGTTTCCGCGTGGGCATTCAATGCGGGCATTCTCAACGCCACCACCCAGACCATCTTCTGGTGTGTCATCTTCTTCTTCGCCTCGGCGGGGGCGTCGTCTGCTTATCTCACGGTCAGCGAGATCTTCCCGCTGGAACTGCGTGGTCAGGCCATCTCGTTCTTCTTCGCCATCGCGCAGGGCGCGGGCGGGGTCGTCGCGCCGTTCCTCTTCGGGCATCTGGTCGGCGGCGCGGACAACCCGAGCCCCGACCGGTTCCCGCTCACGGTGGGGTACCTCATCGGCGCCGGGTTCATGATCTTCGGTGGCCTGGTCGCCTGGTTCTTCGGAGTGAACGCGGAGGGGCAGTCCTTGGAGGACATCGCGGATCCGCTGTCCGTGGCGAAACCAACGGCAACTGCCCCCGGGGTGGCCGTCGACGGTCGACACGAGGAGCCAGCCGGGCGAGAGCCGCTGATCAGCGAGCCGATATCTGGCGGCCCATCAGTTGTCGAATCGATGAAGGGCGATTAGCGACATGGTGCAGCCAACTCCTTGGCGAGCGAATCGAGATCGGCAGCAACAGGCGGGGGCGACGAGCCGCTCGCCGGGCAGTACTCGGAAACGCCGGGTAGACGTCGCCAAACTCCGGTCGCGGTTGCCGAAACTTCGGGGGCGGCCGCCGAAACTCCAGACCCGGTTGCCGCAAATCCGGGCGGCAGCGCAACCGCTGGTGGTCTTGCTCCGGGACAACTCGGGTTATCTGTGTGCCGCGGGCGGAAGCATCATCACGTTCACCCTGCTGTTCAAGCCGTGGCTCGCCACCGGCGGACCGGATGGCACGATCTGGAGCAACGCCTTCGGCCAGACCCACATCACCACCACGCTCGTGGGGCTCTGGTCGAAGAATCCGCCCGCGCACTCCAATCTCAGCGGCACATGGGCCATTTTCGCCACCATCGCGATATTCCTCACGGTGCTCGCGGCGTTGGCCAATCTCTGGTCCCGCACCGAGGCACTCGCGCGTTTGACGACCGGTTCGGCGGTGGCGGTGGCGCTTTTCATCGCCTTCACGCTGGTCTATCTCAACAGCAAGGGGCCGGAGTTGCGCTCCATGATTGGCTCCGGCCCGCCCACCGACCTCGGCACGCAGGTCGGCTACGTGATCCGATGGGCTTCAGGCAACGGGCAATATCCGCTGCCAGGGCTGCGAAAGGTCGAGTTCGAGACCGCGAAACTCACCGGTACCGCGCTGTTCGCCGGTGCGACGGCGATGTTCTCGGCCGTGGCGGCCATCGCCCAATGGGTTCGGATGATGAAGTCACGCCGCGGCACCGGCTGAGCCGCCGACTACGTCACGACGAAGACTCCCTTTCCGGGAACGTGGGGAGCGTCCGTCGCGATCAGGACTTCCACGCGGCCCAGACCGGAGGGAATGGGCACCGGTATCCATGAGCCTGCCGCGTTCTCCTCGGCCGGTGTGCTGTCGTCGACCCGGATCGGTGGCAGGGTGCCGTACACGCCGGTGTCGGAATTTCGCCAGGAAACCGTGACTTCCACGCCGCAGGAGCCGCCGGGCCGGTCGGGCGCGAAGACGAACTCGGGGCGGATCCACAGCGTGGGCAGACCGGAGTAGTTGCGGTCGGGGTCGTAGTAGGCGGCGATCATGCCGATGCCCGCGCCCCCACCGTCGCAGAGCGTTCGCGCCGGGGGGACGCCGAGAGGAAGCGCGGATGCCACCGGGGCGGCCACACCGAGTGTGCCGATGGTCAGAGCTATGACCGCTACACCATGCCGGACATCCACCGCTGCTCCCTTCGTCGGACTCGAACTGTCTGCCTGCTGTGTCGACATGAGTTCGCTGAGTGTTAACGGGAGCGTACGAAGGGTGCGGTGGGCGGCGGCGATTCGGCGTCGGCGCGCCGGAAATTCACGATGAGCGACAGCGTTTTTCGCGGGCGCGATCGATTTGGTAACGCATTAGCAAACTGAATGGAGGCGTCGCCGCGGAGTGGACAGGATCGCCGACCGCACTTCGGGAAACGCCGCTCCTGGACCGGGCGCCGTTGACCGGTCCAGGAGAACGTTCTCCGGGGTCAGCCGGCGGCTGCGGAGCGCAGGTGGGCGCGCTCGGCGATGGCGGCCAATTCCGCGTTGAAGCGGTCGGCGGCTTCGATATTGCCCAGATGCCCGGTGGGCCAGACGTGGTATGCGGCCAAATGACCGGCTTCCGCGAGCGCGTCGGCGATGCGGCGCGACATGCGCTCGGGCAGCAAACGGTCGTGTGCGCCCGCGATCACCGTGGTGGGCACGGTGAGGGAGGCGGCCGCTTCGGCGAGATCCATGTCGGCGAGTGCGGCGGCGTGCCTGCCTCGGGTGAGCGGTCGGCATGAGCGCACGATGCCGAGCGCGAACTCGACCTGGTCCGCGGTTGCGTGCGGGTTCATCACGCGCGCCTTGAGCAGCGCGCTCGTCGGCCAGCCGCCCGGCAGCGGGACGGGGGCGGTGAGCAGCGTCTCGGCCACGATCATGGGCATCCGTACCGTGGCGCCGAACACCGTGATCGGGCGGTCCGCCAAGGTCAACGGCTTGTTCAGCAGCGGAAGCAGATCGGTGTCGTAGCGGATGTTGCCCGACGTACTGTTCAACAGGACGGCGGCCGCGGCCTGCTTACGGACCTGCTCCGGATAGCGAGCGGCCCACGCCTGCACGGTGATACCGCCCATGCTGTGGCCGACGAGCACGGCCCGCTGTCCTGGGCGCAGCGTGGCGTTCAGCACGGCCGACAAATCGTCGGCCAGCGACTCCTTGCTGGGGACGGACTTGCCGAGTTCGCTCGCGCCGTGCCCGCGCTGGTCGTAGCAGACCACGCGGTACCGGTCGGCGAACGCGTTGATCTGCGGGTTCCAGTACTCGATGCTGCAACTCCAGCCGTGGATCAGGACGATGACATCGCCCTTGGCCGGACCGTACGCGTGTACTCGCAAGCGAGCGCCGTCTCGGGTGGTGACCGGAATGACCGCGTGGCGAGCGGTCGGCGCGTTCAACGACGCGGTACGGAAGGTGCGGGACCGCAGTCCGGCACGGTAATCGGCGGTGAGCGCACCGTTATGCGCGTCCGCCAGCGTCCTCATCGACTTCACCAGCATCAGGCACTCCTTTGTGTCCACCGTCACCGTACAGTGCAAGCAGCGGTGCTTGCTAGTGTTAGCGCCGTACGACGGTATTCCTGGTCTATATCGGGGAGTACCCCCGGATTCGGTACGGCAAAAGATCATTTCGAAAGAAAAAGTCAGACGCGCTTCGTTTGGGCTGTCGGACCGCGATGCCAAGATCGCGGCATGACAGCTATCGAGTTCGCCGCGCCGATTCCCGTGCTGCGCATGTTCGACGTCGTGCGGACCTACGAGTTCTACCGGGACTACCTGGGCTTCGCAGTGGACTGGGAGCATCGATTCGGTGCTGACTTCCCGCTCTACGCGCAGTTCTCCCGGGCCGAGGCGACCCTTCACCTGAGCGAACACCACGGGGACGGCACCCCGGGCAGCGTCGTGTGGATCGCGGTCGGCGATGTCTTCGCCTGGCATGCCGAGCTCGCCGCGAAAAGTTATCGCTACGCCGACCCTGGTCGTCCGGAAGACGGTCCGGGCGGTCCGGGATTCGACCTTGCCGACCCGTCCGGCAATGTGCTGCGGTTCGCGCAGCCGAAGTAGCGGGGCGCTGCCGTGGCGGCGCGCCTCATCGCCCGGTTACGGTTGACTCGTGGACATCGCGCACCCTGCCTCCGGGACCGTGACGGACCCGGGAACCGAGCCGAAGACCGGGTGGCGCGGGGCGGCGCTTCCGCTGCTGGTGGCGGGTGTCGGTGTGGGCGTCGGCGTATTGCTGCACCTGCGCGATCCGCACGTCGAGGGCTCCTACGGCACCTGTCCGGTGTACGCGCTGACCGGCTTTTACTGCCCCGGCTGCGGCGGGATGCGCGCCGTGCACAACCTCACCGACGGGCATGTCATCGATGCTCTGCACAGCAACTTGCTCGCGCTTCCGCTGGTTCTCGCGTTCGCGGTGTGGGTGCTGGACTGGACGGTTCAGGGGTGGCGCGGCCGGAAGATGCGGTTGCCGTCGATCAGCCGGACGACCATGTGGACGTTCTTCGTATTGCTGGCGATCTACACGGTGGTACGCAATACGCCGTGGGGAACCCTGTTCACACCGGTGTAACACGCGAATGTACGGGCAGCCCCAAGGTATGAGAGATTCGCTGAAGACCAGGGTGCAGCAGAAACTGCTGCGCCAGCTCATCGAGGACCCCCGGGACACCGAGCACGACGACCCCCGGCAGATCGCCGTGGAGACCGATCTGGACGCGCTGGCCAACGTGCCGGAGGACGATCCGCTGGTCGAGGAACTCGCCGCGCGTTATCTGGTGTTCTGATCAGGCCGTCGATGCGCCGCCGTAGGGGGGCAGCTGCGGTAGTCGCTCGGCGAGCAGCCAGCTGTCCCACAGTGGGCGTAGCGACACCAGGCTGTAGTGCCCGGCCAGGTCGGTGAATTCCTCGGTGGTCACCGACGAGTGGCGGTAGCGAATGGTCCATTCCCGGAGCAGGTCGAAGAAGGTCGAGTCGCCGAGTTCCAGGCGCAAAGCGTGCAGGGTGAGCGCACCCCGCTTGTAGACGCGGTCATCGAACATCCGCTGCGGTCCCGGATCGCCGATGACGATGTCCTGGGGCTCGCGGGCCAGGTTGTGCCGTGCGGCGCGGGCCAGCTGATCGGCGGTCGGCCCGCCCGCGGCCTCCGACCAGATCCATTCCGCGTAGCAGGCGAAGCCTTCGTGCAGCCAGATGTCCCGCCACTGCCGGATGGTCAGGCTGTTGCCGAACCACTGGTGGGCCAGCTCGTGCGCGACCAGCCGTTCCGCGCCGCGGCGGCCGTCGCAGTGGTTGGCGCCGAAGATGGAGATGCCCTGCGCCTCGATCGGGATCTCCAGTTCGTCGTCGGTGACGACGACGGTGTAGTCCGCGAAAGGGTAGGGGCCGAATTTCTCGCTGAAGACCTCGAGCATCCTCGGCTGACGAGCGAAGTCGTGGTCGAAGTTGGCGCGCAGCCGCGCAGGCAGGATCGCCTGCATCGGCACCGCCTGCGAAGAACCGATGCGGTGCTTGCGGTAGTGACCGATCTGGATGGTGGCCAGGTAGCTCGACATCGGCTCAGCCTGCTCGTACACCCATGTGGTCTGACTGGACTTGGTCTGCTTGCGCAGCAGGGTGCCGTTGGCCACCGCGTAGTAGGGCGAATCGGTGGTGATCGAGATCCGGTAGCTGGCCTTGGAACTCGGGTGGTCGTCACACGGGAACCAGGACGCCGCGCCATTGGGCTGACTGGCCACGATCGCGCCTTCGGTGAGTTCTTCCCACCCGACCTCGCCCCACGGCCCGCGCACCGGTTTCGGCGTGCCGCCGTACTGCACCACCAGCGCGAGCACGCCGCCCGCCGGAATCCGCTGTTGCGGCGTGACGACCAACTTGCCGTGCTGATGGGCGAATTTCGCGGCCTTGATCCCGTTGACGGACACCTTCGACACGCTCAGCGCTTGGCCGAGATCTAGTGCGAACCGGGTGCGCGCCTCGGTGGTCACGGCGGTGATCGCGGCGCGCCCGGTGAGCCGGTTGGCGGACACCCGATAGGCCAGTTCCAGCTCGTACCGGGAAACGCGATACCCCCGGTTGCCGTTCTGCGGGAGGTACTCGTCGATGGGGGCTTCGTAGAACTTGCCCGCCATCAGCGTGCCCCGGGATCGCCCGTGAACCAGGGCGCGATCGGGTTGCCCCACCAGCGCGTCGAGGCGGGCACCGCGTCGCCGCGCATGACCAGGGAAGCCGGGCCGATGGTCGCGCCGTCGCCGAGCGTCGAGGCGGGCAGTGCCACGCAGTGCGGACCGAGGGTGGCGCCCGCGCCGAGGGTGACGGAGTCCATGGCCATGATCCGGTCGTGGAACAGGTGGGTCTGCACCACACATCCGCGTTCCACGGTCGCGCCGTCGCCGAGAGTCACCAGGTCCGCCTCCGGTAGCCAGTAGGACTCGCACCATACCCCGCGCCCGATGCCTGCGCCGAGACCGCGAAGCCAGAGGTTCAGGACGGGCGTCCCGGTCGCCGCGCGCGCGAACCATGGTGCGGCAACCGTTTCCACGAACGTGTCGGAAACCTCGTTGCGCCAGACGAACGAACTCCACAGCGGATGCTCCTCGGCGCGGATCCGCCCCACCAGCAACCACTTGGCGGCCACCGAGGTCGCCCCCGCGACGCCACCCGCCGCCAGCAGCACCAGTCCGCTGAGCAGCCCGGCCGTCAGGTGGCCGAAGGTTTGCGCGAGCCACGCGAGGGTGCACAGCACGCCGAGACCGATCGCGAAGGTCACCAGAACCGGGATCAAGCGGCACGTCTCGACGATGCCGCGGGCGACGCGCAGGCGGGCGGGCGGATCGAAGGTGCGCGCCGTCTCGGCGTTCTCCGTGGCGCGGCGCAGCCGGACCGGTGGGCTGCCCAGCCAGGACGAGCCGGGTTTCGCTTTGGACGGCGCCGCCGACAGCACCGCGACCAGCCCGTTCTTCGGGACCCGTCGCCCGGGGGCGGTCATGCCGGAGTTGCCGAGGAAGGCGCGCTTGCCGACCTTGGCCGCACCGATGTGCAGCCAGCCGCCGCCGAGTTCGTAACCGGCGATCATGGTGTCGTCGGCCAGGAACGCCCCGTCGGCGACGGTGGTGAACTTCGGCAGCAGCAGCACCGTGGAGGCCTCGACGCTCTTGCCCACCTTCGCGCCGAGCAAGCGCAGCCACAGCGGGGTGAGCAGGCTGGCATACAGCGGGAACAGGAAAGTGCGTGCGGAATCCAGCAGGCGCTCGGTGGCCCATGCCTGCCAGCCGACCCGGCTGCGCACCGGGTGATAGCCCTCGGTCAGGCCGATGCTCAGCAGCCGGACCGCGAGGATGGTCGCCGCGGCGTAGACGCCCAGGCTGAGCAGGGTCGCGAAGGGAAGCACGGCGAATGCGCGCGCGACGCCGCCCGCGAGCGTGCGGGTGTCGCGAACGAACCAGGCGAGGAACGCGCCACCGGCTCCGATGCCGAGAATCGGCATGGCGGCCAGCGCCATCGATGTGACACCGAAGACGCCGACCCAGCGGCGGGCTCGAGCCGGCGTGTGCGCAGGCCAGCGGTGCTGGGCCTTGCCCACCTTCACCGCGGGCGAACCGGCCCACTCCTGTTCCGCCTTCACCTTGCCCGCCACCGCGGAGCCGGGTGCCACCTCGGCGTTCCTGCCGATCTTCGTGCCGGGCAACAAGATCGAGCGCGAGCCGACCACCGCGCCGGGGCCGACGGTGATCGGGCCGAGATGCACCACGTCGCCGTCGATCCAGTAGCCGGACAGGTCGACCTCCGGCTCCACGCTGCAACCATCGCCAAGTTCGAGCATCCCCGTCACCGGCGGGAGGCTGTGCAGGTCGACCCCCTTGCCGATCTTCGCGCCGAGCGCGCGGGCGAACGGCACCATCCAGGGGGCGCCGGACAGATTCTCCGCGCCGCTGGCCTCGGACAGGCGCACGGCCGCCCACAACCGCAGATGCACCGAGCCCCCGCGCGGATAGCGCCCCGGCCGGACGCCGCGCAGCAGCAGCCGCGCGCCCGCCACGCAGATCGTCATCCGGCCGAGCGGCGAGATGAACAGCAGGAACGCGACCAGCGTCCACCACCAGGACAGCTGTGGCAGCCATGGCAGCGACCCGGACCAGGCCGCGATGTTGCCGACGATCGCCAGCCAGGTGAGCCACTGCAGGCCGGTGAGGGTGGTGAGCGGGATGGTGGCGAGTACCTGCGCGGCTTGCGCGAGCGGTGGCGTCGGCCGCACCGTCCGGTCGGCGACGGCCACGGTGGGCGTGGTCTGCTCCAGCAGCTCGGCGAGCGCGCCCAGGCGGGGATGGTCGTAGACGTCCGCGACGGCGATCTGCGGATACCGTTCGCGCAAGGCGGTGACCAGCTGGGCCGCCGCGAGTGAACCGCCGCCCAGGTCGAAGAAGTCCGCGTCGAGATCGCCGACCTCCGCGCCGAGGATGGCGTCCCAGAGTCCGGCGATCCACAGGGCCGTGCCGGTCAGGTCGTTGTCGTCGTCGTCCTCGGCGGCGTTGGGCAGCGGCCAGGGCAGCGCGTCGCGGTCGACCTTGCCGGAGGTGCGGGTGGGCAGTTCGTCGACCACCGCGAGCCGGGGCACCAGCGGCGCGGGCAACTGTCCGGCGAGGACCGCGCGCGCGGCCTTGGCATCGAAATCCGGTCCGGGTCCGGTCAGATAGCCGACCAGTAGCTTGTTGCCCGCTTTTGTGGTGCGGATGGCCGTCGCGGCGCCGGTGACTCCGGGCAGGCGTTGCAGAGCGTTATCGATCTCGCCGAGTTCGATGCGCCGCCCGCCCAGCTTGATCTGATCGTCGGCGCGGCCGAGGAAGACCAGACCTGCGCTGTCGTTGCGCACCAGGTCGCCGCTGCGATACGCGCGCTCCCAGCCGACGGAGGCCAGCGGCGCGTACTTCTCGGCGTCCTTGGCCGGGTCGAGGTAGCGGGCCAGCCCGACGCCGCCGATCACCAGTTCGCCGGATTCCCCCTCGGCCACCGGGTTACCCGCCGCATCGACGACGACCAGATCCCAGCCGTTGAGCGGCAATCCGATTCGGATCGGCCACTGACCGTCCAACCGCGCGGCGCAGGCGACGACCGTGGCTTCGGTGGGGCCGTAGGTGTTCCACACCTCGCGCGCCACATCACCGTTTCCGGCGAGACGCTCGGCGAGTTCCGGCGGGACGGCCTCGCCGCCGAAGATGAGCAGGCGCACCGCCTCCAGCGCCTCGACCGGCCAGGTCGCCGCCAGGGTCGGGACGGTCGAGACCACGGTGATCCGCCGCCGCACCAGCCATGGACCGAGATCGGCGCCGGTGCGCACCAGCTCACGCGGAGCGGGCACCAAGCAGGCGCCGTTGCGCCAGGCCAGCCACATCTCCTCGCAGGACGCGTCGAAGGCGACCGACAATCCGGCGAGTACACGGTCACTCGGGCCGATCGGGGCGTCCTGAAGGAACAGGTCGGCTTCCGCGTCGACGAAGGCGGCCGCGTTGCGGTGGGTGACGGCAACGCCTTTCGGGGTGCCGGTGGAACCCGAGGTGAAGATGATCCAAGCGTCGTCGCGGGGAGTCGGCAGCGTCGACCAGCTTTCCTCGCGCTGCTCTTCCGCCGCGCGTATGCCCGCGGCGGTGGTCTCGATGCCCGCCGCGGTCACGATCGCGGTGACCTGCGCCTCGCCGAAGACCAGTTGGGCGCGCTCGTCCGGGTCGTCCGCGTCGACCGGCACGTAGGCCGCGCCGGAGTACAGGACGGCGAGGATGGTCACGTAGAGCTCACGGGTACCCGACGGTATGCGTACGCCGACCCGGTCGCCCGGTCGCACACCAGCGGTGGCGAGACGGGCCATGGTCTTCTCGATCTCGACGACCAGCTCCAGGTAGGAGAGCACTACTCGGCCGTCATCGATGGCAGGGGCGTCGGGGTGGGCGAGCGCCGTCGCGGTCAGGATGTCGACCAGTGTCCTGGCCTCCGGCGCGCGGTCACCGCGCGACAACGGGCCCGCGGGCGCGTCGACGTCTATCTCGAGCATGGTGCTCTGCGCACCTCCCATCGACTCGCCTCACACTTTCCCGTTGTTGTGTCATAGCTGGGTTACCAAAGGGCAAACGCCACGATGGCCAGTTGTCCACGGTACCCGGGGTTGTCGTCGTTCGTTGTTCACCGGAGCGGACGCCGGATCGGCGGGCACCGTGCGCGTCGTTGCAGGTGGGATCGATATTCGCCGCCGCGACAGGGCAATCGCTGGTCGGTCCGTCGACCCTCGGGTTCGCCGGGAGATCGCTCGTGTGCGGGTGTGATTCCGCTCATCGAAGCGGTGCGGACCTCGGGATGGGCGCGTGCGGCGTCGAGGCTCGTGGCGCCGGCGACCGGTCCGCCGCCTCGGAGCGCGGTCGAAGGCGTCAGTTGCCGAGGGGCGCGTGGGATCCCGAGGCAGCGGCTCGCGCGCTGTCGTCGGGATGCTTGTAAAGGCTCACGCCTGGTGGTTATCTCCACGCGGTGCTCCTGGGGACTCGGGGTCGAACGTGGTTGACAGCGCCGGGGCGCTTCTGCCACCCTCGGGTCAGGTCATGAGTGCCAGCGCGAAGCCCCGGCTTGCTGGCCGGCAACCCTCCTCCGCGGTGGGGTGCTCCGGGTGACGACCCGGCCGCCGCCCGACCGGGCGCGGCAAGCGCGGACTCGACGAATCATGCGATTGCGGGTCCCTGAGCCGACGGGATTCACGTGATGACTACCACTGTCGACAACACCTGTGCCGCTCTCGCCCGGGTCTCCGGCGACGAATTGCTCGTTCCGCTGGTGCAAGGCGGAACGGCCACCTATGCCAACTTCGACTACGCGGCGAGCGCGCCGGCGTTGACGCAGGTCACCGACCGGGTGCAGCAGTTGCTGCCGTACTACGCGAGCGTGCATCGCGGCGCGGGCTACGCCTCCCGGATCTCCACCGAGTGCTACGAGGCCGCCCGCGGGTCGGTCTCCCGGTTCCTCGACGCCGCCGACGACCAAGTGGTGGTGTTCACCCGCAACACCACCGACTCGCTGAACCTGCTCGCGTCCTGCGTGCCCGGCGACACCGTGGTGCTCGACATCGAGCACCACGCCAACTTCCTGCCCTGGACCAGGCAGGGCAGGCGGGTCGTGCAGGCCGCCGACACGGTGGAGGAGACCATCGGCAGGCTGGTCGCCGAACTGTGCAGTAGGCCCGCCGCACTGCTCGCGGTGACCGGTGCGTCGAATGTGACCGGCGAGGTGCTTCCGCTGGAGCGGCTGGCCACCGTCGCGCACCAGTGCGGCGCCCGAATCCTGGTCGACGCGGCCCAGCTGGCTCCGCATCGTCGAATCAGCCTGCGCGCCAGTGGAATCGACTATCTGGCGTTCTCCGGCCACAAGCTGTACGCGCCGTTCGGCTCGGGTGTGCTGGTGGGCAGACGGGATTGGCTCGACGCGGCGCGGCCCTACCTCGCGGGCGGGGGCGCGGTGCGTGAGGTGAGTACCGACGCGGCCGAGTGGGCGCCCGCTCCGCAGCGGCACGAAGCCGGGTCGCCGAACGTGCTCGGCGCCGCCGCGCTGGCCGCCGCCTGTGACGCGCTCTGTGCCATCGACGCCGAAACCCTTGCCGCGCACGAACATCGACTCGCCGACCGTCTCCGCGACGGCTTGGCCGAGATTCCTGGCGTTCGGCTGTTGCGCATTTGGACCGACAGCCCCGACTCCGTCGGCATCGTCGCGTTCACCCTGGACGATTTCGCACCCGGCCAGGTCGCCGCCTTTCTTTCCGCCGAACACGGTATCGGCGTCCGCGACGGACGCTTCTGCGCCCACCCGCTGCTCACCCGCCTCGGCTTGGACGGCGCCCTGCGCGCGAGCATCGGCCTCGGCACCACCTCCGCCGACGTCGACCGCCTGATCGATGCGATCGCCACCCTCGTGACGACGGGCCCCACCTGGGACTACGCCGCCGAGAACGGCGTATGGAACCCGACTCCCGAAACGCGCCCCTTCACCTCCACCGCCCCCACCGGCGCGGCTCCCTGCCTAGTCGGCTGAAACGACGCTTGTTCCTCGATCTCGTCGAAAAGGGTACTAAGACTCCCAGGCGATATAGCATTGATGCTATGGGTTGGGGTATTGTGGAGTTGGAACCGGAGGTGCGCGATTGGGTGGAAAGGCTCCCCTCGGTCGCATTCGCCCGGGTGGCGTTCTACATCGATTTGCTCGGGGACAAGGGACCGCTGCTCGGCGAGCCGTATACCCGGCAGTTGGACGGTAAGCTGCGGGAACTGCGGTTCTATTTGGACAGTTTCGCGGTCCGGCTCACCTACTGGATTGCACCTGGTCGTCGGATCGTGATGCTGACCGTATTCGTCAAGACGAGGATGCGGGAGCATGCCGAGGTCGAGCGAGCGCGACGAGCGCTCGACCGCTGCATCGCGGAGCGGCATACGGCCGAGGAGGATGAGATCAATGGCTGAGCGTGGTGATTGGGCGGAAATCAGGAACCGCCGGATGAAGGAACCCGGCGCTGCGGAGGCTTACGAAGCGGCTCGGTTGGCTTATGAACTGGGGCGGACGATTCGGCGGATGCGCGAGGAGCGGGGCTGGAGTCAGACCGGGCTGGCCGATGCCGCAGGTATGACCCAGTCCGCGGTCGCCAGGTTCGAGGCGGGTGGGACGGTGCCCAGCCTTCCTGTGCTGGAGCGGCTGGCC
This sequence comes from Nocardia sp. NPDC004168, assembly GCF_040610355.1. Classification (NCBI taxonomy): domain Bacteria; kingdom Bacillati; phylum Actinomycetota; class Actinomycetes; order Mycobacteriales; family Nocardiaceae; genus Nocardia; species Nocardia sp. NPDC004168. The sequence goes on along the minus strand of NZ_JBEXME010000025.1, from coordinate 48,739 downwards.
CGTGCGCTCGACGCCGAGTTGGTGGTGCAGGTGCGGCCGAGGGTGGCGTAGCGAACTCGGATCAGTCGCCGAGGGCGGTCGGCCGGTAGTAGCGGCCGTTGTAGTACAGCAGCGGAGCGGCGGAAGGCTTCTCGTCGGTGTTGTCGTGTACCCGGGTGACCAACCCGACTACGAAGGTGTGGTCGCCGATGGGGATCAGTTGGTGCACGGTGGCGCGCAGCCAGATGGGGGTGCCGTGCAGGACGGGTTCGCCGGTGTCGAGGGCGGTCCACAGCGATCGGTCGGTGAAACGCTCCTCCGCGGTTCGGGAGAACCGGTGGGCCAGGTGCTGCTGGTGCTCGCCGAGGAAATGGATGACGACGGACTCGGCGTCCAACATGCCGGACAGGCTGGAGGAGGTGTGCGCGATGTTGAACGACACAAGCGGCGGGTCCAGCGACAGCGAGGCGAAGGAAGTCGCGGTGAAGCCGACCGGCCCTTGCGGCGAACGCAGCGTGACGACGGTGACGCCGGCCGGATAGTGGCGCATCGATGCGCGATATTGCTCCGCGGTGATGCCGCTCAGATCGTCCGGAACCTGTAGTTCCGTCTCGGGCCGTGGTGCTTCGGTCACAACACGAAACTACGCGGGTCTCACGGCCCGCGGCGGTGGCACATGTCGAACGCGACCCCGGTCGTCGCTGGACCGGGCGGACATCGAGTATCGAAGTTTCGCGGCCTCCGGCACGATCTCGCGACGCCGGCGCCAGTTAGTCGACGTCGATCGGAAGACCCGCGGTGATCCGCAGCAATTCCGGGAACGACGTGCGGAAAATAGTGTTCGGATGCCCGCCCGCCGCCCATACCTCCCGATGGTGCGCCAGCGCGTTGTCGACCCAAGTGGGCAGGTTGGTCGGGTGGCCGACCGGCGCGACGCCGCCGATGGGCTGACCGGTCACCTGGCGCACCATATCGGCGGGGGCGCGGGTCAGCGTCCCTTCCAGACGCGCGCCGGTCTTCGCCAGGTCGACCTGGTGCGCCCCCGAGACCAGCAGCAACACCGGGTCGTCGTCGAGCAGGAACACCAGTGACTTCGTGATCGCGCCCACGTCGACGCCGAGCGCCCGCGCGGCGTCGTCGGCGGTGTGGGTGGGCTCTGGCTGGGCCACGATGAGACCGTGATGGCCCCGGGAGATGAGGGTGTCCGCGACCCGGCAGGCGACCGGTGGCAATGACGACCTGCGCATCCCACCAGGGTAGAGCGATTGCGGTCGGGACGCCGGGGAAGTCACGCGGTCGGCTCAGTATTCCGGATAGCCCTCGGCCGGGCCGAGCATCCCGGCGATCCGCCCACGGGTTATCCGCGCGAGTTCGGTCACGTCTCGCGCCGAGACCGGTTCGTGCGCAATCCCTTCGAAGGCGCGGTCGACGTCCCGCTGGGACAGCGCGAGCAGTTCGACATCGGCCTTGCTCAGCAGCGCGTCCCGATCGGAATAGGGGCGAGCGTCGGCCAGTGTCGCGGCCCACGTGACGTTGCAGCAGCACTCGTACAGCGCGTGCACCGCGCGGCCGCGTGGCATTTCGTTGAAGCGGTCGAGACCGATCCCGCGATGCATCAGCATGACGTCCTCCGAAGCCGGTGAATGAGGTTTGCTGACTTGCTCATGATCCGCTGTTCTGTCCACCGCGGACCAGTACACCATTGCGAATTTGCGCAGGGTTTACACGCGGCGAGGTTTTCTTTCCGAGTCGCGCATCACCGGGTCGGGACACGGGCTCCGATTTGTCTCGATACGCTGTACAAATGACAGATTGGCAGGCTTTCACCGTCGAAACGAAGGATCACGTCGCGCAGGTGACGTTGATCGGCCCCGGCAAGGGCAACGCGATGGGTCCCGACTTCTGGCGCGAGCTGCCGGAAGTGTTCCAGGCGCTGGACGCCGATCCGGAGGTGCGCGCGATCGTGCTGACCGGCTCCGGCAAACACTTCTCCTACGGTCTGGACCTGCCCGCGATGAGCGGCACGTTCGGCCCGTTGCTGGCCGATCGCGCGCTGGCCGCCCCTCGCACCGACTTCCTCGTCGACGTGCGCAAGATGCAGGCCGCGATCACGGCCGTGGCGGACTGCCGCAAGCCGGTGATCGCGGCGGTGTCCGGCTGGTGCATCGGAGGCGGGCTGGATCTCATCGCGGCGGCCGACATCCGCTACGCCAGCGCGGAGGCGAAGTTCAGTCTGCGCGAGGCGAAGGTCGCGATCGTCGCCGACGTCGGCTCGCTGCAACGGCTGCCCGGCATCATCGGTGAGGGACACCTGCGCGAACTCGCCTACACCGCCAAAGACATCGACGCCGCGCGCGCGGAGAAGATCGGCCTGGTCAACGACGTCTTCCCCGACCAAGACGCGGTGCTGGACGCGGCGCACGCCACCGCGCGGGAGATCGCAGCGAACCCGCCGCTGGTGGTGCAGGGCGTCAAAGACGTGCTGGAGCAGCGGCGCAAGGACGAGATCGCCGCGGGCCTGCGCTACGTCTCCGCGTGGAACGCCGCGTTCCTGCCGTCGGAGGATCTCGCCGAGGCGGTCAAGGCCGTCTTCGAGAAGCGCGCGCCCGAATTCCGCGGCCACTGACACCGGCGGCGCGCTCGCACCCGGGCGGGTGCGCCGTCACCGACCCCAAGGGTGGGTATCGAGGGTGGGCAAGGTGATTCGCCTCAGGGTTGCGTTGCCCTCACCCTAGGGGTGGCTGTGCGAGATGCCGATCGCCCATATCGTTTGAGGTGTCAAAAATTTCATCTCGCATTCAGGAGCAAGAGCGATGCGTATCAAGTCCTTCTTCGCCGCTGGTCTGCTGGCCACCGCTGCCGTCGCCGGGGTGTCGACGGCCGCTTCGGCCTCCGCCGCACCGGTTTACCAGGAGGTCGCCTACGGCGGCACCTACGTCGGCACCTACGCCACGCTGAGCGCGTGCCGGGCCGACGGCGAGTCGCCGAGCACCGGCGGCTACTACTGGGAGTGCATCGAGACCTGGGACGGCTACGACCTGTACATCTACTACTGAGCCACCTGTCACAGAGAAGGGGCATCCGGATTCCGGGTGTCCCTTTTCGCCTTTCGTGACCCCGACCGCGAAGCGGGGAGTCCGGTGTCTGCCGGACTCCCCGCTTTCGTTGTGCCCGAAGGGCTTCAGTGTCCGCCCTGGTCCTTCAACCGCTGGATGGACGCCTGCACCTCGGCCTCGGCCTCGGCCCGCCCGACCCACTCCGAGCCCTTGACGAACTTGCCGGGCTCGAGATCCTTGTAGCGCTCGAAGAAGTGCTTGATCGCGGCCAGCTCGAACTCCGGGACATCCTTCAGATCCTGGATGTGGTCCCAGCGCGGGTCGCCCGCGGGCACGCACAGGATCTTGTCGTCGCCGCCCGCCTCGTCGGTCATCTTGTACATGGCGACCGGCCTGGCCTCCACGATCACGCCGGGGAACACCGAATCGGGCAGCAGGACCAGCGCGTCCAGCGGGTCGCCGTCCTCGCCGAGGGTGTTCTCGATGTAGCCGTAGTCGGCGGGATAGACCATGGACGTGTACAGGAACCGGTCGAGCCGGACCCGGCCGGTCTCGTGATCGACCTCGTACTTGTTCCGGGAACCCTTGGGGATCTCGATCGTGACGTCGAACTCCACGCCATCTCCTTCGTGCATCGGTGCCGAGTTCTGCGACTCGGCTGCTATTCGGCGACTGCCGACTCGGCCGCTGCGGAGTGCGCCGACTCGCCAGGTTGTTCAGGGGAACGGTTGCGCAACGAGGATAGTGTGGTCGTCGGGGACATGGGTGCGGCAGGCGGCTGCTGCGGGAATCGGTCAGGAGAGCGGCGGCGACGTGTTTGGTGGCAACGAGAACATCGGTGGGCTGGCCGCCCGGCGGCGCCGCAACAGATGGCTGTTGATCTCGACCGTGCTGGTCGTGCTGGCCGTGGCCGCCGCGGTGGCACTGCTCGCGGTGCGGCCGTGGACCGAGGAGTTCCGGCACGGTGGTCTGACCATCGCCGCCCCGCCCGCGCCGACCGAGCCGTCCGGGCAGGTCGTCCCGGCCCGGCCCACCGGTTCCGCGCCGAGTTCCGCCGGGATCGCCGCCGCGCTGGCCCCGGTGATCGCCAATCCGGACCTCGGCGCGTTCGCGGGCCAGGTGACCGACGCCGACAGCGGGACGGTGCTGTGGAGCGGCGACGCGAACCGGCCGATGATCCCGTCGTCCACCGCGAAGATCCTCACCACCGCGGCCGCTCTGCTCACGCTGCCCGCCGAGCAACGGGTGACCACGAAGGTGGTCGCCGGTGCGGCGCCGAACGAACTGGTGCTGGTCGGCGGCGGCGATCCGACGCTCACCGCGCAGCCGGACGGCAAGGGGTACTACCCGAACGGACCGCGTCTGTCCGATCTGGTCACCCAGATCAAGTCCGCGGGCCGCGCGGTGGACACGATCGTCGTCGACCTCTCCGCCTACACCGGCCCGACCATGGCGCAGGGCTGGGACCCGGTCGACATCCCCGAGGGGTCCATCGCCCCGATCGAGCCGGTGATGATCGACGGCGGCCGGTTGCAACCGCTAGTCGAGTACTCGCCGCGCACCGCGACGCCCGCTCTGGACGCGGGACGGCGGCTGGCCACCGAACTGGGGCTCGACCCGGCGCGGGTCCGGGCGGGCGCCGCACCCGCGGGCGCGGCCGAGGTCGCCTCGGTGCGTTCGGCGCCGCTGCGCGACCGGCTGCGCGACATGATGGTCTACTCCGACAACGTGCTCGCCGAGGCGATCGGACGGGAGATCGCGACCGCCACCGGCGGCGAGGCCTCGTTCACCGGCGGGGTCACCGCGGTGCGCACGGCGCTGAGCAAGGCCGGTTTCGATCTGTCCGGCCTGGATATGCACGACAGCAGCGGGCTTTCGGTAGACGACCGGATTCCCGCGCGATTGCTCGACCGGGTCGTGGCGACCGCGGCCGAGCCCACCGGCGCCACGGCGGTGCGACCGGCAGGCACCAAGGCCCGGCCCGAGAACGGCCGGGTCGCGGCGACCTTGACGCCGATGCTCGACAACCTGCCGGTCGCCGGTGCCACGGGCTCGCTGACCAGCCGCTACGTCACCCGGGATCGTCAGGCGGCGGGCTGGGTGCGAGCCAAGACCGGAACTCTGTCGGTCTCCAGCGCGTTGGTCGGATATGTGCTGGACGCCGATGGGCGGGTGCTGACCTTCGCACTGATGTCGAACGATCGACCACCGGAGGTGAGCAGGCCCGCGTTGGACGCGATCGCAGGCACGCTGCGAAACTGTGGATGCTCGTGACGGGTGGTTGATCATGACCCAGCAAGGTTCCGAGACAGCCGATTTCGGCTCCGCCGGTGCGGTCGAGCGGCGAAAACTCCGCTCGGGCCTGTCCGGCGTGGTCGACTGGCGTTTGGCCGCGCGGACCGGCTCCGTTCTGGTGCCCGCGGGTCCGCGCACGTCGCGCTATTCGGCCGAGCAGGTGGTCGCCGAGCTCGCCGATGCCTCCGTGCGGGCCGAGGCGCCGGTGCGCGAGGTCAGCGGGTTGCTGGACGACCGGCCGGTCCCGGCGGCCAGAATCGTCGACCGGCCGGGGTGGATCACGGCCGCCGCCGACTCGATGGCCCAGCTCACCGGGGCGGATGAGGCACAGGGCGACCGCAAGCTCTTCGCGGGCAAACCCGCCGGGGTGCAGGCGGGCGCCATGCTCGCCTTCCTGTCCACCGCGATCCTCGGTCAATACGACCCGTTCACGGGGCCGGACGGCACTCTGTTGCTGGTCGCGCCGAACATCGTCGCGGTGGAGCGGGCGCTCGGGGTGTCGGCGAGCGATTTCCGGCTGTGGGTGTGCCTGCACGAGGTGACCCACCGGGTGCAGTTCTCCTCCGCGCCCTGGCTCGGCGAATACATGCGCGCGAACGTCGAGGTACTCGGCGAGGCCGGTGACGAGCCGGTGAGCGACATGCTGTCCCGGCTGGTCGAAGAGGTGCGCGACCGCCGTCGCGGAACCGCCCCCGACGATCCGGCCGCGCGCGGTGTGGTCGGGCTGCTGCGTGCTACCCAGGCGCCGCCGCAGCGTGCGGCGCTGGACCGCCTGCTCATGCTCGGCACCCTGTTGGAGGGGCACGCCGATCACGTCATGGACGCGGTCGGTCCTGCGGTCGTCCCGTCGGTCGAGCAGATCCGCACCGCGTTCGACCAACGCCGCAGGCGTCCGACCAACCCGGTGCAGCGACTCCTGCGCGCGCTGCTCGGCGTGGACGCGAAGGTCGCCCAGTACGTGCGTGGCAAGAAATTCGTCGATGAGGTGGTCGCCACCGTCGGGATGACGCGGTTCAACACGGTGTGGACCGAAGCCGACACGCTGCCGCGCACCGACGAGATCGAGCAGCCGCAGCGCTGGATCGAACGAGTACTGGACTGAACGAGGGTTCCCGGCTCGGCGGCGACTCGCCGTGCGCGGTCGGCCGGTAGGCTGCGCCCATGGGGCGTGCGCCAGGAACGACACCCGGGCGCTTCGGGCCGGAGAGCGGGACATCCGGATCCGGGCGGCCGTCCGCCGCCCGGCGATTGCCCGAGACCGCCGCTGTGCTGGCCGTTCGTCGAGCGGTCCGGGATTGGCTGAGCAGGTTCGGGCCGCGTGAGACCGAGGAGCAGGCGGTCGCGGTGGCGCTGTCCGGCGGCGCGGATTCGCTGGCCCTCACTGCGGCGGCAGTGGTCGAGACGGGCGCGGTCGACGCCTTGGTGGTGGATCATCGCCTACAACCCGGTTCCGGCGCCGTCGCCGCCGAGGCTGCGGCACAGGCACTCGCCCTCGGCTGCCGGTCCGCGCGCGTGCTCGCGGTCCAGGTCGGCACCGAGGGCGGTGTGGAAGCCGCCGCGCGCCGGGCGCGGTATGCCGCGCTGGACTCCGCGCGCCACGGTCTTCCGGTGCTGCTCGGGCACACCCTCGACGACCAGGCCGAAACGGTGCTGCTCGGGCTCGCACGCGGCTCCGGTGGCCGCTCGATCCAAGGGATGTCCGCGTACGCCGAGCCGTGGGGGCGGCCGTTGCTCGGCGTGCGCCGGGAGACCACCCGGCGCGTGTGCGCCGATCTGGGCGTGACGCCGCACGACGACCCGCACAACGTGGCGCCGGAGTTCACCAGGGTCCGGCTACGCACCGAGGCGTTGCCGCTGTTGGAGCAGATCCTCGGCGGCGGGGTGGCCCCGGCGCTGGCGCGTACGGCCGAACAACTGCGGGAGGACGGGGCGGTTCTCGACGCGCTCGCCGCCGAGCTGCGGCACACCGCCGGTGATGGGCGGGCGCTGGTGATCGAGACCCTCGCCACTGCACCCGCGGCTCTGCGGAAACGGGCGATTCGGGCATGGCTGCTCGAGCACGGTGCGAAAGCCCTGACCACCAAGCATTTACAGGCAGTCGACGAACTGGTTACGGCTTGGCGCGGACAGGGCGGCGTCGCGGTCGGCGGCGGCATGCCGGGTAGCAGGTTGGTCGCGGGGCGCGAACATGGCAGGCTGACACTGCGGCTGGGTGAGGCTGGCATCGGACCGATGACGCAGACCGAACCGGCCGAACGGGCTCACCACCACGGAAGGGAATCCAGCTGACGTGTACGGGGATGACATCGCGTCGGTGCTGATCACCGCGGAACAGATCGCCGCCAAGACCCAGGAGCTGGCCGAACTCATCGCCAAGCGGTATCCACCCGACGCTCCGGAGGGCGATCTGCTGTTGGTGGGCGTGCTCAAGGGCGCGATCTTCTTCATGACCGACCTGGCCAAGGCCCTGCCGATCCCGACCCAGATGGAGTTCATGGCCGTCTCGTCCTACGGGTCGTCGACCTCGTCCTCGGGTGTGGTGCGCATCATGAAGGACTTGGACAAGGACATCGCGGGCCGCAACGTCCTGATCGTCGAGGACATCATCGACTCCGGGCTCACGCTGTCGTGGCTCAAGCGCAACCTGTCCACCCGTAACCCGGCTTCGCTCGAGGTGGTCACCTTGCTACGCAAGCCCGACGCGCTACGCACGCCGGTGGAGGTCGCGCACGTCGGATTCGACATCCCGAACGAATTCGTCGTCGGCTACGGCCTCGACTACGCGGAGCGCTACCGCGACCTGCCCTACATCGGCACCCTCAACCCCAAGGTCTACGGCGGCTGAGACCTCATCCGGGCAGGATGCCGAAAATCGTTGCCGGCGAACCGGAACCGCCGCGATAGAGCGGTCCGCCCACCAGCACCCACGCCCCGGTTGCGGGCAGTGCCGCCAGGTTCGCCAAGCATTCCAAGCTGATCCGGTGCTCGCCGTAGAGCAGCTTCGACACCGCGTACGTCTCGTCGGTGCCCACGTCGGGGCCGAATGTGTCGATGCCAAGCGCGCCGCGGCGACCGAGCCTGCCGCCGCGCAGCAGCCATTCCACCGTCTGCACCGCGAAACCGGGTTGCCGACCGGCTGATTCGCCCGTGCCGACGAACTCCGGCGTGCCCCACTTGGCGTCCCACCCGGTCCAGGCGACGATCGCGGCGCTGTCCGGGATCCGGCCGTGCTCGGCCTCCCACCGCTTCAGATCGTCGACCGTGATCGCGTAGTCGCGATCGTTCGCGCAGCGCTGCCGGAGATCGATCTTCACCGCGGGCAGCAGCAGATCGTCGAGGTCGAGTTCGTCGGCGGCCAGTCCGTCCGCGCGGAAATGAATCGGCGCACCCCAATGTGTTCCGGTGTGTTCGCCCTGCTGGATATAGCGCAGGAGGTAGCCGTCGTTCGCGATCGTGGCCACGATGTCGGTGCGGAATTCCGGATCCTCCGGGTACAGCGGTGTGGTGACCGGATCGTGGACGTGCGACAGGTTCACCAGCCGTCCCAGCGGGCGGGGTGTGGTCATCGCGTCCGCTGGGGAATCGCCCTGGCCAGAGCGAGCAGATCCGCTTCCAGGAGCCGGAACAGTCGATAGGTCAACACGAATGCCAGGATGCCACCCACGCTCAGCACACGCACCGGAACGATCACCAGCTCCAGGTCGTCGGCCTCGACGAAGGTCGCGCTCGCCACGCCGAGCAGCGGAACCGATGCCGCCACACCGAGGTAGAAGCTGCCGCGCCTGGCCAGCGCGCGGAGCTGGCGTTCGTCGTCGGGACCGATACCGCCGCGCACCAGCAGCTGTGGATAGATCGCGCGCACCGAGTAGACCATGATCGGAAAGAACGGATAGGCGAGCGCGATCGCCGCGCACACGATCTGCGCGGCGAAGAAGTGCAAGAAGGTGCCACGCGGCAGGTCGACTCCGGAGAAGGCCAGCCCGAGCGGCCAGACGATGCCCGCGACCAGCCAGAAGCCGAAGGGTATCCACACCGCCCAGTCACCCATCAGCAAGGTGTCGCGGCGTGCTTTCGCGAGCGTGCGCGCGGAGTAGCCGTCGCCACGGCCGAGGCGGTAGGAGATGGCGAGCGGCCGCCGGGTCATGAACAACAGCAGCAGCGCGGCGACCGGGAACGCGATGAGGTTGTTGATCAATCCGACCGCCGTGAACTTCTCCTGGTCCGCGGTCGACATCCGGTCGATGATCAGGGTCTGGTTCAGCTGGATGTTATAGAAGCTGGCCAGCACGTTCGGCACGCCGACGCACAGCGCCGCGACCGGAAGCAGCCACCCGCGGGCGCGGTGGGCGAGGCTGCCGGGCGGGGGATCGACCAGGTCGCGCGCGCGGGTGTCCAGGCAGAGGTCGAGTTGTCCCGCGAGTTCGGCGCCGCCGCGCCAGCGCCGCTGCGGGTCTTCGTGCAGACAGTCCAGCAGTACGCGGCGCAGCGTGGCCGGCGTGTCTTCCGGCAGGCGCGCGAGCGCCGCGGCCGAGACGCCGCCGCGGCGCTCCGCGAGCATCCGCGTGTACGTCTCGGTGCCGGGGCTGTTCTGCTCCAGTGGCGGATCGTCGAAGGGGGTTGCGCCCGTGAGCATTTCCCAGAGCAGCACACCGAGGGAGTAGACGTCGCTGGCGTCGCCGGGGGCTGGCGCGTCGGGGTCGAGGTAGCGGCTCAGCTGCTCCGGAGAGCGGTAGACCAGTGCGTCGGTCCCGCCGGGACCGTGCGGCGCGGTGCGCCCAGGTATCTCACCGAGGGCGAAATCGGCCAGCTTGGGAATGCCCTCCGCGGTGAACAGCACGTTCGCCGGTTTGATGTCGTGGTGCAGCACGCCATGGTGTGCGGCGTAATCCAGCGCGTCGGCCAGCCGCCTGCCCACCCACGCCACGGTCTCCGGCCAGTTCAGCCGCGCGATCTCGGCGCGCACGCTCGAATCCGACGGCCGGATCTCGCCCTTGGCCTCCATGGCGGTGTCCACCGCGCGCAGCAGCAGGGCGCCGCCGTCGGTCACGGGGCTGCGACGGCGTTGCTCGAGCAGGTCGACCGCCGTGCCGCCGGGGAGGTATTGCATGTAGACCAGACGCGGGAGGGCGGTCGTCCTGGACTCCGGTGCGAGGGGCGGTCGCGGGGGCGCGGATGCGATGTCGTTTGGAGGGACCGCGATGGTCGCGTCCGGATCGCTCGATCGCTCGGTCACCGCGTCCGGATGAGCCGGAACCGCGGCGGCGTCACGAGGTTCGGCCGATCGTCCGGAATCGGGAATCAGAGCACTGCGTGGGCGGACCGCAGCGGTCGTATCGGGCGCGCTGACCACGGTCTCGTCATCGATACCTTCTGGCGCGGTGGCTGTCGCATCACCCGTGACGGTCGGGGCGCGCCTCTCGGCGCCGTGCGTGCGCGGGCCGGGGACCGTTTCGTCGTCGCTGGGGTGGCTCGTCGTTCGGGTTGTCGGCGCCACGATGGTGTCGTCGTCGCCGGGGCGGCTCGTCCGGCTGGACGGGACGGCCGCGGCGTCGAGGTCGAGGCGCGGCGCGGCGATGGCGGCGTTCGCCGCGGTGTGGCGGCCGTTCGCGGGAGGACCCGCGATGGTCAGGGCCTGTGCGGCGTCGGCGCTGAGTACTCGCTGGTCGAAGACCCGCACGATGTGGGCGTGGTCGAGCTGGGCCATCGTGTGCGCCGCGCCCGCCCGGCCCGCCGAGAACCGGACGGCGACCAGCCGTTGCATGGAACGCTGCCTGGCTAGGAAGACCCGGCCGAGCAGTCCCGCGCCCAGGTCGGTGAGCAGGTCGAAGTCATCGATCCGCAGGCCCGGCGCGAGATCGGCGAGCGCGGCGAGGGCTTCGCTCGAGTCGGCGTCCGGGTGGGCGTCGTCGGCGGCGAGATCGGCGAGGTGCTCGCGGACCGCGCCGGCGAGGTCCGGGTATTCGGCGAGGAAGTCCTCCAGCGGCAGCGGTCCGCGTCCGCGACGCGCCAGAAATTCCTCGCACAGCAGGTCGACCAACTCGGAGCTGGTCTCCACATCGGGGAATTCCTCGCGATAGTCGGCGATCCGTTTGCCGAGCCCTTCGCGCTCCCAGCGTCGCCGCAGATCCACGCGGATCAGATCGACGAGTACCCCCAGGCGAACTTGCGTGCCGTCGGGTACGTAGTCGCGAATCTGCGGCGGCAAGCGATCACCATGGAGACTGCGCTGCCAGTCGGCGGAGAAGCGGGCGACGGCATCGGTGCGGGGCAAACTCACGTGTCGGTCTCCACGGCGGTCGCGGTCGATCGGGCGGGTCGGCCCTCGGCGGCCCCCGATTCGGCGGATTCCGGATCGACCACCCGCTCCAGCGCCCGTAGGTCCGCTTCCAGCGCACGGAACAGCAGATAGGTGCCCACGAACGCGATTATGCCGCCCACACACAGCAGCCGAACCGCGACGATGACCGAGGGGATGTCGGACGGGGGCAGGAAGGTCACCCCGGTGACCGCGAGCAGCGGCACCGAGGCGGCCACCGCGAGGTAGCCGTTGCAGCGCCGGTCAAGGCCGCGCAGCCAGACCGCGTCCTCGGGGCTGATGTCGCCGTGCCGGAGGAACAAGGGATAGACGCACCGCACCAGGTAGAACGTCAGCAGGAAGAAGGGATAGGCGACCGCGATCGCGCCGCACACCACCAACGAGGAGAAGAAGTGCACCACGGCCTGTGCCGATATATCTCCCGTCGACACCTGTAGCGCGATCGGGAAGATCAGTCCGGCCAGCACCCACAGCGAGAAGGCCACGGCCACGGCCCGATCGCCCATCAGCAACGCATCGCGTCTGGCACGCCGCAGGGTTCCCGGATCGTATCTTCGTCCTTTGCGTAGGCCGCGCGGCACCGTCAGCACGTATCTCGCCATATACAGCACGAGCGCGATGCCGGTCGGGAAGAAGATCGCGTTCACCACGCCGGTGATGATGAGGAAGGTCTGCTGGGCCTCCTCGGTCATCCGGCTGATGATCAGGTGCTGGTTGTGCTGGATGTTGTACAGCGAGGCGAGCACATTCGGCAGCGCCATCGCCACCAGCGCCACCGGAACGATGTAGGGGCGCAGCCGCAGCCGCCAGCTGTTCGGCGCGGGGTCGACCAATTCTCGCGCGCGTTCGTCCAGGCACATCTCCAGCTGCCTGGCCAGGATCGCGCCGCTGGACCACCGGTCGGCCCGCTCGGGGGCGAGGCAGGTCAAAAGGATGCGCCGCAACGCGGCGGGACAGTCGGCCGGAACCCGCTGCAGCGCGGCCTCGTCCACGCCGCTGCTGCGCCGCTCCAGCATGGCCTCCAGCGTGGTGTCGTCGCCTTGGTCACCCGCCCCCGCCGTGCGATCGTCGAACGGCTTCGCACCGGTGAGCAGCTCCCACAACACCACGCCGAGCGAATAGATGTCGGCGCGGGTATCCAGGTCGGCGGCACTGCGGCCGAAACTGGGATGGCAGGCCTCCAGTTGTTCCGGTGACATGTAGGCCAGTGATCCGCCGAAGTAGGCCACCGGGCTGGTGCCCTCCACGTTGCGGCTGAAGCTGATGTTGAAGTCGGCGAGTTTCGGCACGCCCTCGGCGGTGAGCAGGACATTGGCCGGTTTGACGTCGCGGTGCAGCACGCCGTGCGAGGAGGCGTAGTCCAGCGCCTCGGCCAGCCTGCGGCCCAGCCACGCCACCGTCTCCGGCCAGCTCAGCGCCGCGATCTCGGCGCGCACGCTGGAGTCGGTCGGCCGGATCTCGCCCTTCTCCTCCATGGCCGCGTCCACGGCGTCCAGCAGAAGCCTGCCGCTGCGCTCCTCGGGTGGGGTCGCGCGCACCCAGCGCAGTACGCCGAGCAGCGTGCCTCCGGGCAGGAACTGCATGTAGAGCAGCCGCAGCCGGCGCGCGGCGCCCTCGGCGTCGTCCAGCAGCCGCTGGTCGAAGACCCGCACGATGTAGTCGTGGTCGAGCTGGGCCAGCGTCTGCGGCTCGGTGCCGTGATCGCTGGAGATCTTCACCGCGACCAGCCGTTGCAGCGAGCGCTGCCGCGCGAGGAAGACCCGGGCGAACGCACCGCTGCCCAGACCGGTCAGCAGATCGAAGTCGTCGATCCGCTGACCGATCTCGATCCGGTCGAGCGGGTCGGAGCGGCCCGGCCCGGTCCCGATCGTCGTGGGCACGGCGGTGGCCGTACCCGTCAGATCGGCGGCGGTCGTTCTGGTCACCTCGGAATCACGAGCAGACCCCGCGGTTCGGTTCAATACGGTGTCGGCGAGAACGGAGTCGCTGTGCGCGACCGCGGTCAAGACGGAATCCTCCGGAGTCGCGCGACGGGTGCTCTGGTCGATTTCGTCGGCGTTCAGCAACTCGCGCAGTTGCTCCGCCTGCCGCGGATATTCGCGCAGGCATTCGCGCGGATCGACCCGCTCGCCGCTCTGGCGGCGGATGACGAACTCCTCGTACACCAAGCCGGCCGGAATATCGTCGGAAGCGAGTTCGGGGAATTCGGCGCAGTAATCGGTCAGGCGCATGCGCGCGGCCGGTTCCGGCGCGGTGCCCGCGCCTTTACCGCGGCGAAGCAGCCAGCGATGGCGCAGGTCGACGCGGATCAGCTCCAGCAATGCCTCACGTCGCAAGGTACTGGCGTCCGGTAGATATTCGGCGATCACCGGTGGGCGCCGGGTGGATTCCCACTCCGCTGTGAACGCGGCCACCGCGTCGGATTCGGCACGCGACAGGTCGCCACTCCTCGGCCGGGTGGAAATACCCGTGTCGGGGTCGGACCTTCTCTCAGAGTTCGCACTCATGCTCGGACCTAGTGGCTCGGCGGACGCCGCGGAATCCGCACCGGTTGTTGTCCGATGTGCCGAAAATTTCCGCCACACCCGACACCATCATCCCCCGTGCCGTATTCGAAATGATAACTTGCGGCTCGACAGTGGATCACCCGATTTCGACAACGACGCGACGGGGGATGACCAGCACATGTCCGACGAGGCCGCAATCATGGCGGACGGCTCGATCTCAGCGGGAAACGCCGCTCCGCACACCGCCATTCCGAACGCGAAGACCGGCGAGCCGATGCCCGCCCGACTGCTGGGAGCCGTCGCAGACGCGCGGCCCGACGGCGCTCCGGAAGCCGAGACCGCACTCGAACGCGGCCCGGCCGCGACGATCGCGGCGTGCGTGCGAGACGGCCTGCTGCACCCCGGGCAAGTGGCCGCGGATGCCGGGACGCGGATCGCGGCGGCGGACCGGAAACGACATGCCTTCAGCGTCCTGCGTGCCGAACAGGCGACGGCCGAGTCGGTCGGCCTGATGGAACGCGACGACCTCGACGTGCTGCCCCTGGCCGGTGTCCCGGTCGTGGTCGAGCACGGTGTTCCCCTCGCGGGCGAGCCGATGCCGTGGGGGCCGGTGGCCGCCGCGGATCACCCCGTGGTGGCCAGGCTGCGCGCCGCGGGAGCGGTGGTCATGGGCCTCGTCGCGGCTCCCGAGCCGAGTCGGTGGGTGACCAGCGCGGGCACCGAGCGTGCCATCCGCAATCCGTGGAACCCCACGCGCTACGCGGGTAGCGCGGCCGGAGCCGCGATCGCGGCCGGACTGGTGCCGGTGGCGCACTGCTGCGACGGCCTGGGGGAGGTGCGGGTCGCGGCCGCGTGCTGTGGAATCTTCGGGATCAAGCCCGGGCAGTACACGGTCCCCGCTGCGGGCCCGTGGTCGAGCCTGGTCGAGCACGGTGTCCTCGCGACAAGCGTGGACGACGCCGCGCTGGCGTTGTCGGTCCTGGCGGCGCGACCGGACCTAGCCGAGGTGGATCCACCCGGCCGACTACGTATCGGGCTGGCGGTGGATCCACCTTCTCGCCTGTTGCGCGTCGACCGCCGCTGGACCGCCGCGGCGCGCAGGGCGGCCTCGGTGGCCGCGGCGGCAGGCCACTCGGTGGAACCGACCGCGCTACCGTACGGAAACGCCCTGCTCGCGGCCTCGCTACGCTGGCTGGCCCTCGGCGCCCGCGAGGCCCCCGCGCTACTCCAACCCGGCCGACTACCGCGGAGAGCCCGGCACCGCGTGGCTCTGGGCCGGACAGTGCATCGGTTGAGGCTCGCGCGTCCCGCCCAGATCGACCGGGTGGAGGCGCGACTACTGGAGTTCTTCGAGCGTTACGACGTGGTGATCACTCCCACGCTCGCCGCCCCGCCGCCGACGGCGCGGGCCTGGCACTTCCGCAATCGTCCGGCCACTCTGCTCGCCGGCGCGCGGTTCGCACCCTTCACTCCGCTGTGGAATCTGGTCGGCTGGCCCGCCGCCTCCGTTCCCATGGGCATGCACTCCTGGTCGGGTACGCCGGTGGCCGCTCAGCTCGCGGGACCACCCGGTAGCGAATCCACCCTGCTACGGCTGGCCGCGCAATTGGAGACGCGCCGTCCGTGGCAGCGCACCGCCCCCGAGACCCCGCCGGGCCGGTTCAGACGCTGACCGGCGACTGCTGCGCCGCGAACCCGCCATCGACGGCTCGTCCGGCGAACTCCAGGATTGTCGGCCGGTTGTCGTCGGCCCGCCAGGCCACGGCGAGCTCGCACGGCGCCAACCCCGACACGGGACGCGCGGTCAGCCCGGGCCAGCGGTACATCGGCACGTTGTTCTCGGCGAGCAGGCACACGCCGAGGCCGAGGCTCACGGCTTCCAGCTTGTCCTCCGCGGTCGCGGCTTCGGCGCCGATCTTCGGCGGACGGCCGCCGCGTCCGTCGTTGCCGAGCCAGAAATCGCGCACCGCACCGGCTTCGGTGGGCAGTGCGACGAACGGTTCGTCGAGCAGATCGGCGAATTCGATGGTCTCCGAGATCGCCAGCGGGTGGTTTTCCGGAAGCAGCACCCAGCGCGGTTCGGTGCGCAGCACCTGCCACCGGTAGCGGCTCTGGTCCGGCAACGGCAGCCAGACCAGAGCGAGATCGGCCTGCCGACCCGCCAGGCCGCTGGAGGGATCGGTCCAGGAAGCCGCGTGCAGTGCGAGACGATGTCCGCTCGCGCTCTCCAGATCGCTGAGCAGACCGCGCCCGAGTGTGGATTGGATGCCGACGCGCAACACCTCGCCCGCCTCCTGCAGCGAGACGTTGGTGACCTCCCACAACTCCAGGATCTTGCGTGCGCCTTCGAGCAGTTCCTTGCCCGCGACGGTCAACGCGACACTGCGCTGGTTGCGGTCGAACAGGACCACGTCGAGCTGACGTTCCAGCTGCCGGATCTGACGCGACAGGGTGGGTTGAGCGATGTGCAGCCGCTGGGCGGCGTTGGTGAAATGCAGTTCCTCAGCGACGGCGACGAAATACCGCAGGTCGCGCAAATGCGGGTCCATAGCCCCTTGCTATCAGAATCGGTCCGGAATTTCCAGCCTTATCAGGCCGAAAAGTTCGGATACGGGCGCCGAAACAGTCGGCAGGTTTGTTAGGGACAGCATATTGCCTGCGATGGTGCTGCGCACCAGGCGGATAGCGAATTTTCGGCATGCCGTGGCCGTTTACCGTCAGGTTCTTCGATTTGGGCAGTTGACCAGCATGAACGAGAGCGAACTGGGAGTCTTTGTGGCGGATTGTGGACGCGTTTGTGGCCGCCGAGGATCGGCTGAGAATTTGCCGCTGACCGGCTTCGCGATCTCAGCGAGTGCGAGCGTGATTTTCCTCACAATGCCGTCGGTGTGTGGGGCTCCCGATGTGCCCCCGAACACGACGGGGCGCCGCGGCCGAGACGAATCCCAGCCGCGGCGCCCCTGCTTTCCCGCCGCGCTCACGCGCCGCGCGCGCGCTCCTCGTAGGCCTTGCGCTTCTCGGCGTCGACGTCGTCGAGGAAGGCACGGCCGGATCCGAGCGCGCGGCCGATGCCGTCACCGAGCGATTCCGGCAGCAGGCCGACGAACTGGGCGATGAACCCGGCCACCGCGGTCACCCTGACCTTCGACTTCGGCGCGACGATCAGCTTCGCGACGGCGTCGGCGATCTCCTCCGGCTCCGCGGCGCGCAGCAGCTTGGGCGCGGTGACGCCGGATCCGAGCTCGGTGTTGGTCAGCGTGGGCAGTACCGAGGAGAAGCGCACGCCGGTGCCGCGGTACTCCTCCCGCAGCGTGTCGGTGAAGCCGAGCACCGCGTGCTTGCTGGCGTTGTAGGTGGCCAGGCCGGGGATATGGGTCTCGCCGGCCAGTGAGGCGATGTTGATGATGTGCCCGCCGCCGCGCGGCAGCATCCGGCGCAGCGCCAGCTTGCAGCCCAGGATCACGCCGTAGACGTTGATGTCCAGGATCCGGCGGGTCAGCGGGTCCGGCTCGTCCACCAGCTTGCCGGTCGGCATGATGCCCGCGTTGTTGATCAGCACGTCGATCGGGCCGAGGGTCCGCTCTACCTCGTCGAGGAAGCCGTCGAACGACTCCTGATCGGTAACGTCGAGCTTGCCGTAGAGCTCGAAACCGCGTGCCGTGCCCGACTCCTTGACCGTGGTCTCGTCGATATCGCCGATCGCGATCTGCGCGCCGAGAGCCTGTAGCGCGGTCGCGGTGGCGAGTCCGATGCCGCGTGCCCCACCGGTGATCACCACGACCTTGCCGCGGATCTGCTTTGCTTCGGTCACTTGTCGCCCCCTTTGAGCTTCAGCAGGGCCGGAAGGTCGAGGCGGCGCAGCCCGCGGGCGCCTGCCGCGCGCATGGCGCCGAGCGCGAACAGCAGCTTCGGCATCGAGTACGGGTACCAGAACAGTTCCTTCTGCTGCGTCGGCAGGATCGGCGTGGTGATCGCCTGCTGGCGGCAGTACTTGCGCACGCCGTTCGCGCCGCCCCAGCGGGCGCCGACGCCGGACAGCCCCCAGCCGCCCATGGGCAGGGCGTAACTGAACAGGTTGGCGAAGACGTCGTTGATGTTGACCGCGCCCGCGTTCAGCTGCCGTGCGATCCGTTCGCCCCGCTCTTTGTCGCCGGTCCACACCGAGGCCGACAGGCCGTACACCGAGTCGTTGGCCAGCCGGATCGCCTCGGACTCGTCGGCCACCTTCATCACCGGCAGCGTCGGGCCGAAGGTCTCCTCGGTGACGCAGGACATGGTGTGGTCGACATCGACCAGCACGGTCGGCTCGAAGGCGGTGCCGAATCCGGCCCGCTTGCCCCCGGTGAGCACCTTGGCGCCTGCCGCGACGGCCTCGTCGACGTGGCGCTGCACGATGGCCGCCTGATTCTCGTTGGCCAGCGCTCCCACGTCGTATTTCGACTCGCGTCCGTCCAGGCCTTGGCGTAGCGCCTGCACATTGGCGGTGAGTTTGGCGACGAACTCGTCGTACACCGGCGCTTCGACGTACACCCGCTCCACGGAGATGCAGACCTGGCCGGAGTTGAACATGCCACCGAAGGCGATGCCGTGCGCGGCGCGATCCAGGTCGGCGTCGGCCAGGACGATCGCCGGATCCTTGCCGCCGAGTTCCAGGCTGTAGGGCACCATCCGTTCCACGCACGCGGCGGCGATCTTGCGGCCGGTCGCGGTGGAACCGGTGAACTGGATGTAGTCGGCGTTGCCCACCACGGCCGCTCCGGTCGCGCCCGCGCCGGTGACCACCGCGAAGATCGGCGGCGCGCCGATCTCCGCCCAGCCTTTGGCCAGTTCGATCGCGGAGAGCGGAGTCACCTCGGAGGGCTTGAGGATGACGGCCGCCCCGGCCGCGAGCGCGGGGATCACGTCCATCACCGGCATGGCCAGCGGGAAGTTCCACGGCGTGATGACGCCGACCACCGGATAGGGCCGGTAGACCGTGGTCAAGCGTTTGACGCGGGCCAGCGGGCTGTGCGGTGACGGGTGGTCGTCGGCGAGGAACTTCGCCGCGCGGCGGGCGTAGTAGCCGATCAGATCGGTCGCGAAACCCGGATCGATCAGGGCGTCCACCCGGGGCTTGGCGGTCTCCGACTGCAGCACGGCGGCAAGGCGGTCGGTGTTGTCGATCAACCAGTCCTGGAACTTCAGCAGCCAGACCTTGCGCCCTTCGGGGCCGATCGCCTCCCACTCCGGCTGGTACAGCCGCAGTTCGCGGACCTTGGCCGCGACCGCGTCCGCGGTCTCGTCCGGCACCGTGCCGACGACCTCGCCCGTGCCGGGATTGCGCACTTCGATGACGGCGGGACCGTCCTTCTTCGCGGTCGTTTCGCGTGCCCGCGCCTTCTCGGTCGCGGGCGCTGGTTCGGTGTTGGTCACTGCTGTTCTCCCACTGACGTCGTGTTGAACCGCGGTCTGCTGACTGCTGTGAGGCAGGCCACTGAACTATGATCGTGACACAATCCGAACAGACTTTCTTGGCCCAGATCATCAAGGAAAACGGGTGATTTTGTGTCCGTGAGACAAGCGGTGGTTCGGTATCCGCCGAGCCGGAGGAGAGGGCGATGACCGTTGGGCCTTCGCCGGGCGCCGCGGCCAGGCCGAGCCCCGCACCCGACGAAGTGCGCGACTGGCTCGCGGAGTACGTCTACGAGACGACGCGCGCCGAAGTGCTCGAACGCATCGTCACCCGGCTCGACGACGTGATCATCGCGCGCATCCCCGAACTAGCCGATCGCGATATGCGCCGCGACCTCGCGGCCAGCACCAGGGCGCACGCCAGGATCGTGCTCAGCCGCCTGGCCAGCGATACCTTCGAGTTCTCGCTCCCGGAGGAGGCGCACGCGTTCGCGCGCAGCGTGGCCAGGCGTGGTTTCGAGCTGCGGTTGCTGCTGCGGGTCTATCACGTGGGCATGGAGGCGGTGCTGGACTACATGACCGAGGTCGTCGAGCAGCGGCGGGCGACGCCGGAACTCGAACGCATGGTGCTGCTGCGGCTGTTCGAGCGGGCCACCAAGTGGATCAGCACGTCGGTCGAGTTGCTCACCGACACCTACATGGAGGAGCGCGAGCAGGTGCTGCGCGCCGCCTTCAACCGTCGCGCCGAGACCGTCCGAGCGCTGCTGGACGGCGAGCACGTGGACGTCGATCAGGCATCGGTGCGGCTCGGCTACCGGCTCTCCCAGCGGCACCTGGCCTTCGTGCTGTGGACCGACGAGCCGACCGGAGAACCCGCAGGCGCGGAGGCGGAGGCGACCGGACTGCTGGATCGGGTCGCGGCGCGGCTGGCCGCGGCGCTGGGCAGCGCGCGGCTGCTCACCGTTCCATCCGGCGCCAGCGCGATGTGGGCGTGGGCCGGATCGGACGACGGGGAACACGGCGCCGAACTCGCGGTGCCGGGCGAAGCGGAGCGGCTCACCGCGGCGCAGGTCGATGCGCCGGTACGGGTGGCGTTCGGTGTGCCCGCCGCGGGGATCGCCGGTTTCCGTCGCAGTCATCGCGAAGCGGTCGCCGCGCGGCAGGTCGCGGAGCGCGCACCCGCGGGCGGGCGGCGCGTCACCGGGTATCGAACGGTGGAGATCGCCTATCTGGCCGGTGCGGACGAAGCGGCCATGCGAGGACTGGTCGAGCGGGAACTGGGCGCGCTGGCGGCGCGCGACGGGAACGCCGCACGGCTGCGCGAGACGCTGCACGCCTATCTGCGCAGCCAACGCAGCCCGGAGGCCACCGCGAAGGTGCTCGGCGTACACAAGAACACGGTCCGCTACCGCGTGCAGCGGATCGAACAGCTTTTGGGATATCCGATCGAAGAACGCGGTCTGCCGCTGGAGATCGCGCTGGTGTGCGTCGCCGTCTACGGCGCCGACGCACTGCCCTGAACCGGCCGCCTTGTCTACTCTCCCGCCGCGGCCTCCCGTGCGGCGATCCGGCGCAGCGGCGGTTCGGTGGTCGGGGCCACCCTGCGGTCGGGTAACTCGGCGAGCAAGGTGGTGGTCGCGTTTGCGATGGCCGCGACGGCCTTGTCGACGGCCGGTTTGGTGGTCGAGCTCAGGCCGGACACGCCACCGACCTTGCGCACGTACTGCAGTGCGGCGGCATAGATTTCCTGCTCGGTTGCGGCAGGCTCCAGACCACGCAGGACGGTGATGTTTCTACACATGCGAGCACACTAGCCCCAGATCACGACATGCGTCAGCGCAAGAACCAACCGAGTCCGAAATCGATTCGCCCGGCGGACACGCCCGCGGTCCGGCGTCGCGACCGACAAAGGTGGCCATCCGCGAATCCCGCGCGTACCCCGCGCGGGATGGGGAACAATCGGGGCATGTCTTCGCGCGGCGTACCCACCTTGACGACCTTTCCGTACGCGGAGCTGGACGAGCGGGAGGAAGACCACTGGTCCGGCGCCGCGGTATCCGACGACGAACTGCGGGCGCTGGCCCTCGGCGCCTTCTACTCCGCGCGCTGGGACGCCTTCCACGACGCGCTGCTGCTCGGGCCGGAGCGCGCGCATCCGCTCGGTGACCGGCGTGAACTGGCCATCGACACACTCACCGGCGCGTGGGGCATCACCGATGGCACCGAGGCGCAGGCGTCGATGGAGCAGTTGCTCGACGGCATGCACGCCCCGCTCTACGCGCTGGTGCACCCGCTGGTGACGGCCTCGATCAACGCCAGTGAGCGCGATCGCTTCGGTGAGCGCGCCGACCGGCACCGGGCGTTCCTGCGGCAGGTCGGAGCGTTCCGGGGGATGGACAATCCCGAGGCGCTGGTCCGCGACTACGACATCTGGTCGCAGGCGATCAAGATCGGATTCACCGACCATCTGGCCCGGCCGCTGCCGGGTGACATCCACGCCTGGGATCTGGCCAGGGTCGTCGCGGTGGCCAGGATGGCCTACACGGCCGGGTACCTCGACGCCGACGTGGCCTGGAGTTATCTGGCGCGCGCCCTGCCGCTGGCCCAGAGCAAGTACCGCAACTGGCGCCAGTTCGGCGACGCCTACCTCACCGGCTGGACCTATTGGCAGGCCTGCGAGGACTTGGCCGAGCTGAAGAACGGCGGCGTCGACCGCCGCAAGGAGCTGCTGCGGCTGTGGCTGCGTCCGACCAGCCCGTGGCGGCGGATCGCGCTGAACTCAGCTCCCGTCGGGGAGTGAACGCAGGATTCCGCGGCCGTAACGTTGGAACTGCGCGTCGTCGACCATGCCGAGGGAGTGTCGCTCGACCAGCAGTTCCCACTCCGAATACAACTGCGCCACACCGGGATCCGCGGGACCAGCGGCGCCGTCGGCGGACTCCCGGCGTACCGCGAAGTTCACCGCGCAGATGACCCGATCGGTGTCGGCGCGGTCGACGCCCGCGAATTGCAGCGTGCGGCTGCCGTCGTGTACCTCGGCGCCGGTCGCGCCGCGTCCAGGGCCGATCTCGCCGCGCCCCGCGGTGGGGGTATCGGTCACGCGAGCCCATACGACCACGGGAATCGGGAGTTCGTACGCGTACCGGCTGTCGCCGATCGCGATGAACAGCAGCCGCGTCGTCGTGGCGGCGAGCAGGCCGGAGCCGCTGCCCGCCGGAGGGTGCGCGACCGCGACGGCGGTCTCCAGGACGTACTCGTCCGGCGTCACGTAACGATGCAGAGCCGCTATCGCATGCTTCGCCTCACGGCGCGGCGACATCCTGCGCGTCGCCCGTTCCACGTCCGCGCGGGTGGGGCCGCCACGTCCCCAGGTGGGGGGAGGCGGGCGCAGGTCCGGCGCCGCCACGTCGATGCGCTGGGTGGCGAGGATGTGCGCGTTGATGCGGTCGACGATTTCGGTGGCCGCGGGAACGTCGTGCTCGGCGATGATCACCGGAAGTGGCGTGCGGTCCGCGGGGACGCCGGTGAGCACGGGCGTCGGGTAGCGCAGATAGATCTCGATCACCACCGCGTCGTCCGCGCGCCGGTTCAGCCGGACCTTCAGCAGGTCGGAGACCGGGACATCGAGCACGCGCTCGCCGTCGGACCCGGGCCGCAAGACGATCAACCTGCCGCGGCCGTGACGCAGTATCGCTGTGGGTGTTCGTAACTCGACTATGTCCATACCCCCTGCGCTCGTGTCTGGTCTGCGGCGCTCCCGGGGCCTTTCGTGGTGTGCGAGCTACCGCCTACGTGCCCGTCGCTCGCGCCGCGATGTTGTGTCGTCGCTCACGATAGGCCGAACATGCCATGATTGTTGCCACTTGGAGGAAGCCGAACCGGAGACATCGGGAACCACCGTCGATCCCCGGCCGTTTACCTCTTTAACTGCACCTGCAGCCGAACTACGCGATGTATCGAGTAGACCGTACGCGGTAACGTGGCTTGTCCGCATCCGAACCCCTGCGGAACCGGACGCGCCAGACGCATCGCTAGGCAAGAACCGGAGACACCGGAAAGGACTGGCCGCCCCGGCCGACGCTCTATGAACCGCAAGACAGTGTTTCGCACCCTGGCCATAGTCTCGGGCATCTTGCTCGTGATCTATGCGTTCAGCTACTTCGGCAACGACACGCGGGGCTGGAAGAGCGTCGATACATCGGTTGCCCTGAGCCAGCTCGAGAACAAGAGCAACGTCCAGAACGTCCAGATCGATGATCGCGAGCAGCAGCTGCGCATCGAGCTGAAGGACGGCAACGACGCCACCGGCGGACAGAACAAGATCATCGCGAAGTATCCGGGCGGTAGCGAGACCTCCGCCCAGATCTTCTCGGCCGTGAAGAACTCCGGCGCCCCGTACAACACCGTGGTCAAGCAGGAGAGCTGGTTCACCCAGATCCTGCTGTTCGTGCTGCCGATGGTCATCCTGCTCGGCCTGTTCATCTTCGTGATGGCCCGCATGCAGGGCGGCGGCCGCGGCGGCATGATGGGCTTCGGCAAGTCGAAGGCCAAGCAGCTGTCCAAGGACATGCCCAAGACCACGTTCGCCGACGTGGCCGGAGCCGACGAGGCGGTCGAGGAACTCTACGAGATCAAGGACTTCCTGCAGAACCCGGTCCGCTACCAGGCCCTCGGCGCCAAGATCCCCAAGGGCGTCCTGCTCTACGGTCCGCCCGGCACCGGTAAGACCCTGCTGGCCCGTGCCGTCGCGGGCGAGGCAGGCGTGCCGTTCTTCACCATCTCCGGTTCGGACTTCGTGGAGATGTTCGTCGGCGTCGGCGCCTCCCGCGTGCGCGACCTGTTCGAGCAGGCCAAGCAGAACAGCCCCTGCATCATCTTCGTCGACGAGATCGACGCGGTCGGCCGCCAGCGCGGCGCTGGCCTCGGCGGCGGTCACGACGAGCGCGAGCAGACCCTCAACCAGCTGCTGGTGGAGATGGACGGCTTCGGCGACCGCACCGGCATCATCCTGATCGCCGCCACCAACCGCCCCGACATCCTCGACCCGGCGCTGCTGCGTCCCGGCCGCTTCGACCGGCAGATCCCGGTCGGCAATCCGGACCTCGCCGGTCGCCGCGCCATCCTGCGGGTGCACTCGCAGGGCAAGCCGATCTCCCCGGATGCCGATCTGGACGGCCTGGCCAAGCGCACCGTCGGCATGTCCGGCGCGGACCTCGCCAACGTCATCAACGAGGCCGCGCTGCTCACCGCCCGCGAGCACGGCGCGGTGATCACCGGCGAATCGCTGGAGGAGTCGGTCGACCGCGTGATCGGCGGCCCGCGCCGCAAGAGCCGGATCATCAGCGAGCACGAGAAGAAGATCACCGCCTATCACGAGGGCGGCCACACCTTGGCCGCCTGGGCGATGCCGGACATCGAGCCGGTCTACAAGGTCACCATCCTGGCGCGCGGTCGCACCGGCGGCCACGCCATGACGGTGCCCGAGGACGACAAGGGCCTGATGACCCGCTCGGAGATGATCGCCCGCCTGGTCATGGCGATGGGCGGCCGCGCGGCCGAGGAACTGGTGTTCCACGAGCCGACCACCGGCGCGTCCTCCGATATCGACCAGGCAACCAAGATCGCCCGGGCGATGGTCACCGAGTACGGCATGAGCGCCCGGCTCGGCGCGGTCCGCTACGGCCAGGAGCAGGGCGACCCGTTCCTCGGCCGCTCGATGGGCATGGGTTCGGAGTATTCGCACGAGGTGGCGGGCGCGATCGACGTGGAGGTGCGCAACCTGATCGAGGCCGCGCACACCGAGGCGTGGGCGATCCTGAACGAGTACCGCGACGTGCTCGACGACCTGGCCACCGCGCTGTTGGAGCGGGAGACGCTGCACCGCAAGGATCTCGAGCAGATCCTCGCCTCCGTGCAGAAGCGCCCGCGGATCACCGCGTTCAACGATTTCGGCGAGCGCGTCCCCTCGGACAAGCCGCCGGTGAAGACCCCGGGCGAGCTGGCCGCCGAGCGCGGCGAGTCGTGGCCGCCGGAGCCGGTGGTGAAGCCGGTGGCCGCGTCCGCGCAGCGCGAGCCGCAGCCCGCCAACGGGTATCCGCCGCATGAGAGCGGTTACGGCGCTCCGCCGCAGTACCCCCGCCCGTCCGCGCCCGGCTACCCGCTGCCGCAGGCGCCCGCTCCGGCCTATCCGCGCCAGGGCACGCACGGTTCGCGGCCGGACTACGGCGCTCCGGCGGGCTGGTCCGCTCCCGGCTGGCCGCCGCGCGACGAGCCGCAGCAGGGTCAGCCCGGCTGGGGCGACCCGCAGCAGCCGCGGCACGGCTATCAGCCGTGGGGTCCGCAGGGTTCGCCCGAAGGCGGCTATGACAGGGACGGGTACGGCGACCACGGCGGTTACGACGAGCCGCGCCGGACGAATCCGAACGGCGAGGGCGACGGTGATTGGGATGGACCGAACGGTCGTCACTGACCTGTGACGATTAGGCTCGACCATCTGGGGTGCCGAGAGATTGCCGGCGCCCGGGGAGTTTGGAGGTGTCCTCGATTGTCGGCCAACGAGTATGGCGGTGGTCACACCGTCGCCGAACTGGACAGTGCGGAGCACAACGGCATCGACATCGGCCTGTCGGAGCCGGGCCTCGTGGCACTGGAAACGGGCAGGTCGTTCGATCAGGCGCGAGCCGAAGCGGCGGTACGGGAGTTGCTGATCGCCGTCGGTGAGGACCCGGACCGGCCCGGCCTGCTCGACACGCCCGCCCGGGTCGCGCGGGCCTACCGGGAGACGTTCGCCGGGCTCTATGTGGAACCGGATTCGGTGCTCAACACCACGTTCGACGAGGGCCATCAGGAACTCGTACTGGTCAGGGACATTCCGATGTACTCCACCTGTGAGCACCACTTGGTGTCCTTCCACGGTGTCGCCCATGTCGGGTACATCCCCGGTCCGCACGGCCGGGTCACCGGCCTGTCCAAACTCGCCCGCCTGGTCGACCTGTACGCCAAGCGCCCGCAGGTGCAGGAGCGGCTGACCAGCCAGATCGCCGACGCGGTGATGCGCAAGCTGGACCCGAGGGGAGCGATCGTCGTGGTCGAGGCCGAGCACCTCTGCATGGCGATGCGCGGCATCCGCAAGCCGGGCGCGAGCACGACCACCTCCGCGGTGCGTGGACTGCTGCAGTCCAACGCCGCCTCGCGCGCCGAGGCGCTCGATCTGATCCTGCGGAAGTGAGCGGGCCCGCGGTGTCCGAACCGAGGCGCTTCGAGAGCCTCGCCGCCCGCGACGGGCGCTCCTGTGTGGTGATGGGTGTGGTGAACGTCACCAGCGATTCGTTCTCCGACGGCGGGCGATACCTCGATCCCGAGCTGGCCATCGCGCACGGCGTTCGGCTGCACGCCGCGGGCGCGGACGTCATCGACGTCGGCGGCGAGTCGACCAGGCCGGGCGCGGTCCGCGTCGACGCGGCGACCGAGACCGCACGGGTGACACCGGTCATCCGCGGACTGGTCGCGGCGGGTGTGCCGACCAGCGTGGACACCATGCGCGCCGCCGTCGCCGAAGCCGCGATCGAAGCCGGGGTGTCGGTGGTGAACGACGTCTCCGGCGGCCGCGCCGATGCCGACATGGTGCGCGTGGTCGCCTCCGCGCGGGTCCCGTGGATCCTCATGCACTGGCGGGCGGGCGCCGACTACCGGCACACCGGACCGGCGGACCACTACGACGACGTGGTCGCGGAGGTGCTCGCCGAGTTGACCGCGCAGGTGGACTCGGCCGTCGCCGCGGGCGTGGAGTCGTCCCGGCTGATTCTCGACCCCGGCTTGGGCTTCGCGAAGAACGCCGAACACAACTGGGCTCTGCTCGGCGCGCTGCCGGAATTGGTCGCGCAGGGGCTCCCGGTCCTGATCGGGGCGTCTCGCAAGCGTTTTCTCGGCTCCCTGCTCGCCGACGAGGCGGGGCCGCGTCCACCGGACGGCAGGGAGACGGCCACCGCGACCATCTCGGCACTGGCCGCGGTGCACGGCGCGTGGGGTGTGCGGGTGCACGACGTGCGCGCCTCGCTGGACGCCATCACGGTCACCGACGCGTGGCAGAATGCCGCACGGCAGCGCGCCGAACAGCACGACACCGCCCGATCCAGTGCGCAAGGAGCTCGACGATGAGCCGGTCCCCGATCCACGCCGAAGACGAAGCACCGCCGGGTGATTCGGCGATCCGGCGCGGCGCCGACCGCATCGAGTTGCGCGGCCTGCGCGCCTACGGGCACCACGGCGTGTTCGAGCACGAGCGCCGCGACGGCCAGGAGTTCCTGGTCGACCTGACGGTATGGGTGGACTTCGACGTGGCCGCGGCGTCCGACGACCTGGCAGCCACCGTGGACTACGGCGCGTTGGCCGAACGCGCGGTGCGCATCGTCCAGGGTCCGCCGCGCAATCTCATCGAGACGGTGGTCGCGGAGATCGCCGACGATGTCATGACCGATCCGCGGATACGGTCGGTCGAGGTGGTGTTGCACAAGCCGTCCGCGCCGATCCCGCACACGTTCGCCGATGTGCGGGTGATCACCTCGCGTCACCGGGGGGAGCCCGTCGGATGAGCGAGCGGAACTGCGGCGCGGTGTTTTTCACCGTGCCGGGCGCCGCGGAGGTGCGCCGATGACCCGTGCCGTGCTGTCCATCGGTTCGAATCTGGGTGATCGGCTCGCGCATCTGCGCAGCGTCCTGGACGGGTTCGGCCATCGCGTGCTGGCGGTCTCCGCCGTGTATTCGACCGCGCCCTGGGGTGGTGTCCCGCAGGGCGACTATCTCAATGCCGCTGTGCTGGTAGAGGATCCGGCCTTCGGCTGCGCCGACTGGCTGCGTCGCGGGCAGGAGCTGGAGCAGGCCTCGGGACGGGTGCGTGAAGTGCGCTGGGGCGCACGCACACTCGACGTGGACGTGGTGTGGTGCGCCGAACTGCGCGGCGGCGAGCCGGTCGCGTGCCGTAGCGCCGACCCGGATCTCATCCTGCCGCACCCGCAGGCGCATCGGCGCGCCTTCGTGCTGGCGCCGTGGCTGGACGTGATGCCGGACGCGGTGCTCGAGGTCGACGGCGTGCCGCACGCTGTCGCGGATCTGCTGGCCGGGCTCGATCCGGACGAACGCGCCGGGGTGCGTCGCACCGAGTTCTCGCTGACGGGCGCGCCGTCGTGAAACTGAAGCCGACTCGCATACTCGACCTCGTGGCGAACGTGCTGATCGCCGCGATCGTCGCGTGGATCGCCACCCGGGTGGCCTATGACAGCTTCCCGCCGATCTCGATCTTCGCGGGCGCCTCGCTGTATCCGGTGGCCGCGATCGAAGCGGTGCTCGCTTTCGTCATCCGGGCGCGGGTCAACGACCACCAGATCGGCGATGGACGTCACCAGTTGCATCCGATCACGGCGGCCCGCGCCGTCGCGTTGGCCAAGGCGTCGGCGCAGGTCGGTTCGATCGCCGCGGGTATCTGGCTCGGATTCCTGTGCTGGGTCCTCCCGCAGCGCGGCACCTTGCGCGCGGCCGCGGCCGACAGCCCCGGCGCGATCGTCGGGATGCTGGCGGGCTTCGCTTTGGTTGCTGCGGCCCTCTGGCTGGAGTACTGCTGCCGGGCGCCGGAGGATCCCACCGACGATGCGGCAACTACATAGCTAGTTTCACGAACTTAATCACAAAACCGGAATCTGGGCGTGGCCGAAGCAATTGGCTACCCTGGCTGGCATGGTTTCACCCTCCCGTAGCAGCACTTCCCGTGGACGGCGGGACGAGGCGGGAAAATTATTCGTCGGCGTCCTGATCGTGCTCGGTCTGGTTGCCAGTGTTTTCCTGATCTTCAGCAACAGTGTCGAGTTCGTACGGGTAGGTCTGGTCGCGGCCCTGTGGGCCGCGGCGATCGGGGCTCTTGCTGCGACGAAGTACCGCAAAGAGGCGACGATCGACAAGGCGAAGGTCCGCGATCTGCAAACCGTCTACGCGTTGCAGCTGGAGCGTGAGGTCACCGCGCGCCGCGAGTTCGAGCTCGGTGTGGAGGCGCGGGTCCGCGAGGAGGTGGGCGCCGACGCGACCGAACTCGCGGCCTTGCGCGCGGAGCTCACCGTGCTGCGGCAGAGCCTGCAGCGGCTGTTCGACGGCGATCTGCCGATGGATCGCCCCGCGTTGCGCGCCGACGCGACCAGGATCCAGGAGCTGACCAGCTCCGGCACGGAATCGGGGAACAATAGCTCCGCGAATGCCGGGATGTGGTCGATGTTCGCCGACCAGCAACCGCGTAGCAGTATGACGCCGATCTTCGAGCCCGACCATCCCGAGCCACCGGTCTTCGCCAGCCCCTTCGATGATCCGGTCACCGCGGAGACCGCCGTCGTCTCCCTCGACGACGCCGACCAGGCCGACGCGGAGCGGGCGCGCTACGCCGAGCCGCGCGGCTGGGCCGACGCCTTCACCGAGACGGTGGACGAGGAGCCGCTGGACGAGCCACCCACCCAGCCCGCCGCACGGCCCCAGCCGACGCCGGAACCGGCCTCTCGGTCGGCCTCAGCGCCCGCCATGGGCACGCCGAGCGCGCGCAGGCGCCGCCGGGCGGAAAGCGACGACGAGACGCCGTCGCGTCGTCTCTCGGTCGCGGAGATCATGGCCAACCTGCAATCGGAGGAGCGGGACCGCCGGTGAGTGGAGCCGGGGCCCGGCCCGGCACTGCGGCCTAGATCACGCGGGCACCCCGTGGCGGCGGCGAAGCACCTGTAGATATCCTCTTGGCGTACCGTCCGGTACCCGCATGGCGGGACTGGAACGACATCGAGAGGACAACGTTGACCTCGAGAAGCGTGAATTCCGACAACGCTGATTCGGGCTACGACCCCGCGCCCGCACGCCTGACGGTGGGAATCGTCTCGGCGGGACGCGTGGGCTCGGCATTGGGCGTCGCACTCGAGCGCGCCGGACACGTCGTGTTCGGCGTCTGCGCGATCTCCGACGCGTCGGTGCGGCGTGCCAGGACCCGGCTGCCCGATTCGGAGATCCTGCCGATCGAACAGGTGGCCGCCCGCAGCGAGCTGCTGTTGCTGGCCGTGCCCGACGCCGAGCTTCCCGGCCTGGTTCGCGGTCTGGCCGGCGCGGAAGTCGTCCGTCCCGGCACCATCGTCGCGCACACGTCCGGCGCGAACGGCGTCGGCGTACTCGCGCCCCTGGCCGAGATCGGCGCGCTTCCGCTGGCCATCCACCCGGCCATGACCTTCACCGGACACGACGAGGACGTGAACCGCCTCGGCAACGCGTGCTTCGGCATCACCGCCGCCGATGAGGTCGGCTACGCCATCGCGCAGTCGCTGGTGATCGAGATGGGCGGCGAGCCGGTGCGGGTGCCGGAGGAGAACCGGCCGCTGTACCACGCCGCGCTCGCGCACGGCAGCAATCACCTGGTCACGGTGATCGTCGACGCGGTGGCCGCGTTGCGCGCCGCCCTGGCCGGCCCCGGCCTGATGGGCCAGCAGCTGGTGGACGAGCAGCCCAACGGCCTGGCCGAGCGTCTGCTCGCGCCCCTGGCATCGGCGGCGCTGGACAACGCGTTGCGGCGCGGCCAGTCCGCGCTGACCGGCCCGGTCGCCCGTGGTGACGCGGACGCGGTGGCCGCGCATCTGACCGCGCTGGCGTCGGTCGACGCCAGGCTGGCCGAGGCGTATCGCGCGCTGTCGCTGCGCACGGCGGAACGCGCGGGCACCGCCCCCGCCGTCATCGAACTGCTGGAAGGACGCTGATGTTGGACCCGAAACTGCGCGGCGCCTACCGGCCCGGTGCGCTGACCGTCCACCACGATCCCGCCGTGCTCGGCGCGGTGTCCGCCGCGCTGCGCGGCGTCGGCCGTACCGTCGCGCTGGTGCCGACCATGGGTGCGCTGCACGAGGGCCACCTGGAGATCGTGCGGCTGGCCAAGCGGACCAACCAGGTGGTCATCGTCTCGATCTTCGTCAACCCGTTGCAGTTCGGGGCGAACGAAGACCTGGACAAGTACCCACGCACGCTGGACGCCGACGTCGAATTGTTGCGCGCGGAGGGTGTCGAGCTGGTGTTCGCGCCCAGCGCGTCCGACATGTATCCGGACGGCCCGCGGACCACGGTGCAGCCAGGCCCGCTCGGCGCGGAGCTGGAAGGGGCGAGCCGCCCGACCCATTTCGCGGGCATGCTCACCGTGGTCGCCAAGCTCCTGCAGATCGCGCGGCCGACCGAGGCGTTCTTCGGCGAGAAGGACTACCAGCAGCTCACGTTGATCCGGCAGATGGTCCGCGATCTGAACTTCGACGTGAAGATCACGCCGGTGGTCACCATCCGTGAGGCCGACGGCCTGGCCATGTCCTCACGGAACCGTTATCTCGACCCCGTGCAGCGCGAATCGGCGCTCGCCTTGTCGGCCGCCCTGTCGGCGGGCAAGCACGCGGGCGGACTCGGCGGCGACGCGGTGCTCGCGGCCGCCCGTCAGGTGCTCGACGCCGTGCCCGGCGTGGACGTCGACTACCTGGAATTGCGCTCGGCCACCCTGGGCCCCGCCCCGGGCGCGGGCAACGCCAGGTTGCTGATCGCGGCCAGGGTGGGCACTACCCGGCTCATCGACAACATCGCCGTCACGCTCGGCGCTCCGATCGACGGCCATCCCAACGTCTCCGGTTCGCGGCCCGCCGTGGACCCCCGGTCCGTTCCGGCGGTGTCGAATCCCGCCCCGCTTCCTCCCGCGAACTAGAAAGGTCGACGCAATGCTGCGCACCATGATGAAGTCGAAGATCCACCGTGCCACCGTGACGCACGCCGACCTGCACTACGTCGGTTCGGTCACCGTGGACCAGGACCTGCTCGACGCCGCCGATCTGCTGGAAGGCGAGCAGGTCTGCATCGTCGACATCGACAACGGCGCCCGCCTGGAGACCTACGTGATCGCCGGTGAGCGGGGTTCGGGGGTGATCGGGATCAACGGCGCCGCGGCCCACCTGGTGCATCCCGGCGACCTCGTCATCCTGATCGCCTACGGCCAGCTGAACGAGCAGGAGCTGAAGGAATACGACCCCAAGGTCGTATTCGTCGACGAGCGCAACCGCCCGGTCGAGCTCGGTTCGGACCCGGCGCACGCACCGGAGGGCTCGGGCCTGACCTCGCCGCGCTCGCTGTCGTTCGTCTGAACAGCGGCGACCGGACATGTTGCTGACCATCGATGTCCGCAATACGAGTATCGAACTCGGCTTGTTCTCCGGTTCCGGAGAGCATTCGAAACTGGTGCGCCACTGGCGTATCCACACCAATCCGTTGCTGACCGCCGACGAATTCGCCATGCAGGTGCGCGGGTTGGTCGGCGCGCAACTGGACGAGGTGATCGGCGTCTCGGCGCTTTCGACGGTGCCGCCCGTGCTGCGCGAACTGCGCGGCATGCTCGGCCAATACTGGGCTCATGTTCCGCACGTGTTGGTGGAACCCGGTGTGCGCACCGGGATTCCGCTGCTGGTGGACAATCCGAAAGAAGTCGGCGCCGACCGCATCGTCAATTGCCTGGCCGCCTACCAGCGGTATTCCGGGCCCGCGATCGTCGTCGATTTCGGAACGGCGATCTGCGTCGATCTGGTGTCGAAGAAGGGCGAGTTTCTCGGCGGGATCATCGCACCCGGTGTGGAGATCGCCACGGAAGCCCTGGTAGAACGCAGTGCGCTGCGGCGGGCGGAGTTGACCAGGCCGCGGTCGGTGCTGGGGAAGAACAGCATGGAATGCATGCAGTCCGGCGCGGTGTTCGGTTTCGCCGGACTGGTCGACGGCCTGATCGATCGGATTCGCGACGAGTTCGACGCCTTTGCCGGCGACGATGTGGCGGTGGTGGCGACCGGCGCGACCGCGCCGCTGATCGTCCCGGAATCGGAAACGATCGACGACCACGATCCGCATCTCACGTTGACCGGCCTGCGGCTCGTATACGAACGCAACCAGCGGCGCAAGGGAAATGTCTGATATGCGCGGTGTTGGATTCGTCGCAGGCCAGGGACTTGTCGACACCGCGTCGCATGCTGTTAAACTCCCTCTCGTGACTTTCTTCGTGAGCACCCAGGAGTGTTGTCGAGGCTGACGTGCCTCGACCGATCGAGGCTGAGTTCCTGCCCTCGACCGTTACCTTCCTCCTGGAGATTCGCTCATGCGTTCTTCTGTTCTTTCCCTTTCTTCCGCGCGTACGGCGCTGTCGGCTACTCCGCCGGCGGAACGCTCGGTGGCACCCGCTCTGCCCACTCGGCTGCGCCCGGCCGATCTGCTGCGGCTGACCGACGAGGGCGCCGAGGACGTGCTCGCCGGTCGCTATGACCACCTGCTTCCAGCTGACGGGACATGGCCGCACGACGAGCGCTGGGCGACCAGGCTGCTCTCCGACGACGAGGTCGACGTCTGGTTGATCAGCTGGACGCCGGGCAAGTCGACCGAGCTGCACGACCATGCCGGGTCGCTCGGCGCGCTCACCGTGCTCAGCGGCGCGTTATCCGAATACCGCTGGAACGGGACGGAATTGCGTTGCCGCACGCTCGCGGCGGGTGACCAGGCCTCGTTCCCGATCGGCTGGGTGCACGACGTCATGCGGGCGCCCGCCGACGTGCCCGGCGCCGTCGAATCCGCGGGCCCGCTCGATCCGACGCTCAGCGTGCACGCCTATTCCCCGCCGCTCACCGCCATGTCGTATTACGAGGTGACCGGCCACGGCACCCTGCGGCGCACCCGAACCGTCCTCACCGACCAGCCCGAAGGTGACATGTGATGACCCGTTTGACCATCGATCAGATGCTCGAGAACGCACGGGCGCAACTCGACCGGATCTATGCCTTCGAATTGCCGGAAGCCATCGAGCGGGGCGCCATTCTGGTGGATATCCGGCCGCAGGCGCAACGCGGACGCGAGGGCACCTTGCCCGGCGCCTTGGTGATCGAGCGCAATGTCCTGGAATGGCGGCTGGACCCCACCAGTTCGGCCCGCTTGGCGCTGGCCGCTGATCACGACGTGGAATGGATCGTGGTCTGCTCCGAGGGCTATACCTCCAGCTTGGCCGCCGCCGCCCTGCAGCAACTCGGGCTGCACCGGGCGACCGATCTGGTGGGCGGTTACCAGGCGTTGAAGGCGGCCGGGCTGTTGAACGTCGCCGTCGGGGCGTCGCACTTCGTGCGTGAGGCCGAGGCGCTCGCCTCGCTGTAATTTCTCCGCCAACACTTCCATCTCGAAATAGCCGGGCGCGCAGGTGTTTTCGCACACACTATGATGCGCACCGGCTATTTCGCGTCTCCGGGACGTGGACCGGGACGTCCCGGGCGGTGCGCCGCAGCGATACCGTTTCGTTACTCCGGGTCGGAGTCCGGGCGGCGCGCAAAACGATTTCCGGTGCACGCTAGGGTTGTTCGATGTGAGCACCCCGAACTCTGCCTCTTCGACCGCATCGACATCGGATTCGCGGCCCGCTGTGGCGCCCGCCGCCGACGATGCCCCGGAGCAGATACGGATTCGCCGGGAGAAGCGGGAGCGGCTGCTCGCGGCCGGTGGCGAGGCGTATCCCGTCGTCGTGCCGCGTACGCATACCCTGGCGGAAATTCGGGCCGCATATCCGGACCTGGCCGCCGACACCTCCACCGGACAAGAGGTGGGCGTCGCCGGGCGCGTCATATTCCTGCGTAATACCGGCAAGTTGTGTTTCGCGACACTGCAGGAAGGCGACGGCACCAAGCTGCAGGCGATGATCAGTCTGAACGGGGTCGGCGCGGACGCGCTTGCCGCCTGGAAGGCGGACGTCGACCTCGGTGACTTCGTTTTCGTGCACGGTGAGGTCATCTCTTCGCGAACCGGGGAACTGAGCGTCATGGCCGATTCCTGGTTCATGGCGGCGAAGGCCCTGCGGCCGCTGCCGGTGGCGCACAAGGAGATGAACGAGGAGTCGCGGGTCCGGCAGCGTTATGTCGACTTGATCGTGCGCCCTGAGGCCAGGGAGATGGCCCGTACCCGCATCGCCGTGGTGCGCGCGCTGCGCAACGCGCTCGAGCGCAGGGGCTTTCTCGAGGTGGAGACGCCGATGCTGCAGACGCTGCACGGCGGCGCCGCGGCCCGGCCGTTCGTCACCCATTCCAATGCCCTCGACATGGACCTCTTCCTGCGCATCGCGCCCGAGTTGTTCCTGAAGCGCTGCGTGGTCGGCGGCTTGGAGCGGGTCTTCGAGATCAACCGGAACTTCCGCAACGAGGGGGCGGACTCCACGCATTCCCCCGAGTTCGCGATGCTGGAGACGTACCAGGCTTACGGCACCTATGACGACTCGGCGGTGATGACCCGGGAATTGGTGCAGGAAGTGGCGCAGGAGGCGTTCGGCACGCAGGTGGTGACCCTGGCCGACGGCACCGAATACGATCTCCGTGGCGAGTGGGCCACCGTCGAGATGTACCCGTCGCTGTCCGATGCGCTGGGTGTGCAGGTCACTCCGGAAACATCGGTCGCCGAATTGCGCGCGCTCGCGGATCGGGTCGGTCTGGAAATTCCGGAGGGCAAGGGCTACGGTCACGGGAAACTCGTCGAGGAACTTTGGGAACACCAGTATGGTGACAAGCTGTACGCACCGACTTTCGTGCGCGACTTCCCGGTGGAGACATCCCCGTTGACCAGGCAGCATCGCAGCACCGCCGGCGTCACGGAGAAGTGGGA
Source organism: Nocardia sp. NPDC004168 (assembly GCF_040610355.1). Taxonomy (NCBI): domain Bacteria; kingdom Bacillati; phylum Actinomycetota; class Actinomycetes; order Mycobacteriales; family Nocardiaceae; genus Nocardia; species Nocardia sp. NPDC004168. The sequence goes on along the minus strand of NZ_JBEXME010000025.1, from coordinate 12,500 downwards.
CCTCTATGTGCGCGGCTTCGAGTTGGCCACGGGCTATTCGGAGTTGGTCGACCCGGTGATCCAGCGGGAGCGGTTCGTCGACCAGGCCAGGTTGGCCGCGCAGGGCGACGACGAGGCGATGGTGCTGGACGAGGACTTCCTCGCCGCGATGGAGCACGGCATGCCGCCGACGACCGGAACGGGTATGGGAATCGATCGGTTGTTGATGGCGTTGACGGGTTTGGGAATCCGAGAAACGATACTGTTCCCAATTGTGCGTCCGGTCACCAGGTGACCACTGGATTGCAAAGCAGCGGCTCCGTCTTGGAATTTCCGGAATTCGAGGTATTCTTGCCTCGGGTAATCGGCCTAGTATGCGGGTCGCACGATTTCGAGAGGACGTTCATCTCATGGCAAAGAAGGTCACCGTTAGCCTGATCGACGATGTCGACGGTGAGTCCATCGCAGACGAGACCATCGAGTTTGCGATCGACGGTGTGTCGTACGAGATCGACCTGTCGTCGGCAAATGCGGCGAAGCTGCGCGACGGTTTGGAGGAGTGGGTTTCGAATGCGCGCCGGGTCAGCGGCCGGCGCCGGGTCAAGGCCGCCGCGGCCGCAACGGGCACTCCGAAGAGCCGGGTCTCGATCGATCGGGAACAAAGCGCCGCAATTCGTGAGTGGGCACGCCGTAATGGACACAAGGTGTCCGCGCGGGGCCGCATCTCCGCCGACATCACCGACGCGTACAACAAGGCCGCGAAGGGATAGTTCTTTTTCCGGCCGCCGTCCCGGCGAATCGTGCGACGTCGGGACGGCGGTCTTGTTTGTGATAGGGCTTCGATATAGCAGCGAGACCGGTTCGCACGGTGGCCCGTCACGGCGGATGAATCGATCTTGCTCGTGGTACCGGGAAGCGGCACCATGGAAGCGTGCGAAGGTCACTGGCGGTATGGAGAGGTGAGGTATCGGCGCAGTGACAGGATTCGTCGGATCATTCTTGCGGTTCACCGATGACGCCGGTCGGCAGCAGGAGCTCACGCTCACGCCCGACCGCGGCCGCGTCACCATCGGCCGCTCCCCGCATGCCGATCTCGCCCTGAGCTGGGACGCGGAGGTGTCCCGGCTGCACGCGGCGGTCGAATACCTGGGTGCGCACTGGACCATCGTGGACGACGGCCTCTCCCGCAACGGCACTTTCGTCAACGGGGACCGGCTGGTCGGCCGCCGCAGACTGATGGCGGGCGACGTCATCCGGGTCGGTACGTCTCGGGTGTCCTTTCACGACTTCGGCGGCGTATCCGACGACATCACCCGCACCTCCACCGGCTCGATACCCACCGCGCGGTCGCTCACCGAAACGCAGCGCTCGGTCCTGGTCGCGCTGTGCCGCCCGTACAAGCACGGCGCGGGTTTCGCCACTCCCGCCTCGAATCAGCAGATCGCCGAGGAGTTGTTCCTCAGCGTCGACGCGATCAAGACCCATCTACGCGCGTTGTTCGCCAAGTTCGGGGTGGAGGATCTGCCGCAGAACCAGAAGCGGGTGCGGCTGGCTGGACTGGCCATGCAGAGTGGGCTCATTTCCGATCGGGACCTCTGAGACGTCCACCGTAGACGCTCGCTCATCCGATCGAGCTTCTCGACCATGGAGAGTCACGGCGGCGACGGCTTGACTCGGAGACGAGCGACCGGGGCGATGGCTCCGGCCGGTTTCCGAAGCAGGAGGAAGTCATGACCGCCACACGTCTCGCCGCACTGGTGCTCGCCACACTGGCTACGGGCCTGGTCGCGGGCCTTTTCTACGCGTACGCCAATTCGGTGATGCCCGCGCTGGCCCGCACCGACGATCGCGCGATGATCGATGCGATGCAGAAGATCAACGTGGTGATCATCAATCCCTGGTTCATGATCGGCTTCCTCGGCACGGTGGGGTTCACCATCCTGGCCGCGGCGCTGCATCTGGGACGTGAGCACCGGAGCACGCTGATCTGGATCGGTCTGGCTCTGGTGCTCAACGTGATCGCCTTCGCGGTGACCTCCGGGCTGAATGTTCCGCTCAACGACCAACTGGCCGCCGCGGGCGACCCGGCGTCGATCGCCGACCCGGCGGCGGTGCGCGCCGATTTCGAATCCGCCTGGGTGCGTTGGAACATCGTGCGTGGCGTCTTCCACACGCTGGCCTTCCTGGTGCTCTGCGGTGCGCTGTTCGTCGCGGGAATCCAGCAGGGGAAGGCATCCGCCGCGGCGGCGCCGGGCCGGATCGCCGCAGGCGAGTACGCGGCGCCGTACCGGTCCGGCGCGTCGGCCTTCGGTCAGAGCTAGTTTCCGCAACGACCCGCCGGAATCTGCGCCGTCTGGGCCACTCCGTGCGGTAGCTTCCCCGGAGACGATCCGGACCGGGAGGCTATCGTGCGGCGTGTCCCAGGCTTTTCGTTGTTCATCGTTCTGCTCGCCGCGGTGTGCGCCACCGCGGGCGCTGCGCACGCGCAGGAGCGATATCCGGTCGAGTTCAACTTCTTCGCGGGCATTCCCGCCGAACTGTCCAATCCGGGTGGTTCGCTGCCCGGCACCAACGACTGGTCGTGCCGGCCGAACTCCGAGCATCCGAACCCCGTGGTCCTCGTGCACGGCACGGGCGGTGGCGCACAGACGAATTGGGGCGTGTACGCGCCGCTGCTGGCCAACGAGGGCTACTGCGTGTACTCGGCCACGTTCGGCGCCTACGACCTGCCGTGGCCCGCGTCGGCCATCGGGGGCATGCTCCCGATCGAGCAGAGCGCGGCCCAGCTCGCCGCCTTCGTAGACCGGGTGCGCTCCGCGACCGGTGCGCACAAGGTCGACCTCATCGGCCATTCCCAGGGCAACTTCATCGGCAACTACTTCGTCAAACGGCTCGCGGGCGCGGGCAAGGTGGACAAGATGGTCGGTCTGGCCCCGCCGTGGCAAGGCTCGAACGCGTACGGCATGGCGGACCTGAACGCGTTCGGCACACGCCTCGGCCTCGGTCCGCTGTTCGACGCCGTGGCCGGATCGCCGTGCAATGCCTGCAGGCAGGTGTTGCAAGGGTCGGAGTTCGTGCGCGAACTCAACGCGGACGGCGTCTACCACCCCGACGTGACCTACACCAATATCGCGACCCAGCTGGACGAACTGGTGGTGCCGTATACCTCCGGCCTGGTCACGGGCCCCCATGTGACCAACATCGTGGTTCAGGACGGCTGCGCGACGGACTACTCTGGGCATACGGGCATAGCGGGCAGCAAGAGGGCCGCGACCTACGTGCTCAACGCGCTCGATCCCGCTCATCAACGCCCGGTGCCCTGCGGTTTCGTCGACCCGTACACGGGGTAGGCGGCCGAGGTCGTACGTGTGCGGCGCAGATCCGGTCGGCGGACGGTTTGTTCGCTGAGGGCAAAACCCGGCCGGAAACGAATCCCGCGACGCCCACGTTATGAGTGAATGACCGTGCTGTCGCCGGTCGGCAATAGGGTGGACCGGCGGCGGTGGCATCCCCCGCCAACTAGAGTGGAGGCGGGGGCCGCAACCCCCGGGCTTCATGGCAGGCTGACGCCCACGGTTGTTGTACACAGCACACTGCGGCGTCTGTTGCCAGAATGTCGGAGCAGGAGAGTGAGGGAGCGATGTTCGAGAGGTTCACCGACCGCGCGAGGCGTGTCGTTGTCCTGGCCCAGGAAGAGGCCCGGATGCTCAACCACAACTACATCGGCACCGAGCACATCCTGCTGGGGCTGATTCACGAGGGTGAGGGCGTCGCGGCCAAGTCGCTCGAGTCGCTCGGCATTTCGCTGGAAGGCGTGCGTAGCCAGGTGGAGGAGATCATCGGCCAGGGCCAGCAGGCCCCGTCCGGTCATATCCCGTTCACCCCGCGCGCCAAGAAGGTGCTGGAGCTGAGCCTTCGCGAAGCGCTGCAGCTCGGCCACAACTACATCGGCACCGAGCACATCCTGCTCGGCCTCATCCGTGAGGGCGAGGGCGTGGCGGCGCAGGTGCTGGTGAAGCTGGGCGCCGATCTCAACCGTGTGCGCCAGCAGGTCATCCAGTTGCTGTCGGGATATCAGGGCAAGGAGCCGGTCGAGTCCGGTTCGCGCGGCGAGGCGGGCACACCGTCGACCTCGCTCGTGCTCGACCAGTTCGGTCGCAACCTGACCCAGGCCGCGCTCGAGGGCAAGCTCGATCCGGTCATCGGCCGCTCGAAAGAGATCGAGCGGGTCATGCAGGTGCTCAGCCGCCGTACCAAGAACAACCCGGTGCTGATCGGCGAGCCCGGCGTCGGCAAGACCGCCGTCGTCGAAGGGCTCGCGCAGGCCATCGTCAACGGCGAGGTCCCCGAGACGCTGAAGGACAAGCAGCTCTACACCCTCGACCTGGGCTCCCTGGTCGCGGGCAGCCGCTACCGCGGTGACTTCGAAGAGCGCCTGAAGAAGGTGCTCAAGGAGATCAACACCCGCGGCGACATCATCCTGTTCATCGACGAGCTGCACACGCTGGTCGGTGCGGGCGCCGCCGAGGGCGCCATCGACGCGGCCTCGATCCTGAAGCCGAAGCTGGCCCGCGGCGAGCTGCAGACCATCGGCGCGACCACCCTCGACGAGTACCGCAAGTACATCGAGAAGGACGCCGCCCTGGAGCGCCGGTTCCAGCCGGTGCAGGTGGGCGAGCCGACCGTCGAGCACACCATCAACATCCTCAAGGGTCTGCGCGACCGCTACGAGGCGCACCACCGGGTCTCCATCACCGACGGCGCGTTGGTGGCCGCCGCCACCCTGGCCGACCGCTACATCAACGACCGGTTCCTGCCGGACAAGGCGATCGACCTGATCGACGAGGCGGGCGCGCGGATGCGCATCCGTCGCATGACCGCTCCGCCGGACCTGCGCGAGTTCGACGACAAGATCGCCGAGGCGCGCCGGGAGAAGGAGTCCGCGATCGACGCGCAGGACTTCGAGAAGGCCGCGCGGCTGCGCGACAAGGAGAAGCAGCTCGTCGCCAAGCGGGCAGAGCGGGAGAAGCAATGGCGTTCGGGTGATCTGGACGTCGTGGCCGAGGTCGACGACGAGCAGATCGCCGAGGTGCTGGCGAACTGGACCGGTATTCCGGTGTTCAAGCTCACCGAGGAGGAGACCACCCGTCTGCTCCGTATGGAGGACGAGCTGCACAAGCGGATCATCGGCCAGGAGGACGCGGTCAAGGCCGTCTCCAAGGCCATCCGCCGCACTCGTGCCGGGCTGAAGGATCCGAAGCGTCCGTCCGGCTCGTTCATCTTCGCCGGCCCGTCCGGCGTCGGTAAGACCGAGCTGTCCAAGGCGCTGGCGAACTTCCTGTTCGGCGACGACGACGCGCTCATCCAGATCGACATGGGCGAGTTCCACGACCGCTTCACCGCTTCGCGGCTGTTCGGTGCCCCTCCGGGCTACGTCGGCTACGAAGAGGGCGGCCAGCTCACCGAGAAGGTGCGCCGCAAGCCGTTCTCGGTCGTGCTGTTCGACGAGATCGAGAAGGCCCACCAGGAGATCTACAACACCCTGTTGCAGGTCCTGGAGGACGGCCGCCTGACCGATGGGCAGGGCCGTACCGTGGACTTCAAGAACACGGTGCTGATCTTCACCTCGAACCTCGGCACCTCGGACATCTCGAAGGCCGTCGGTCTCGGCTTCACCCAGTCGAACAACGAGGGCTCGAACTACGAGCGGATGAAGCTCAAGGTCAACGACGAGCTGAAGAAGCACTTCCGGCCGGAGTTCCTCAACCGCATCGACGACGTGATCGTCTTCCACCAGCTCACCAACGAGCAGATCGTCGAGATGGTGGACCTGATGATCGGCCGCGTCGCCACGCAGCTGAAGAACAAGGACATGGCGATCGAGCTCACCCCGAACGCCAAGAACCTGCTGGCCAAGCGTGGCTTCGATCCCGTGCTCGGTGCCCGGCCGCTGCGCCGCACCATCCAGCGCGAGATCGAGGACCAGCTGTCGGAGAAGATCCTCTTCGGCGAGATCGGTCCGGGCCAGACCATCGAGGTCGACGTCGAGGGCTGGGACGGCGAGGGCTCCGGCGAAGACGCGAAGTTCACCTTCACCGGTAAGGCGAAGCTGACCAAGGCCGCGAGCGAGGAGAAGCCCGAAGTCGTGCTGACGGGCGCGACGGAAGGCTCCACCGAGGCCGCCTCGGGCGAGTAAGCCGCAAGCGAAAAGCCCGTGCCCACCTGTGGGCACGGGCTTTTCGTATTCGGCGTCGCCCGCTGCGCCGGGTCAGGAATCGTGGTCGGCGAAGTAGGCGAGGATCGGTGCGAAGTCAGCGGCGAGTTCAGCGGGCACGATCACCTCGTCGATGCCGTACTTTTCCCGGCGTCGCTCGAGGATTTCGGCGGCGGCGGACGGTTCCGCGGGAATCATGCCCGCTGCGCCCGCGTCCGCGAGGGCGGCGGCGGTCAGGCCGAGCTTCGTCGCGGTCCAGATCGGTAGCCGCTGCCCGATGCCGACCACCTGATGGGTGAAGCGCAGGGTGCGGTCGGTACCGTCCCGTGCGGTGCGGACCAGCTCGGCCAGCTCCGACTCGGTGGCCCCGGGTGCCGCGGCCAGCAGGATGCGGTCGGCGAATTCCGCCGCCGTCGCCAGCATTCTGGGTCCGTTGGCGGCGACCACGACCGGTGGGGTGGGGTTCACTCCAGCCCGCACGGCGGCGATGGTGGCGACCAGCTGCGCGCGCCGTTGCGCGGGCGAACCCCAGGACGTGCCGAGCCACTGTGCTTCGGCGGCGGCGTCCGGGCGTCCCGAGCCGATTCCGAGTTCGAAACGTCCGTCCGACAGCAGCTGCAATGCCGCGGTCTCCCTGACCGTGGCGGCCGGTGTGCGCAGCGGTGCGGCGAGTACGTTCGGGCGCAGCCGAATGGTGGTTGTGACGGCGGCCGCCGCGGCGAGGGCCGGAAACGGCGAGGGGGTGAACCGGGTGTCCGGCAACAGGATGGTCCGGTAGCCCTGCTGTTCGACGGCGGCTGCCTCGCGCGCCCAGTCCGCTCCCGAACGCGGAGTGAGAACGATGCCGAAGGTCATGCTCATGGTGGGATCTCCCGATCGTGCAAGCGGGGCCGGTCAGGGCTTGTGTCGCGGTTCGCTCAGGACGGCGAGCCTGCTGCGGTACTGCTCCTCGGTGATCTCGCCCCGGGCGAACGCGGTGCGCAGCGCGCCGATACCGCTCACACGTCCGATGAACCGCCTCCGGGCGAAGACCAGCACTGTGACGACGGTCAGCCAGAACAACAGCGGGAAAATCCAGAAGAACGGCCAGGGGTGCCATCCGCCGTCGTAGTGGTCGGCCAGAAAACTCACGGCCTCGGGTCGAGTGAAAATATTCATGACGAAAGACTGCGCCGAAGGGCATGCCGGGGGCATCGGTCGCGCGTCGGCACTCGGAATACGCCTGGATACGTACGCCCAGAGCCCGAAGGCTCTGCCCGCGGTGATTTACCAGTTATTTGCTAATCGGCAGCAGGCCGGACAATTAGTGTTCGCTGAGAAATTGCTATTGGCTGATATCGGGAGAAGTCGGACCGTGTCGCACTGCGCTGGCGCGCCGCGCGAGGAGGAAGAATCTCGGGCTGGTCTGCGGCTGTGCCTGGTCCTGGCCATAGTCGCGCGCCGAAGAACGCGCAAGAAGGGGCGGGAGGCTCACTCTGCCGGATGGTCCGACCGCGAATCACGGAATTCGGCGCGGGTTTGCCCACTGACTGGTCGCCGTCCTGCGTCTTTATTCGGAGGATGGGTGCCTGGGTCGTTTGATTCCGGTTCCCATGGCAGTGCGGCGAAGCAGTCCGGCTCCTGGGCAACGATCGGCCGCTCACTGCCAGCCTGGGCGGACGAGTCCGGATTCGTAAGCCATGACCACCAGTTGGGTGCGGTCTCTGGCGTGCAGTTTGGTGAGAATGCGGCTGACATGGGTACGGGCGGTCGCCGGGCTCATGTAGAGCCGTTCGCCGATCTCGGCGTTGGTGAGACCCTCGGCGACCAGCGTCATCACCTCGCGTTCGCGGTCGGTGAGTTCGGCGAGCGTGGCCGTCGGCGGCGTTTTCGCGCGTGTGGAGAATTCCGCGATCAGCGTGCGGGTCACGCCGGGGGACAGCAGCGCGTCGCCGGCGGCGACCACTCGGACGGCACGAACCAGATCGGCCGGTTCGGTGTGCTTCACCAGGAACCCGGTCGCGCCGGAGCGCATCGCCTCGAAGACGTACTCGTCGAGTTCGAAAGTGGTCAGCACGACCACGCGCACCGCGGCCAGCAGGGGGTCCTCGGCGATCACGCGGGTGGCGGCCAAGCCGTCCAGGACGGGCATGCGGATGTCCATCAGCACCACGTCGGGACGCAGATCGCGGGTCATGCGCACGGCCTGCTCCCCGTTGTCCGCCTCGCCGACCACTTCGATGCCGTCCTGGGCATCCAGCAACGCCACGAACCCGCCACGCACCAACGCCTGGTCGTCGGCCACCAGCACCCGGATGCCGCCGGAGGGAGCGTGGGCCGGGACCGAATCGTGGTGGTCGTGCATCGGATCTCCTCTGCGGTCGGCCGGCGATCCCGTCAGCGCTGCGCGCGACCGGCCGAGGTGCTCGGTCGTTCGGCCGTGTCAGCGGGTCGGTCCGGTGTGGCACGCGACTCGCTCTCGCTCGGGCCGGTCGTGTTCGATGTGGCCGTGGTCGTCGAGCGCGATCTCCCGGCAGGCTTCGATCCCGCGGCGCTCGATTCGGGTGCGTCTGATGTCGTGCCGCTTTGTTCGGTTTTCGTCGCGGCCGCGACGCCGCGTCTCGGCGTACTCGTCGTCGCGGTGTCCTGATCCGGTGCTTGTGCTGCCGCGTTGTTCCGGCTCGCTGCCGCCGCCCCGGCGCCGCGCACTCCCGGTGACGCCGTGGCCGCGTCGGGTCCGGGTGTTCGCGTGGGCAGCCGGGCGGCGACCCGGAACCCGCCGCTGGGGCGCGGGCCCGCGGTGAGGGCGCCGCCGAGGGCGTGCGTGCGCTCGCGCATGCCGATGATGCCGTTGCCGCCGCCGTTGCCGGAGCGCGACGGGGCACTCGTCGGGCGGCTGTTGTCGACGGTGATGTCGACCGAGTCCGGGGTGTAGCGCACCGTCACCGTTGCGTCGGCGCCGGGTGCGTGCCGGAGCACGTTGGTCAGCGACTCCTGGATGATTCGCGCCGCTGCCACGTCGATGACGCTGGGCAATTGCTGTGGGGTGCCGAGCACTCGCGTGGTGACGGTCAATCCGGTGCTGCGCGGGCGCTGCAACAGGTCGTCCAAATCGCCGATGCTCGGCGCGGGGGTACGCGGGGCGGGTGGCGGCTCGGCCTCGGTTGTGCGGCCGGTCTCCTCGGCGTTCGCCTCTTCTGTGGGCGATTGCTCGCTGGGCGTCGCGGGTGCGCTTCCGGACCGAATCGTGTGCAGGAGCGCGTGCACCTCGGCGAGGGCGTCGCGACTGGCGTTCTTGATCGCCGTGAGCGCCGTCTCCGCTTGCTCCGGGCGCTTGTCGAGCAGTTCCAGCGCCACCGAGGACTGCACGTTGATCATCGACAGACTGTGCGCCAGCACGTCGTGCAGCTCGCGGGCGATGGCGAGCCGCTCTTCGCTGGCCCGCCGCTCACGCTGCGCTTCCTCGTCCCGGCGCGCGGCCTCGGCGCGCTGCCCGCGCGCGACGAGCACGGCCTTGCGCTGCCGGATGCCCTCGGCCACCAGCAGCAGCACGGCCAGCCACGCCATCAGCGCGAACACCTGCCACAGGTTCGCGGGGCGGTCGAGCAGTGCGGGCAGCGGCCAGACCAGCGCCAGGTACCCGAGCGGGACGAGCGGATAAGTCCACCATCGTGATCCGCTGCTCGCGGCGGTCAAGAAGGCGACGACCAATGAGACGAAGATCGGGCCGTATCCGTAGCCTCGCAGGAAGTACGCCAGGCACACGGCGAGCACGACGATCAGCACGGGCAGCGGCTGCGCGCGGCGCCGGATCAGCGCCACCGGGCCGGCGAGCAAGAGCAGGTAACCGAGCGCGTCGAGGGAGTGCACTCCGGTCTGCCGCATGTTCGCGAAAGTGCCTCCGACCAACTGAACCGCGGCGACGACGAGCGCGACGCCCCAATCCCAGCCGACCGAACTCCGCTCTGTCATCCCTGCCACCCGCACCCACGTAGCCTATGCGGCTCGGTCGTGATTCGACGTCCGCCTGGAAACGTATTTCGCGGAAATTGCACCGATTCGGGTGTTCGCAGACCATGTAAGCGGTTCCGCACCAGCTGATCCGACACTGGCCACGGATCGATCCGTCGTTCCAGCTACGTATGCGGATCGTCGCCCGGCGACGGATGTCCGCAGGGGGTCGGCGGCGGATTCTCGGTGCATGGCAGATTCGATCGTGGTCACCCGAGGGCTGACCAAACGCTACGGGGAGCACACCGCTGTCGACGACGTGAGCATGAGCGTCGCGTACGGCGAGATCTATGGCGTCCTCGGCCCGAACGGTGCGGGCAAGACCACCACCCTGCGGATGCTGGCCGGGCTGATCCGTCCGAGCGAGGGTACGGCCACCGTCGCGGGGCATCGGCCCGGCGATCCAGCGGTGGTGCGCCGGATCGGCGTGCTCATCGAGGGTCCCGGGTTCTATCCCTACCTTTCCGGCCGGGACAACCTGCGCGTGCTCGCCGAATATCGCGGGCTCGGGCGCCCGGAGGTGGAGGACGCGCTCGAGCGAGTCGGGCTGGCGGGCCGCGCCGAGGACAAGTACCGGACCTACTCACTGGGCATGAAACAGCGCCTCGGCGTGGGCGCGGCATTGCTGGGCAACCCCGACCTGCTCATCCTGGACGAGCCGACCAACGGCCTCGACCCTGCCGGTATGGCCGAAATGCGGGAGCTGATCACCGCTTTGGCCGCAGAGGGGCGCACGGTGCTGCTGTCGAGTCACATGCTCAGCGAAGTCCAGGCGATCTGCGACCGGGTCGGCGTGATCTCGCAGGGCAGGCTGCGCACCGAAGCGACGGTCGCGCAGTTGCGCGGCAACTCGTCGCTGGTGGTGCGGGCCGAGCCGGTGGAGGTGGCTCTGCCCGCGGTGCGCGGGCTGGTGGGTGGACGTTCGGCGCTGTTGACCGCGAGCGGCATCCGGATCGAGTCGGACACCGTCACCGCGCCCGCCGTGGCGCGTGCGGTCGTGGCGGCGGGCGCGGACCTACTGGAGCTGCGGGTCGAGGAGAAGTCCCTGGAAGAAGTGTTCTTCGAGATGACGCGATGGGAGGCGGCGCGATGAACGGCATGGCGATCCGGGACCTGATCGCGAGCACGAATGCCGAGATGCTGCGGCTGCGAAAGTGGCCGGCATTCTGGATCGTTCTCGGAACCTGGATTCTGCTGAACCTCACGTTCGCGTATCTGTTCAACTATCTGGCCTACACCTCCGGGGGATCGAGCCGGATGTCCAACGGGCTGCCGCGCGAGGCATTGCTGCGACAGATGCTGCCCGCGGCGGTTCCCGAAGTATTCACCCAAGGCATGGCCATGTTCGGCGGCGCGCTGATGCTCGTCCTCGGCGCGCTGACCGTGGGTAGCGGATACGGCTGGGGAACCTGGAAAACCGTTTACACCCAAGGGCCTTCGCGCGTGCAAGCGGTCGCCGCGGTGGTGGTGAGTCTCGCGACCGTGGTGGTGGCGCTGGTGTGTGCGGCATTCGTCGTCGACATCGCGGTCGCCGCGCTGATCGCGGCGTCCCAGTCGCAGGCGCTCACCATGCCCGCACTGGATCGGTCGCTCCTCGGAATTTCCACCGGCGTGGCCATTCTCGGTATGTGGACGTTGGCGGGGGCGCTGATCGGCGCGATCGCCCGTGGGCCCGCGCTCGCGGTGGGCCTCGGCCTGGTCTGGGTGCTGGTGGTGGAGAACCTGTTGCGCGGCGTGGCCGGGATCTTCGCGCCGATCGAGGTGGTCACCGATCATCTGCCCGGCACGGCGGCCGGGTCGCTGGCCGGAGCGATGCGCACCGTGGACGGTCCCGCCACGCCCGGTGTGCTGCAGATTCTTTCGCCGACGGAATCGCTGGTCGTGCTGGCCGTCTATTCGGTGCTGTTCGCGGTCGGCACGGTTTGGCTGATGCGCAGACGCGATCTGGTGTGAGCGACGAGGGGTATCGAAACCGGTGGTTGTCCACCGCCGGTTTCGTTTTCGTGGAATCACCCTGGACCGAGAACGGTTTCGGCGATCATCCGCAGCGCGTGGGCGATCTGTCCGGAGGTCAAGCCGCGCTCACGTTGTTGCCGGTAGACCTCCGCTGCCAGCGGCGCGAGCAGCGGGTCGACCAATGCGTCCGGTTCGTGCATGCCCGCCGCGACCAGCAGTCCTCGTACATGCGCGTACCAGAAGCCGTAAGCACCGGTCGTGAAGCGTGCGCCGCCGATCTCGGCGCCCAGCACCAGATGCGCGTGTGTGTCGAGCAATTCGACCATCGCGGCGTAGAACGCGGCCAGCCGCTGTGCGGGGG
>NZ_JBEXME010000024.1:31438-112694 GCF_040610355.1 Nocardia sp. NPDC004168 | reverse complement strand
GTGGCACGATCCGTGCCGCCGAACCGCGGCCGCCGCGTACGCGACGAAGGAGCAAGCGGCGGTCGCGCACACGCGAGCCATAAGAGGGCCGCGAACACCCAGCGCCGCAGGCGCTGGAAATCCACTATCGTGACGATCATGCTTGCCGAACAGGCCGCCGAGGCGATCGCCGAACGTACGGGAGTGTCACGCCACCGGGTCGCGGTGGTGCTGGGGTCCGGCTGGCAGGACGCGGCAGCGGAGATCGGGGCGCCGCGGGCGTCGGTGTCGATGCCGGAGCTGCCCGGTTTCGGGAAGCCGACCGCGCAGGGCCATGTCGGCATGATCCATTCCGTCCAGGTGGACGACAACGCTGTGCTGCTGTTGATGGGCCGCCAGCATCTCTACGAGGGGTATCAGCCCGCCGATGTGGTGCACCCGGTGTCGGCGGCCGTGGCCGCGGGCGCGGAGATCATCGTGCTGACCAACGCCGCGGGCGGTATCCGCTCCGGTCTCCGGGTGGGTGAGCCGGTGCTGATCAGCGACCATCTGAACTTGACCGGCCGCACGCCGCTGGCAGGCGCGACCTTCGTCGACCTGGTCGACGCCTGGGATCCGGAGTTGCGGGCGCTGGCCAGGGAGATCGACCCGAGCCTGGCCGAGGGCGTCTACGCGGGGCTCACCGGGCCGCAGTACGAGACGCCCGCCGAGATCAGGATGTTGCGCACCATCGGCGCTGATCTGGTCGGCATGTCCACCGTGCTCGAGGCCATCGCCTGCCGCGCGCTCGGTGCGCGGCTGCTGGGCATCTCGCTGGTCACCAACTTGGCCGCGGGGGTCACGGGCGCGCATCTGTCCCATGCCGAGGTGCTCGCCGAAGGCCACGCCGCCGCGCCCCGCCTCGGCAAACTGCTGCGCGGCGTGCTGGAACGGGTGTAGATGCTGCGCTTCGGCACGGCAGGCCTGCGCGGGCCGCTGCGCGACGGCCCCGACGGCATGAATGTCACCACGGTGAGCCGGGCGACCGCCGGCCTCGTGGCGTGGTTGCGTGATCGCTGCCTCGGGGGCGGCGCGGTGGTCGTCGGCCGCGACGCCAGGCATGGTTCCGCCGAGTTCGCCGCGGCGACCGCGGAGATCTTCGCCGCCGCGGGCTTCCCGGTGACGCTGCTGCCGCGTCCGCTGCCCACGCCTGTGGTCGCGTACGCGGTGCGTGAGTTGGGCGCGGTCGCGGGCGTGCAGATCACCGCCTCGCACAATCCGGCCACCGACAACGGCTACAAGGTCTACCTCGACGGCGGGTCGCAGTTGATCGCCCCGGCCGACGCCGAGATCGAGCGCTGCATCGAGGCGGTCGCCGAGCCGATCGACCGCGTGCCGGTCACTCCCGCCGACGACGACCTCGTGCGGCGTTATCTCCACCGCGTCGCCGCACTGCCCGCCCGGATCGGCGGATCCGGCGCGCGCGCCGGAATCCGGATCGCGCTCACTCCGCTGCACGGCGTCGGCGGCGAACTCGCTGTCGAAGCGCTCCGCGCGGCGGGTTTTCCCGATGTCCATGTGGTCGATGACCAGTTCCGGCCGGACCCCGACTTCCCCACCGTCGCGTTCCCGAACCCGGAGGAACCCGGCGCGACCGATCTGCTGCTCGCGACGGCGGCACGAGTCGGCGCCGACGTGGCGATCGCGCTCGATCCGGACGCCGATCGGTGCGCGGTCGGCGTCCCGCGGCCGGACGGTGGCTGGCGGATGCTGCGCGGCGACGAGACCGGCGTGCTCCTCGGCGACTGCGTGCTGCGCACCGCCCCGGATGATGCGCTGGTGGCGACGACCATCGTGTCCTCGCGGCTGCTGTCGAAGCTGGCGCCCGCGCGCGGCGGCCGCTACGCGGAAACGCTCACGGGATTCAAATGGCTGGCTCGGGCGGGCGACGGCTTGGTGTACGCCTACGAGGAGGCGATCGGCCACTGCGTCGACCCGGCGGCGGTCCGGGACAAGGACGGCATCTCCGCGGCCGTGCTGGCCGCCGACCTGGTGGCCCGGTTGAAGGCCGCGGGCCGCGACCTGAACGACGAACTCGACGACTACGCGGTGGAATTCGGCCTGCACGCGGGCGATCAGGTGTCGTTGCGACTCGCCTCGGCCGCGGCGGCCGCCGCCGCGGTCGAGCGGTTGCGGACGGATCCGCCGCACGAGATCGCGGGCGAGCCGGTGGAGTACACCGATCAGCTCCGCGTACGTGGCCGGATGCGCACCGACGCGCTGATCTTCCAGGGTGTTTCGTCCCGCGTGGTCGTGCGCCCTTCCGGCACCGAGCCGAAGCTCAAGTGCTATCTGGAGGTGATCGAACCGGTCGGCTCGCGCGCCGATCTTCCGGCCGCGCGAGCCGCCGCACGCGAACGCCTCTCGGCGCTGCGCGACTTCTGCCGGAAATTCTGACCCGCAGAGGTTCAGCGCGGGCCGAATTGCCTGTCGCCCGCGTCGCCGAGACCGGGCACGATATAGGCGTTCTCGTTCAGGCCCGCGTCGACGACGGCGGTGACCAGACGCACCGGCAGACCCGAATCAGCCAGTGTCGCAATTCCTTCCGGAGCAGCGACGACGCACACCGCGGTGATGTCGGTGGCGCCGCGTGCCGCGAGCAGCTCCAGGGTGTGCCGCATCGAGCCGCCCGTGGCCAGCATCGGGTCGAGCACGAAGACCGGCAGCCCGGCCAGATCCGCGGGCAGTGATTCCATGTAGGGCACCGGCAGGTGCGTGTCCTCGTCGCGGGCGAGACCGACGAATCCGATTCTGGCGTCCGGGATCAGCTCGGCGGCCGCGTCGACCATGCCGAGTCCGGCGCGCAGCACCGGAACCAGCAGCGGCGGGTGGGCCAGCCGGACGCCTTCGGTGGGAGCGACCGGGGTGACGATCTCGAAGCGCTCCACCTCCGCGTCGCGCAGCGCCTCGTAGATCAGGATTCCGGTCAGATCACGCAGTGCGGCACGGAAAGCCGGATTCGGTGTTCGCTCGTCCCGCATGGTGGTGATCAGGGCGGCGACGAGTGGATGGTCCACGGTGTGGGTGCGCATGAGGGAACGATAAGGTCGGTCGCGGACGCCCCGCCGGACGCCACCGGACTTTTTTTCCGAAGCGGCGGAACCGAAACGGAACAGCGCGCGTCGAACCAAGTGGATGACGTACTCTGCCTGGGAACAACAGATGGGGGAAGCTCTGATGCGAAAGATGTCGGCGGACACCGAAGGCATCGCGGCCTACGGTGCGACCGCGCACGTCATGGCCGGTGAGATGGCGGCGGCGGGGGTGAGCGCGGCGGCGGCCGAGCCCGCGTTGCTCGGCCCGATCATGGGGTTGATCGGCGGTGACTTCATGGCGGCCTACGCCGCGGCGCACGCCGGGCACGTGGCCTCGATCGGGCAGCTGTCGGCGGTGCTGACCAGCATGGGCGGCGCGGCCACCGGGTCCGCGGCCGTCCTCACCGAAACCGACGCCGCCCACGCCGGAGCGCTGCGGAGCGCGGCCACCGAGCTGGAGTGAGCGCGTGATCGATGTCAACGCACTGGCCCAGCCGATCCTGGACCTGCTCGCCAGCTTCGGCAGCGGTGTGCTGCCCGCGGGCGGTCCCACCGACGCGCTGCGCAGCACCTCGACCGTGGTCGACCAGATCCATCAGATGGGCCGCGACAGCATCAACGAGATGAACGCCGCGTGGGACGGCCGCGCCGCCGACGCGGCCACCGCGAAAGCGCTGCGCGTGCAGACCACCGCCGCCACCATCTCCGATCGCGGCAACGACATGGCCACGGTCGTGAACCAGGCCGCGGGCGAGGTCGAGACAGGTCAGAAGGAACTCACCGACATCGCGCAGTCGTTTGTGAACACCGCGGCGAGCATGGGTCCGGTCCTGGCGACGCCGGAGGGTCTGACGGTGCTCGTCGGCTCGGCGATCGACCACCTCAACCAGGCGCTCAACGTCGTCGGCCGGGTGCAGAACGAATTGCAGACGCACACCGCGTCGATGAACGACCTGACCCCGCCGCCGCCCACCACGTCGCTCGCCGGTGTGCCCGCCGCCGGCGTGCAGCAGGCAGCGTCCGCCGCGTCCGGCGTGCTCAACGGTGCGGGGTCGTTACTGAGCACCGTGATGGCCACACCGCTGCAGTCGCTGTCCTCGCGCAGTTCCAGTGGCACACCCGGCACGTCGTCGGGTACGCCCCGGCCGGACACCGGTTCGTCGGGGGCGCCCGACGACGGCAAGGGCGTGAAGATCACGCTGCCCGACGGCAGCGTCGTGGAGGCCCCCAACGAACAGGCCGCCACAGCGGTCCGGTCGGCGATCGGCGCCGTCGGCACGCCTTACGTCTGGGGCGGCAACAGCCCGGGCGCCGGATTGGACTGCAGCGGGCTCACCAAATACGCCTACGGCGAGGCGGGCGTCGACCTGCCCCGGCTCGCGGCCGACCAGGGCAACGGGGCCACACCGGTGTCGGCCGGTGACCTGATGCCAGGCGACCTCGCGATCTGGGACGGCCACGTGGCCATGGTGATCGGCAACGGGCAGTTCGTCGAGGCGGGTGACCCGGTCCAGATCAGCTCGATTCGAACGGAGAACTCAGGCATGGACTTCCACGGCTTCTACAGGCCGACGGCATGACCCGACCCCAAGTCCCGAATGTCACGGTCGCGGCCAGCAGCAACCGGTCGGGCACCATCTCGGTGCGCGCCACCGACCAGGGCATGCCGGTGGAGATCAAGTTCGAGCGCAGCGAATACCGCTACGGCGCACAGTCGCTCGCGAACGAGATCCTGCGGCTCACCCAGCGTTCCGCCATCGCGGCGCGGGCGCGGCGGCGCGAACTGCTCGCCGAGGCGGGCATGCCCTCGGACATCCTCGACCGGCTCGGCCTGCCCACCCGCCAGCAGGCGGTGGACGAGCTGGACCGGATCGACGACGCGGACACGGGACCGACGAGCTGGATGAGGCCGGTATGAGTGCGGAAATGGACGCCTTGGTCACGTCGGCCACCCAGAAACTGGAGGCGCTGGAAGCCGCGCTGTACGGACTGAAGCAGGTACGAGGGCGGTTCACCTCGGAGGACGGCGCGGTGAGCGTCGAGGTGAACAGCGATGGCGCGCTGGTCGGCCTGACCTTGGCGGAATCGGTCACCTCGCTGCCGCCCGCGGAGGTCGGACAGTTGATCGTCTGGGCGTGCAGACAGGCCGCCGAGGACGCCGGCGCACAGCGGTCCAAGGTCGTTGCGACACTGAACGAGTCGTTCGTCCCCGCGGCGGAGCCGCCCGCGGGGACGAATGGGGGCGGGCCGGATAGTGCCTGACGCGGAAGGTCGATAGGCTTCCGCACATGGCTTCTGGAGACATCGTCCCGATCGAGCTCGGCCTGACCGACGGCGATCTCGTCACCTTGTGGGCACCGCGCTGGCGAGACGGTGACGACGAGTGGGAGGCGTTCCTCGGTCACGAGGACGCCCTCTACGGTTTCGAGTCCGTGGCGGAGCTGGCCGCATTCATCCGCACCAACGCCGACAACGACCTGGTGGACCATCCGGCCTGGAAGGTCATCGCGGGTCTGTCGGCGGTCGAACTGGAGCCGGAGGAGAACTTCTCCTTCGACCTGGTCGCGGTGCCGGAGCTGGCGGCGGGCGAGCCCGACGTCGACACCGTCGCCGAGCTGGAGGACACGCTCGGCATGGTCCGCAACATCGGCGAGGTGTGCGAACTGGAGACGGTGACGAAGTTCTTCGGCTCGCATCCGGTGCTCGGCGCGCTGCCCGGCGGCGTGAGCGCGTTCGTCGGTCGCGACGGCGAGGAGCTGTGGGACCAGATCGGCGCGGCCATCGCCAAGGGCTGGGACGACGTTCTGGACGCCATCGACTCCGTGGTGCGGACGCCCGAGGTCGACGCCGAGGCGGTCGCGGTCGCCGAGGCCGAACTGCTGGCCGCCGAGGAGAACGTGGTCGACGCCGACGACGCGGCCGACAGCGACGAGGACGAGGAGTTCGAGCCCGTCGACCTCGACGAAGAGGAAGACGACGAGGACGAGGAAGACGAGGACGAATCGTTCTGGCACGAGGTCGGCATCGACCCGGTCAAGATCATCACGTCCGAGGGCAGTGTCTTCACGCTGCGCTGTTACCTCGACGACGAGCCGATCTTCCTCGGCTCCAAGGGCTCGATCACCGTGTTCTCCTCCGAACGGGCGCTGGCCCGCTACCTCGCCGACGACCACGAGCACGATCTGTCCCGCGTGAGCACCTTCGCCGATGTGCAGACCGCGGCGGTGGACGGCTCGCTGGAGGTCGAGGTCACCGACGAGAACGTCTACGTGCTGCCCGGCTTGGCCGAGGACCTGGCCGAAGGCCCGGAGGCGGTCGACATCGAGCAGCTGGACCTGGCGGTCGAACTGTTCACCGACGCCGCCGACTACGCCGACGACGACACGGTGGAACAAGCCCTGGCCCAGTCCACCCCGCTGGGCTGGTATGTCTCCTACCTGCTGAACCCGGACCCCACCCGGCTGGCGCCCAACCCGCCGTTCGCCGCCGAGTCCCAGGCCTGGCGGGAACTGGAACGCAACCTGGAGTCCCGGCTCGACAAGCAGTAATCAGGTCAAGCGGATCCAGACCTGCTCGGCCTGCCCGAGCAGGCGTCCGTCGGCGCTGTAGACCGCGGTCGAGGCGAAGCATTTGCGGCCCTGCTCGCCGTGGAACTCGCCCACCACGACGCAGCGCTCGTCGACGTGCGGGATGCCGTGCACCGTGGCGGTCATCGAGCCGAGCAGCGCGGGACGTTCGAGCATGCCGGGCAGCGACCAGCCGCCAGGGCAGTCCATCGCGGCCCACAGCAGCGGCGGCCCCAGCGGCACGGTGGCGTCGGGCACCCACGGCGCGGCGACTCGGTTCTCATCGAGCCTGCCGGGTTCGATGCGCAGACCGTCCGCCCGGCAGCTGCCACAGACGAAGCAGGAAGCGAACATCTCGATGCTTGTGTAGCTGCGTGTCGCCTCCACCGCGTCGTCGAACGCGACATGGCGCGGTGCGTCGCGTTGGAGTTCGCCGCCCTTCGACTCGGCGATCAGTCTGTCCCCGTCGTAGAGCCGTTCGCCCCGCACGTCGAGCGGCGTCTCCAGGGGCGGCGGACTGCGCAGTACCACGGTGACGGCCTGCTCGGGGCGCCGGTCGGCGAGCAGACCGGCCACGTAACCACCGTTGCCGGAGTCGGGCGGTCCGTTGAATCGGCGGGGGATGCGCAAAGTCGCCATAATCGCCACGCTAGCGAACCGGTTGCCGACTGTGGAACCTCGCTGCCGCGCGGTGATCCGGCGCCGCCTACCCTCGTGCGCGCCCGCATTCCGTCTTATGAACAGCGCTACCCGATGAGGACCGCGTATCCGGGCTTGATGATGTCGTCGATGATCCGCAACCGCTCGGGGAACGGGATGAACGCCGACTTCATGGCGTTGATGGTGAACCGTTCCAGGTCGCTCCAGCCGTAGCCGAACGTCTCGACCAGTTTGAGCATCTCCTGGCTCATGCTGGTGTCGCTCATCAGCCGGTTGTCGGTGTTGACCGTGACGCGGAAACGCAGGCGGGCCAGCAGGTCGAAGGGGTGCTTGTCCAGCGAGGGCACCGCGCCGGTCTGCACGTTCGACGACGGACACAGCTCCAGCGGGATGCGCAGGTCGCGGACATAGTTGGCGACCAGCCCGAGCTGTGCGTCCTCGACCGCGCCGGGCACGGTGATGTCGTCGGTGATCCGCACGCCGTGGCCGAGCCGGTCGCAGCCGCAGAACGCGAGCGCCTCGTGGATGGACGGCAGGCCGAAGGCCTCGCCCGCGTGGATGGTGAAGTGCGCGCTGTTGGCGCGCATGTATTCGAACGCGTCCAGGTGCCTGCTCGGCGGGTAACCGGCCTCCGCGCCGGCGATGTCGAAACCGCCCACTCCGCGATCGCGGAAGCGCACCGCCAGCTCCGCGATCTCCCGCGAGCGCGCGGCGTGCCGCATCGCCGTGAGCAGACAGGTCACCACGATCGGGTGCCCGTCCTCGGCGGCGGCCGCCTCGCCTTCGCGGAACCCGGTCAGCGTGTGCTCGACCACCTCGTCCAGCGTGAGACCGCGCTCCAAGTGTTGTTCGGGGGCGAAACGCACCTCCGCGTACACCACGCCGTCGGCGGCGAGGTCCTCGGCGCATTCGCGGGCGACCCGGCGCAGGCCCTCGGGGGTCTGCATCACGGCGACGGTGTGCGCGAAGGTCTCCAGGTACCGTTCCAGCGATCCGCTGTCGGCCGCGTCGCGGAACCAGGCCGCCAGCGACGCCTCGTCGTCGGCGGGTAGATCCTCGTAGCCGCACTGGGCGGCGAGGTCGAGCACCGTCGCGGGCCGCAGGCCACCGTCGAGGTGGTCGTGCAGCAGCGCTTTGGGCGCTTGGCGGATCGAGGCGAGGGTCAGAGGCATCGGTCCAGTCATGTATCGACGGTAGCCGCAGCGGGCCGAAACGGCAGCCGACTTCGGCCGTAACAACCATCTCGTTGCCCGCCGGATGCTGCCCGGTCCACAACCGGACACCGACCGGTTCTGCGTCACCCGCGCGTCACGTGTGCGGCCCACGACAGGCCGGAGTACCGCAGCCCCTCGGACCGGCCACCGACGCAGGGACCGTGGACCGCAAGCGCGTATGTGCGCTGATTCCGGATCGGGAGCCTGGTGATCCTCACCCCTTACAGAGGCCGAACGGTCGAGCCTCTTAGAGAGGCCGAACGGTCGAGTACGGCGGAGGCCCGGCCGGGACAGGACGTGTGGAGCAAGCAAGCAGGTGAGCCGCTGGACCGGTGTGGGCGCCGAGACGAGCATCGACATTCCCGCCGAGGTGCGACCCTGAGCCCACGAGACGGAACGATCCCTTGACCGCCCATTGGTCAGGCCCGAGGGGACACCGCGGACAGCTCAGGACGTGATCCGATCGAGAACCAGCTGGCCCGGAATGGGCACGGCATCGGTTCCTATGGTGACGGCGTCGCGCAGAGCTTCCATCGCGCCGGGGAACGCCTCGGGAGTATCGGTGTGCAGAGTGAGCAGCGGCTGTCCCGCTGTCACGGTATCGCCCGGCTTGGCGTGCATTTCGATGCCCGCGCCGAACTGAACAGGATCGCCCTGACGCGCCCGGCCCGCCCCCAGACGCCAGGCGGCGATGCCGACACCCAGCGCATCGAGCCTGGTCAGGACGCCGTCGGCGTCGCAGCGCACAGTCTCGGTGTGTTTCGCGGTGGGCAGCTTCGCGTCCGGGTCGCCGCCCTGGGCGCGAATCATCGTCCGCCAGTGATCCATCGCCCTGCCGTCGGCCAGCGCGTCCGCGGGGTCGGTGTCCAGCCCGGCCAGCGCGACCATCTCGCGAGCCAAGGCGATGGTCAGCTCGACGACGTCGGCGGGACCACCGCCCGCGAGCACCTCCACCGATTCGGCGACTTCCATGGCATTGCCCGCGGTGCGGCCGAGCGGGGTGTCCATGGCGGTGAGCAGCGCGACCGTCCGCACACCCGCGTCGTCGCCGAGTTCGACCATCGCGGTCGCCAGCTCGCGCGCCCCGGCGAGGGTCTTCAGGAACGCGCCGGAGCCGACCTTGACGTCCAGCAACAGCGCCGCGGTGCCCTCGGCGATCTTCTTGCTCATGATGGAGCTGGCGATCAGCGGGATCGATTCGACCGTGCCGGTGACGTCGCGCAAGGCGTAGAGCCGTCGGTCCGCGGGCGCGAGGTCGGCGCCTGCCGCGCAGATCACCGCGCCGATGGCCGGATCGGTCAGGAGATCTCGCATCCGCGACGCGGGCACGTCCGCCTGCCAGCCGGGGATGGCTTCCAGCTTGTCCAGGGTGCCGCCGGTGTGACCGAGACCGCGCCCGGACAACTGCGGCACCGCCGCGCCGCACGCCGCGACCAGCGGTGCCAGCGGCAGCGTGATCTTGTCACCCACGCCGCCGGTCGAGTGCTTGTCCACGGTCGGGCGCGGCAGACCGGTGAGGTCCATGCGCCGCCCGGACGCGATCATCGCGGCGGTCCACCGCGCCGTCTCGCGCCGCGTCATCCCGCGCCAGACGATCGCCATGGCCAGCGCCGACATCTGCTCGTCGGCCACCGCGCCGCGGGTGAAGCCGTCGACCACCCAGTCGATCTGCGCGTCCGACAGCTCACCGCCGTCGCGCTTGGTCGTGATGATCGAAACCGCGTCCAGTGCCGTCACGGTCGACAGTTTGGCATGGGCCTGCGCGCAGCCGAGTTCTCGCCGATGGGACGCCACCCGCAGCGCTGCAGGTCTCCGGGCGCGCCGAAGCCGAGATCATCCGGCGGATCCGCCACGATCTACGAGGGCAGACGCACACGAATCGGTATGACCGGCGGTCGCGAGCCGGGCGACACCGGCAGCGTCGCCGAGGTGCTCGCCTAGACCTGCCCCGCGTCCAAGTCGTCGGGGCCGAACGCGTCCGGCAGCAGCGTGCGCAACGGCACGGGCCCGGCCTTGTGATCAACAAGGAGATCGCCTCCACTGTGCTCGTGGAGCAGTTGGCGGCAGCGCCCGCAGGGCATCAGGATTTCGCCGCGAGAATCGGTGACGGAGATGGCCCGAAGACGCCCCCCACCCCCCGAAATCAAGTTACCGATGAGTACACATTCGGCACACAGGCCCAAACCGTATGAGACATTTTCCACATTGCAACCGCTCACTGTTCGACCATCGACACTGAGAGCCGCGGCGCCGACCGGAAACCGCGAGTACGGCGCATAGGCGTTGTGCATGGCTTGAAAAGCATTGTCGCGCAATAATTTCCAGTCGATTTCCGACACAGAGAACCCCTTCGGGACCGAGCCGATCACGGCCGCGCAAGGACCACGACGGAACCCCGCACCCATCAAGAAAGGTAAGCCTAACCCGATCCGGTGTCGCGCAACGCACGGTACGCCGAATTAGTTCCGGGATTGCTGGAGGATTAGAGTCCAGAACAGATCGGTTCAGGTTCCCTGCGACGGGCCGGAGTACAGCCACCTGGGCATTCGCCCGCCACGCCGTCGGCGTCGGATCTGAAACCGGGTCCATCAACGACGTTGGAGGCACCGCACTCTATGACCACGATTGAAGCTCCGGCCCAGCCGAAGCGGAAGACGCTGTACCGAGGCGACCCCGGAATGTGGTCGTGGGCGCTGCACCGGATCACCGGCGTCACCATCTTCTTCTTCCTCTTCGTCCACGTGCTGGACACCGCCCTGGTGCGCGTGAGCCCGGACACCTACAACGAAGCGATCGAGACCTACAAGACGCCCATCGTGGCGTTGATGGAGATGGGCCTGGTCGTCGTCGTCCTGTTCCACGCGCTCAACGGCGTCCGCGTGATCCTGGTGGACTTCTGGTCCAAGGGCCCGAAGTACCAGCGCCTGATGCTCTGGATCATTCTCGCGATCTGGTTCCTGCTGGCCGTTCCCGCGATCGGGCGCCAGTTCTTCTACCTGTTCACGGAGCACTGAAAATGAGCGCACCTGTCATCGGAAAGTCTTACGACCGTCCGGCCAGCCTGGACCTGCCGCGTTCGCCGCGCGCGCGCTCGAACAACAACTTCGAGAAGTACGCCTGGCTGTTCATGCGTTTCTCCGGCCTGCTGCTGATCGTGCTTGTACTCGGCCACATGGCGATCATGCTGCTGCTCGACGGCGGCGTGAAGCGACTCAACTTCGCCTTCGTCGCAGGCCGCTGGTCCAGCCCGTTCTGGCAGTTCTGGGACCTGACCATGCTGTGGCTGGCGCAGCTGCACGGCGGCAACGGCCTGCGCACGGTCATCGACGACTACTCCCGCAAGGACTCGACCCGCTTCTGGCTCAAGACCCTGCTGGCCGTCTCGATGATCCTGATCATGGGCGTGGGCACCTACGTCATCTTCACCTTCGACCCCAACATCAGTTAGGAACAGGCCCCCTCGCATGAGTGAATCTCGTCCTGTCCAGGAGCACCGCTACGACGTCGTCATCGTCGGCGCGGGCGGCGCGGGCATGCGCGCCGCGATCGAGGCCGGCCCGCGTGCTCGGACGGCGGTGCTGACCAAGCTGTACCCCACCCGCAGCCACACCGGCGCGGCCCAGGGCGGCATGTGCGCCGCGCTGGCCAACGTCGAAGAGGACAACTGGGAATGGCACACTTTCGACACCGTCAAGGGTGGTGACTACCTGGTCGACCAGGACGCCGCGGAGATCATGGCCAAAGAGGCCATCGACGCGGTGCTCGACCTCGAGAAGATGGGCCTGCCGTTCAACCGGACGCCCGAGGGCAAGATCGACCAGCGGCGCTTCGGCGGGCACACTCGCGATCACGGCAAGGCCCCGGTTCGCCGCGCGTGCTACGCCGCCGACCGCACCGGCCACATGATCCTGCAGACGCTGTACCAGAACTGCGTCAAGCACGACGTGGAGTTCTTCAACGAGTTCTACGTGCTGGACCTGGTGCTCACCGACACCGATCGCGGCCCGGTCGCGACCGGCGTGGTCGCCTACGAGCTGGCCACCGGCGACATCCACGTCTTCCACGCCAAGTCGATCGTGTTCGCCACCGGCGGTTCGGGCCGGATGTACAAGACCACCTCGAACGCGCACACCCTGACCGGCGACGGCATGGCGATCGTGTTCCGCAAGGGCCTGCCGCTGGAGGACATGGAGTTCCACCAGTTCCACCCGACGGGCCTGGCCGGACTCGGCATCCTGATCTCCGAGGCCGTCCGCGGCGAGGGCGGCATCCTGCGCAACGCCGACGGCGAGCGGTTCATGGAGCGCTACGCCCCCACCATCAAGGACCTCGCGCCGCGTGACATCGTCGCCCGCTCGATGGTGCTCGAGGTGCTGGAGGGTCGCGGCGCGGGCCCGAACAAGGACTACGTCTACATCGACGTGACCCACCTCGGCGAGGACGTGCTCGAGGAGAAGCTGCCCGACATCACCGAGTTCTCCCGTACCTACCTGGGTGTGGACCCGGTGAAGGAACTGGTGCCGGTGTTCCCGACCTGTCACTACGTGATGGGCGGCATCCCGACCCGCATCCGCGGCGAGGTGCTGCGCAACAACAGCGACGTCGTCCCCGGCCTCTACGCCGCGGGCGAGTGCGCGTGCGTCTCGGTGCACGGCGCCAACCGTCTGGGCACCAACTCGCTGCTGGACATCAACGTGTTCGGCCGCCGCGCCGGCATCGCCGCCGCGGAGCACGCGCAGCGCAGCGAGTTCGTCGAGCTGCCGGAGAACCCGGCGCAGATGGTGCAGGACTGGCTGACCCAGCTGCTGAGCGAGCACGGCGACGAGCGGGTCGCCGACATCCGCACCGAGCTGCAGCGGTCGATGGACAACAACGCCTCGGTGTTCCGCACCGAGGACACGCTCAAGCAGGCGCTCACCGACATCCACGCGCTCAAGGAGCGCTACGCGCGGATCACCGTGCAGGACAAGGGCAAGCGCTACAACAGCGACCTGCTCGAGGCCGTCGAGCTCGGCTTCCTGCTCGAGCTGGCCGAGGTCACCGTGGTCGGCGCGCTCAACCGGAAGGAATCGCGCGGCGGCCACGCCCGCGAGGACTACCCGGACCGCGACGACGTGAACTTCATGCGCCACACGATGGCCTACAAGGAGGGCTCGGAGCTCCTTTCGGACATCCGCCTGGACTTCAAGCCGGTGGTGCAGACCCGTTACGAGCCGATGGAGCGTAAGTACTGATGACTGCTGTTGCCGAAGCACCCTCTTCGCAGACGCCCGCTCCGGTCCCCGAGGGCTCCGTGATGATCACCGTCAAGGTGGCCCGGTTCAATCCGGAGGACGACAAGGGCGCGCACTGGGAGTCCTTCCAGGTGCCCGCGCTGCCGACCGACCGCTTCCTGAACCTGCTGATCTACATCAAGTCCTACTTGGACGGCACGCTCACCTTCCGCCGGTCCTGCGCGCACGGCGTCTGCGGTTCCGACGCCATGCGGATCAACGGCGTCAACCGGCTGGCCTGCAAGGTGCTGATGAAGGACATGCTGCCCAAGAACGGCAAGTCGATCACCGTCACCGTCGAGCCGATCCGCGGCCTGCCCGTGGAGAAGGACCTCGTGGTGAACATGGAGCCGTTCTTCGACGCGTTCCGCGCGGTGAAGCCCTACCTGATCACCTCGGGCAACGAGCCCACCCGCGAACGCATCCAGAGCCAGGCCGACCGCGCCCGGTTCGACGACACCACCAAGTGCATCCTGTGCGCCTGCTGCACCACCTCCTGCCCCGTGTACTGGAGCGACGGCAGCTACTTCGGCCCGGCCGCGATCGTGAACGCCCACCGCTTCATCTTCGACAGCCGCGACGAAGCCGCCCGCGAACGCCTCGACATCCTCAACGACGTCGAAGGCGTCTGGCGCTGCCGCACCACCTTCAACTGCACCGACGCCTGCCCCCGCGGCATCGAGGTCACCAAGGCGATTCAGGAAGTCAAGCGAGCGCTTCTGTTCACCCGCTGATTTCACGGACCCAGCCGAACCGAAGGCCGCCTCCATCGATGCGATAGAGGCGGCCTTCGCCGTTTGTGAGGCGGACTGCTTCCATCGGCGGTCACTGGCATCCTCAGCCGAGGTCAGACCGGGTTCACGAGATGCGCCCCGGGTCCGGGTGTGCGGCGGATCGTCGAGGGTGGCAAATGGGTGTGGCCACCGGCGCATTCGAGGACGACGCGGACCGGCTTCTGGCATTCCTCGCCGCTTTCGGTCTGGTGGCGGACCACTACCGAGGGGCCCTGCGGATCTGCCAGATATTTGTCGCCCCATTCGAGTAAGGCGATCAAGGTCGGTCGCAGATCCAAGCCGCGCTGGGTGAGGCGGTACTCGTAGCGCTGGCGAGTCCCTGGTTCCCGATAAGGAATTTTTTCCAGCACGTCGGCTTCGACGAGGCTGTCGAGCCGGGCCGAGAGCAGATTGCTGGCTATGCCCAAGCGGTCGCGGAACTCGCTGAACCGTCGCGCGCCGTCGAGCGCCTCCCGCACGATCAGTAGCGACCAGCGTTCTCCGATCACCGACAGCGCACGTGCCACTGAGCAGTTGACGGGGTCGATGCGCGGTGCGGACGTCATGCGGCCACGATACCCATCTGAGTTGACTTTTTATATCCAGGGTCATACGGTGCCGCCATCTGAGTTTCATAACTAAACCTAGGAGGCGGTCGGCATGCCCATGCTCGATGTCTACATCCCTGCGGGCACCTTCACTCCCGAGCGCGAAGCAGCCCTGCTGAACCGAATCACCGAAATCCTCATCCGGCATGAGGGTTTCGACCCGTCGGACCCGATCACACGCTCCGTGTCGTGGGCCTTTCTGCACCGGCCGGCCGCCGTGTTCGTCGGCGGCGCGCCCGCGGAAGCCCCACGGTACAAAGTGGTGCCGTCCGTACCGGAGGGACAACTCGACGCGATCCAGCGGGCCGGTGTCGTCCGGGAGATCACCGAGGCCATCCTCGACGCCGAAGACGGCGCGTGGCCTCGTGACCCCGGCCGCATCTGGGTCTTTCCCACCGAGATTCCCGAAGGACACTGGGGCGGTTCCGGCGAAATCAAAACCTTGAAGGACATCCTGGCCCGATTGACCGGCGGCAACCTCGACCAAGCCTCCGCACTAGCCACCGAACGAATCACAGCCAGCCGACTCGAACGCGATCGGGCTCCGCGATGACGACGAGTGGCACACCAGCGAGAGCTCTACTCGACGTTTGCCACAGCCATGTGCCGCTCGCGGGGGTCGGTGCGGGGGTCCCGTCGGGTCCGGGTCATCGAGCGCGCTCGTGAGCGCCACCGTCGTCTCGTCGCCGGTAGTTCGGCGAGCGCCAGGACCGCGCACAGCCGGATGTCGACATTGTCGGAGTCCAGGCCGGCCGCCACGCTCGCCACACTGTCACCGCCCGCTCGCGCAAGCGTCCAGCGCAGCAGCGCCCACCGCACACGTTCCCGCCGACGAGAACACCAGCGCACGTCGCATATGCTTCGGCTCGGGTCGGCCCAGCGCGTGGCGGTTCGCCGATGCGCGACGTCCCGTTGAGCAGCCGAAGACGGCCGGGCCGTCTCGATATCGACCTAGGGGGTCGCGTGGCCGAATCACTGTCGGTCGACCCGGCCCAGCTGCGCGAATCGGCGCAGGAGCTGCGGCAGGCGGCCGAAGACGCCGAACGGGTGGCGAACGAGCTGAAGGCGGCACTCGCCGACGAGGGTGAGTTCTGGGGTGACGACGAAGCCGGCGAGACGTTCGCCCACACCTACAAGCCCGGTGCCGACCGTACGTTGGATGGGTTCGACGACCTCGTCGCGGACATACGGGCGATGAGCTCCGCGATGAAGGATGCGGCCGATGCGTTCGAGGACCGAGACCACGACGGCAGGCGGAACATCCGAAACTCGGCCGACGATGGCATCCCGTACACGAACGCACCGAGCCAGAACCGGTCGGCAGGACCCATTCCGCAGACGACGTCTAGCGAATCTCTCAGTCCCACAGACGATTCCGTACGGTCGCCGGGCACGTTCGATCGCACGGCGAACGGAGACTCCGCCCGTCCGCAGCCGGACACCCCGAACGACCGCGTCGATACACAGCAACCACCGACATCCGGCCAGCAACCCCCGACACCCGGTCAGCAGCCCGCGAATCCTGGCCAGCAGCCCGCAGAGTCCGGACAGCAACCTCCGGAATCCGGACAGCAGGACGATTCGACGACCAATCCTCCAGAAACCGAATCGCAGGACAAATCCGGTGACCAACCCCCGGCGGCCGAGACCGGATCGCCGACGACGCCCGGTAACGGCGCAGAGCGGCAGGGAGCGCCGGCGGATACACCGACGAGGCAGCAGGCGGGTCCACAGACGATGCCGGGCGGCCGCAAGGACGCCGGCAAGCCGCCGGCGGGTACGCCGTGGACGCGGAACGGGTCGGGCACCCCTTGGGCAAAGGCTCCGAGCCCCTCGGCCGCGCCGGCGAACGAAACCCCGCCTCGGATATCTCCTCCGCGCACCCCGGACCGCCCGCCCGCGGGCAAGAAGCCGGAGCCGGCTCGTCTCGGGCGGAAGCGGGCCCCGAAACCCGCAGGCGTGCGGGCTCACCGAGCAACCGATGCCGAGGCCATGCGGATCGCTCGGGAGATGGCCGCTCGGCACAACATCGAAATTGTCGGATTCGACGCGGCGGGTATCGCCGCGGCAACGGTCCAGGACATCGCCGATGCTGTCGACACCGTCCTCCCGCGGATGCCGGTCGTGCTGCGCGGAGTCGAGATCCGGGATGTGACGGATTCGCTGTCTTCCGTCGAGGATCGCAGCACGGCAAAGCGATCCGGTGAGGTGGCGCCGTGGATCGTACTGGCTCACGCTGCTGTGATCGATCCTCGGACGTTGGCCGGCCGTTCCCGGGCGACGACCCGATCCGGTCCTCCACGGCGACCGATGTATGCCGCGATCCTGCGGGAACTCGGCGCCGCGATCGACCTCATCGGCGGGTTCCGGGCGCACAAGGAGGCGCAACGCGCGCTCATCACCGAATACGTGCGGATCGACGACCCCCGAGGCCAGACGCTGAGCCGGGTGGTCGCCGGCTACAAGCGGTGGCGGGCGCAGCTCGGCGACGACTGTTTCGAGCAGGGTCTATTCGTTCCGGGCAGGGCGCTGGCCGAGGGATTCGCCGCGGTCGAATCGAGTGACGACGAGGCCAACGGCCCGCAGAAGGTGCTGGGTCGGCTGCTGGTGACGATGTCGCGTGCGGCGGTGCCGGACCGGCGATGAGACCCGCCTCGGCCCGGGCGGTCGGCGTCTGGTTCTTTCTCCCTTCCCACCAGCGGTGAACCACGCACCTGTCGGTCATCATTATGGGCACGTTCGGAGGTCCGCGGTCGTCGCTGTCCGCTGAGGAATTCGAGTCGGAAGGTCGTGGCATGGATCGATGGGAGCGCGAAGGCCTGCGCTCGGCCAACAACGGCATGCGCAACCAGCTCGAACATCTCCTCGACTCCTTCGAACGTCAGCAGGGTCGGCTCGCCGATGTGTTCCGAGAACTGGAGAATGCTCGCACGCAGGCGAGTTCTCCCGACCAATCGGTAGAGGTGACGGTGGACGCCGCCGGCGTGCTGACGGACCTGCGCCTCACGGCCGCGGCGATGCGCCAGACACCGGAGCAGTTGAGCAGGGCGATCGTGGAGGTCACCCTAGCCGCGGCGCACCGGGCGAAGCAGCAGGCCGAGGCGCTCGCCGCACCCATCGACGACGACCTCGACGACCTGCCCGACCTGCCCGATATCTCCCCGGGCGCCCCCAGCCTCAACGAGATTCGCGCTTTCTTCCGCAGGGACAACGAAGGTTCCCCGAGATAGTACGGGGCCGCGTAGTGCAGATGATGCTGCGTACCTGCCGACGACCGGAGAGGAACCTCCCGCAGGCGGAAGGACACGGGATTCGGGTGCGACCGTGCGATGGCGGCGGCAGTAGCGTTCCCGGAGCCGCTTGCCGGACACGCATCGATGAACGCGTGCCCACATGACGCTGCGGTTGCCGGCCTGGCTCCCCCCGGTCGTAGTGATGTGTGTCGCCGGGCACTTCCCTCTGGGCGACGAGGACGCGGAACGACGCGCCGCCGACGCTTGGTCGGATAAGGCCGAATGGTGTCGTGAGCAGGCTGAATACCACGAAGCCAAGGCAAAGCCGCCCGAGGGCTCACACGGCGAGACCGTCGCCGCGATCGCCGACAAGCACCGGCGCACGGCCGAGCGCTTCCGACAGCAGGCCACCAATTGCGACAGCCTCGCCAGACAGCTCTACGAGAGCGCCAACGCCACCGAGCTGCAGAAGATGGTCATCATCAGCATGGCCGTGATCCTGGCCATCCAGCTGGCCCGGTGCGCCCTGATGTTCGCGGCCGGTGGTCCGATCCAGGCCGCCATTGCACAGATGGCGACCCGGACCGCGGCGCAGCGCGCGTGGATGAGGTTCGTGGCGTTCCTTTCCGGACGCGGTGCGGAACTGGCGGCGGAACGCGGCTCGATGGTGCTGCTGCGCAACGGAGTCGTGATGGGAGTAGCGCTGGGCGGCGGCACCCAAGCCGGCGCCCAGGCGATCCAGGTTGCCAAGGGCGACCGCGAACAGATGGATTGGAAATCCATCGGCGTGGCAACGGCCGCCGGCGGTGTCGGTGGCGCCCTCGGCATGCTGTTCGGACTCTGGGCGGGGCCGAAGGTCGCCACCATCGGCGCGAACGCCAACAGCACCGCGGGGCGGGTGGCCCTGCAGCTCGCCGGCACCACCATGGTCGGCGCCGGAGCCGGAGCCGTCGGCGCTCTCGGCGGCACCGCCGTCTCGCTTGTGCTGTCCGACCAGCCGTTCAGCCGCAAGGCCTTCACCGAGGGCCTGATCCCCGGTATGGGTAGCGGATTCATCGGCGCGGCAGCCTTCGCGGCACAGGGGATGCGCAGCCGGGCACCACTTCCCGACACGACTGCCGACCCCGCTGCCGCACCGGAGGTCACCAGGGCCGAGCCGTCGCCTGGTTCGCTCGTCGACGCACTGCGCTCGCATGGCATCGTCACCGCTGACTTCGATCCGAACAACCCCTCCCACACCCATCAGCAACAACAGATCGACAATCTTGTGGCGCTGCTGCGCCAAGCCGGGGCAACCGCGGACGCACCAGCCCGTCCCACACTCCCGTTGAACAATGCCGACTGGCAGCCCGCGAATGTGCCGAATGTGTCGCCCGACAACCTCAACCCGGTCAAGTCTGTCAAGCCGCCCTCCGACGCTGTTGCCACACCTGCTGATCCGGCCCCCGCAGGGACAACGCCGAAAGCTGACGGAGGCAATCAACAACCCGATGTGTCGCCGCCGAAAGAGTACAAGCCGCGTCCGGAGCAGCCGTTCTCCGTGCCGAACAACAGCATGGACTGGGAAGCACCCGCGGGCATGCCCGGCGCCCTGATCGACAACGTCAATCCCGTCAAGACCGTCACCTTCCCCGCGGCCGCCATCGCGTCCACCATCAACCCGGTCGGCGTGCCGAGCATCGGGACGGATCCGACATCGGCGGAGGCGCCCGGGTCACGGAACGCTCCCGCCGCACGACCGGATTCCGACACCGTGGGCGCCGCTGAAGCTCCTGTCGACGGGGAACTGCCTCCAGCACCGCACGACTCGAATAACAGCACCGCCGAGAACGCGGGCACAGCACGGCAGACCACCGAACATGATCGCCCTGCAGCCGGGCCGGACCACTCGGGGCGACCACACCCCGCGGACACCGGCGAAGACAGTGCTCGACCGGCAGACGTCGCGCCCGGGTCGGCTCACGGCAACCGGGTCGGCTCCGAGAAATCACCGGCGGCACCGCATTCGCCGGAGCACGCCGCGGTGCCGGACAACGCCGCCGCCACGGCCCGACCGCATCCCGGCGGCCGGGACACGGCGGGCGAGGGGCCGGCCGGACGAGGCCGCGCTGTCGCGGATGCCCGAGGCGACGATCCGGCGGGCGAGGGGCCGGCCGGGCGAGGCCGCGCCGTCGCGGATGCCCGAGGCGACGATCCGGCGGCCGGGCCATCGTCATCGGCACGGCAACGAGGTGTCGCAGCGGACGAGGAAGCCGCTCCGCGCACCGTCACGGCCGACCCGCACGACGCATCGGCGCAACAGAGCACGACCGTGCCTGCGACCGAGCGCCGAGGGGCACAACGGGTTCCTGGCGTGGCCACCGATCCCGAGCCGGCCGTGCCCGAGCTGGTACCGGCGGCGCACAAGGAATCGGCCGACGGCCTGTCTTCGGACCACGACGTGTCCCCGAGTATGACGATCACCATCGACCAGTCGCCCGCTCCACAACGCGGTGATTCCGGTCCGCGCTCCCCCGGCGGGGACAGGTTCGTGGACGCGGGCGGGCAGCAGCGCCAGACCGCGCAGCCGTTGGGCGGCCCGGCGCGACCTGCCGCAGGCGCCCAGCCCGGCACACCCGCTGCCGGTTCGCCGGGTGCTGCCGGAGGCAATCGGCCGCCACGTGTGTCGGCCCCGAAGGCTGCTGCCGCGGAGCGCCCTCCCGCCGTCGAACCGGTCCGAGGAGCGCGCGGGCCGGCCGAGGACGGCCATGCCCCCTCAGGGTCGGCAACCGCTCACGCCACCGACAATGACAACCGGAACACACCACCCTCGGCCGCCGAACCGGAGTCGGAGCACGGTCGCACGGCTGACGGCACCACAGGCGACGAGACCGCGCGAGCCACGCATCCGGGCGAGGCGAACGCACCGGAGCACGCACTCCCGGCCGACGACAGCGCGAAAGGGCAACAGGCCAAAGGTCATCCCGATGTAGTCGACGAGGCGGGACCATCGAAACCGAAGCCCGGCGAGTCCGATACCAGCGGAGACGATATCCCCGGCGGTCGAGCGGCCGACGACAGTGCGAGTGAGCAGCAAGCGAAGACTAGATCCGATATCCCCGACGACACGGAGGCGCCACCACCCGAGTCCGAATCCGCTCGCGCACAGAGAGATTCGGATGCTCCGCCCACCGCTCGCAACGAAGACCCTGCCGCGGACGCGCGTGCGAGGGCGAGAGCCGAGGTAGAGCAGCGTAATGCGGCCGAGCGGCAGCAGAACGAGCTGGTGCGCGAACACCACCGGCAGCGTGTCGAAGTGGCGGCCGAGCGCGAGCGGGCCGCCCATGCCGAGCTGCAACGGCAGGAGAAGGCCGTACGGGTGGCGGAGCAGCATGAGCGGGCCACCCGCGTCGGCTTCGGCGACGAGATACGCGATCTGTTCGGGCGGGGCACGGCGGAGGATCGAGTGGCCGTCGAAGCCGCGCGGGCCGCTCAGGAGCAACTCCGCCAGGCTCAGGCGAAGTTGGCCGAGTGCCGGGATGCGTACGAGGCGGCGGTAGCCCAGCATGACGCCGCAGCCCATGCCAGAGCCCGTGACCTCGTCGAAATCTCGGACAACGCGGGCGTTTCGCTGATGAACGACTACAAGGCTGGGGTGCTCACCGATCGCGACGCTGTGTTCGACGTCGTTGCGCAGGAGCGAGTTCGCGCGGCCTTGGATGCCGGTCGCGCCAACGGGGCGTTGCGAGAGCCGGGCAGCACAGCTGACGGTACGAGCCCGATGGCGAACGCCGCACCGGAGTCGTTGATCGACGCGATGGTGCGGGGATCCATCGAGGAGCGCATCGCGGCGATGACCGAGTGGATTCGCCGGGGCGACGACCGGCATCGGCTGGTGCGAGAGACACAGGTTGCAGCGTTTCTGCTGCTGAAGCACGGCCCGGTCGATATGAAGACAGGCGAGGGCAAGACCATCGTGATGACGATGAAGAAGCTGGCCGATGCCATCGATCACGGCACCGCACATGCATGGACCAGCAGTGACCTGCTCGCCGGTGAGCTGGCCGCTGAGTTCGAGGCGTTCGTGGCGCGGCCGGAGGCGGATATCGGGATCGATGTGGTCCGGATGGATCAGGACGGTCCGTTGCCGGATCCGGTGCCCGGCCGTAGCCGGATCATCGTGGGCACGAAGGAGGACTACCTGTTCCGGGCGTTGAAGGTCGCGGATTCGATGATGAACGAGCTCGCGGCCAGTGGCATGTCGCCCC
The DNA here is from genome assembly GCF_040610355.1 of Nocardia sp. NPDC004168. NCBI lineage: Bacteria > Bacillati > Actinomycetota > Actinomycetes > Mycobacteriales > Nocardiaceae > Nocardia > Nocardia sp. NPDC004168. The sequence goes on along the minus strand of NZ_JBEXME010000024.1, from coordinate 90,067 downwards.
AAGAGGTGACGGCACTGCGGGACTTCCTCAACACGAAACCGTCTATCGATCTGATCAAGGAGAGGCTGGATACCGCGGCATCCGATCACGGCCTGGACCTCCGGTACGACCCGTTCCCGGCGGGCAAGCTCACCGTCGACGAATTCGACACCATCTTCGACGGCAATTCCGAATGCGTACTTTCCCCCGGGGCGGCGGAGGAGGCCCCACCCGAGGTGGTCGCCGAACTGCAGGGGATCTGGGATCGGCTGACGACAGCAGAGCGCGAACACGGCTTGACGGCAGCGGATTTCAAGAGGCCGGAGAACACCCGGGGAATGTGGGCCGCGGAAACGACCCCGGCCGCGGTCGCCAAGCTGGAGAGGGTGGCGGGTGGACCGGTCACCGCCTCGGAGCTGAAGCTGTACGCCGATGCCGCCAACGCCCGCTGGGGGCTGGAGAAGGGCACGCACTACATCACCCGGGCGGACGAAGGCGAGGGCGCGAAGATCGGCATCCTCGCGCACGAAACCAACGACAAGGCGATGTGGGACAGGACGAAGTCGACCGAGGTGCGCTGGCAGGACGTCGGTCAGTTCGTCGACCTCAAGGAAGGGCTGCCGGTCCGGGCGAATCAGGAACATTCGCTGCGCATGTCGGATCAGCAGTTGATCGGCAGCAAATTGCTGTTCGAGCCGTCTGGTTTGTCCGGGACCATGAAGGGCGTCGAGGGCATCACCTACGACCTGTACGGCGTGGGGCCGGTGCCGGAGCTTCCGACATTCTATACATCGCAGCGGGTCGTGGAACCGCCGAAGTTCTACGAGAACACGCATTCGAAACTTACTCAGCTGGCCCGCGACATCGTCAGGGACGCACATGTTGTCGACGGGGAGCAAACGGGCCGTGCGCAGTGGGTCGTGTGCATGGACAACGGCGAAATCCGGGGCGACCCGGATGCCGGGCGGATCGGACTGATCGACCTGCTCCGCACGGCGGCGAAGGAAGAACACGGCGAGGCATTCGAGCTGAAGTTCGAGGTGGTCGATGCGGATTTCTACGCCGAGCACGGCGGTAGCAATGCCGACGCCGAGGCCCTGGTCAGGCAGAAGATCGAGGAATTCGGGGACAAGGGCACCATCTATATCACCAACAAGGACGGAGGCCGCGGCGCCGACCCGACACCGTCGCAGGAGGTGATCGATCTCGGCGGTGTCGACGTCAAGGTCAGCGGCGGGCCGTCGTACTCCGAGCGGGTGAACGACCAGGTCGACGGTCGTGGCGCCCGTGGCGGATCCGGCGACGACCGGGAGCACGGTGGCACCCCGGGTTCGGCGGTGCACTACGTCTCCCCCGAGGACTTTCTCGGCAGGGTCACCGACCACGGCGTCACACAGCAGGTCGTCCAGTACACGGAAGCCGTCAAGGCCCACCGGGCCGCCCAGGAACAGCACGAAGCCCTCAACACCGAGGCGACGCGCATCGAACTGAACAGGACCGAAACGGCGCTGCGAAACGCAGAGTCCGACCTGTGGAAGCATGCCGTCCCGGCGATGAAGGACGCCGTCGAGCAGAATCAGCTCGCCTCCAAGTACGCGAGCGCCAACCAAGCCAACGCCCCACCCACGGACGCACATGGCACCGCGACCCAGCAACCCCAGCAACCCCCTCCCCGATCCGCGGGGACCGCGGCTCCGCATGCGACCGGTCCACATGCGACCTCGCACGCGCCTGCCGCCACCCACAACGGCACCCCCGTCCCGACCGCCGCAGGCCTCGCCGCCGGGGCAGCATCCAACCTGGCTTCCGGTAACCCACCGGTCGCAGCCAACCTGCGTGACGAGCACGGCGACAGCACCCTCCGCCATCTCCTGCGGGTGCTGGACGCACCCGGCGGACAGGCGGCCGCACCGTTGCTGCCGGTCGCGCAGGCCGTCCGCGACGCGACATTCGATCAGGTCGAGTCGCAAGGGATCCCCATCGGCACCGACATCGCCGACCACGTGCGCGAGACCGCACGAAATCTGTTGCACACCAGCCTGAATCGACTCGATCCGGCGCAGCGTCAACTCGTCACCGACGCCGGGACGGTGCTGCAGCAAGGACACCGGCTCGAAGACGCGCACACCGCAGCCGTCGCCCAGTTGGTCGCGCAGGTGCCGACCGCCCAACCCGTCCTCGCGGCCCCGGTGGGTACCACCGTCCCGTTCGACCAGCTGCCTCCCGGCGACCGCACCGAGACACTGCAGCGGGCGCAGCAGGGCGATCGGTCCGCCGCGCAGGTGCTGGACCGCCATTTCGGCCCCGCCACCGCCCAGGCCATGTGTGCCGTACTCAGCGGGGATGCGGAGCACGGCACCCCACCCGCGCGGATCCAGCTCCTGGCGCACGCCGTCGCCCGGGCCACGCTCGGCGCCGCCGAAGCCGGTGGCTGGCAAGTTCCCCCGGGCATCGATATCGGCGACTGGCTGCTCAGCCGAGCGCGAGACACGTGGCTCGACAGCCTCAATCACCTGAATCCCGCCGTACGCCGACTCGTCAACGAAGCGCTCGATCCCAAATTCCGCGGCGACGACCTCACCGACGCTCAGGTCGCCCTGTTCGGGTGGGTCGCGCAGGAGATCGCAGTACAGGCGACCGACACGACGGCCTGGCAACGGCAACCATGGGCCGAGAACCGCGACCGTGCGAACTCCGCGAGGACGGCCGAGGCAGATCGAAAAATCAAGCAGGCCATTGCCCGACAGTTGTTCGAGACGTTCGGCATCGAGGTGCTCGGACTGGACAAGCCGGGGATCTCCGTCGACACGGCTCTGTCGATCAGGAACGCGATAGTCGACGGTTTCGCGGCTGGACAGGAGATCAAGCTCGACGTCGTACTGGTCGCCCCCATGGTCGGCAGTACCGGCGCCTGTATCTGGACTCCCGAAGGCATCGAAAAGGACGCCCCGACCTTCATGGTCCTGAACGAGAACCTTTTCGGCAACCCGGACAGATTCCGGAACGCCATGCGGAAGGCGGTGCAGGCAGGCCACCTGATGGCACCGACCGGCGATCCCGCATACGACGCCGTCAGTCATGAGATGGGCCATCTGCAGGATCGAGCCGCGCGGAAGGGGCTCTACGACGAAAAGCCGATTGCTCATCTACGAGACGGAGCCGTCCAGGGGAAGGACTACGAAGACTCCAAAGAGGCACGAGCATTCGGATTCCTGTACACGCATTTCGCCGAGTTCAAAAAGGCCGGCATGCTGCCACCGGACCTCGATTTCGATGATTGGCTGGGCCAGCTCGACTCATACAGCACAAGTAAGAAGAAGCGCACAGAAGAAGATCGCCTGTACAAGGCCTTCGTATCGTGGATGAATCAATTCGAAAGTCGAGAGGCTTTCGACAAATGGCTGCAACGAGCCGAGGTATCACGGGTTATCGGTCCGCTGCGCCGGGTTTTCGGCGGGGATACAGAAGACGATCGAGCGGGCTGGGCCGATATGAAGCTCGTATACGACGCTTGGTTGCAGCAGCTCGATCCCCACACTCGCAGGCAAATACTCGCCGACGAACACGATCCAGCCCATCCCGATCCGAACTCGGCGGCGAAGAGGGAAGCCCTGGGCACTTACGAACCTGCGCTCGGCGAACTCAAAGTGTTCAATCCGGCGGAAGCACTGGCCGAGGCGAACAATGCGTTCGGCAGGACCGCACCGGCCGATCGCACACATCCCGCCTACGTCCTGCAAGCCCTGCTTCGAGACATTCCGTATTTCCAGGTGTTGCGGGAAGCCGAACAGCGCAATGCCCTGGTGCAGGCGGACTATCGCGGTCCGGTCCCGGCCGCGTCAGAGTTCGGCACGAGCATCGCCTCGAACGGCCCGTCCGCATCCCTGGCCGCGAGATGGCGCGCTATGTCCCCCGCCGCGCGCGCCGACTACGCGGAACAGCAAATCGCGTACTTGAACCCCGAGGCCGGTTTCGTGCTCGACGAGTTGGCCCGGCTCCAGGCGGAGCACCGCGCCACGGTCACATCGACCCCGGACCGCACCGCACAGAAGCCCGAACCGCGAACGCCTCAAAGCCATTCATCGCGTGCGGCGACCGGGCGACCTGACGGCAGGTCGGCGTTCCCACCGGAGTTCTGGCAGCAGCACAGCCGGTCCCACGCGCGGGCAGCTTTCCCGGCCCCGGTCCACCTCGGCGACCCCGACGATGCGCAGCCGGACCCGACGCGACCCGTCCCGGACTTGCCTCGCTCAGTCCAGGCGTCCAGGCGTGCTGCTTTCGACAATTTCCGGCGGCAGATCTTGGCGGTCTACGTCGCCGGCCCGTCGATCGAACGGAGCGATGCGGTAGCCCGCGCCCTGGCCGATGCCGACCCCGAGGATCTGCGGCGCGCTCTCCGCGAGGGCGGGCTCGACCCGAACCAGCAGCGGGTGCTCCGCCAGTTCTGGCCGGGCCAGTCGGACCGGATGGCCGCAGCGGTGCTACCGGCTCTCGGCGAGGACATGGACCCTCTGCTGTGGGCTGCGATTCGCAAATTCGCCTCGGCAGTCGCTCGCGTCCGGGCATCCGGAGAATCTCTCGCACAGGTGGTTCCGGAACCAGATCGGACCGAATCCGACGCTCCGATCCCCGACAGAGGCGGGCTGACCCCCCGGGAGCTCGAGGTGTTGCGCCTGAGTGCGCGCGGCCTGTCCTACCCCGAAATCGGCCCGCTGATGGGGATCTCGCACAAAACCGTCCAGAGTTACGCCCGGCATGCGTGTGCCAAACTCCGCTGCCCGAGTGTGATTCCCGCGGTCCTCGCGGCAGATCGGGAGGGATGGCTGGACGAACCATCCGGCCCGCACGTCGACGTCGAATTCTCTCCGGACGAGGTCGCCATTCTCCAGCTGGCGGCGAACGGCCTGGACAATCGTGAAATCGCTACCGAGCTGGCGACGACGCGGTATCGGGTGCGGACGTTCATGGCCGCGCTCCCCGGCCGGTTGGGTGTCGAGGGCAGGCTGCCCGGGCTGCTGGCGGCACAGCGGCAGGGGGCGTTCCAGCCCGGCGATCCCCACTCCGCGGCAACGCGGAAGCACGTCGACCTGTCTCCGCGCGAACGCGAGGTTCTCGACCTGGTTGCGGCCGATCTCACAGATCAGGCGATCGGTGACCAGCTGGGAGTTACGGCAGCTACGGCACGGGGCTATCGGGTCCAAATCCAGGCCAAGCTGGGCACCTCGGATCACGAGGAACTCGCAGACCGGGCGCGTAGCCTCCAGTCGCCTCCCGCAGAGGCGCGGACCGTCGAACTGAGTGAAGTCGAGGCGCTCCTGCTCCATCTGGTCACCAAGGGAGCGCCACCCGAGGCCCTCGCAACCGCACTCGGCATGCCGCGGAGCCAGTTGGATCCCTTGCTGGTGCAACTGGCCGACAAGATCGGTACGCGCGGCAGGATCCGGGTGTCGGCGCAGCGACGAGAACCGTCATCGCAGCACGAGAGGCTCGAGGCGCTGGCCGAGTCGCTGCCGGGCACGAGCCGTGATCCGGCAGCGGTGTCCTGGGCCACGTTGCGCGCCTTCCGATCTCGGATCGCCACCCGCCCGTCCGAACTGACCGGGCGTGAACCCGAGGTGCTGCGGCTGGCCGCGCAAGGCCTGTCACTCAAAGCGATCGCTCGCACGTTGGGCGGATCACACGCCACCGTGATCAACGAACTCGACAGCATCGCGGTGAAGCTCGGAACCCCTGATCGGGCCGTGCTACTGATGGCGGCGCAGCGGGCATGGTCGGCGGAGCACCCGGAACCGATACCCGAACCGACGGCCGACGTCGGTCTGACACCGCAGGAGACCAGTGTCCTGCGCCTAGTGGCCCGGCGGTTCACGAACCCGGCTATTTCGGCAGAGCTGGGCCTCTCGGTGCCGTTGGTGAAATACATCCGGCGCGGCCTACGCACCAAACTCGGTATCGACGACACCGCCGGGCTGGTCGCCTGGGCACTGCACAGCGGTATCGCCGTCGACGATCGCGCGGACGCCCCGGACCCGGAGTTGCAGGCACGCGTCACGGACGCGCTGCGGCGGGCAACGGCGACGGATACCGACCGAGAGTCGACACCCGACTCCCACGAGGCCTCGTCCATCCCCGCCGGCATCGACCGATCCGGCGAGGCACCATCGGCCCAGTCCGCCGAAGTGGCCTCGGACCCGGCCCAGAGCGCGCTGGCCGAGCAACTCCGGCTGCCACCCGCTGCGGTGACGCGGGGAGCTGTACGCCTCGCCCTCACCCTCGTCGCGGAACAGACACGAGCCATGCCCACCGCCGCGACCGGCATCGACGGTCAGGAACTGAGTCGATGGATCCGGTCCCAGCTCGAACTGCACGCGGATCAGGAAGCGGCCACTCACGAGGGCGCGCTTGCGGAGCTGGAGCGGCGCGACGACGAAGAATCCGGACCTCTGGATGCGGCCGACCCTGAGGCTGATCCACTGGACCAGAACGGTTTCGGCAATCGGCGCCGGACCCTCGACCAAGAGTTGCGGGCACTGCTGGGGTTGCAAGACCTGAGCCCGCCCCGGCCGATGACCACGGGCGAGGTGCTGGCCGAGCTGTACTGGATCACGAGCCTGACGGACTCGCCGGAGGTGGAACACCTTGTCGCCGCGAGTGAGACCTTCCTGTGTGCCACTCTCGAACCGCTGGCGGCAGTCCCGCTGGATCCGGTCCAGATCCACACGCTGCGCAGCCAGCTGGCGCAGCAGGTGGGCGTCGCCGACGACGAACTGACCCGCACGCACGCCGAAGTGCTGGCCGCCGACGAGACCGTCGTGCCACAGACGCGCCGTCTGGCGGAGCGCTACCTCACCCTGCGCCCGAGCCAAACCGAGCAGAAACCGACACGAGCCGATATCGCCCGGCTGGCGGGTGTGGGCAACTCGTATGTCAGCAACGTGTTCAACGGACGATTCGGCGTCAAGAAGCCGTGGCACGGCGAGACTACGCAACGCGTCCTGGCCGCGGCTCACCGGTTGGGTGTACCGCCGGACCGCGCGGACATCGCGGCCCTCACCGATCCGAACTTCGTGACGCGTCGCGTTCGTCCGGCGCGCTGGATCGGCGACGAGTTCGTCCCCGCGCGGATCAAGCCGCAGCCGCCTCGCGACACGTTGGCCGACGCAGCGGGTGCGGCCAAGGCCACGGTCCGTGATGTGGTGAAAGGCTCGGGCACGCACGATGACATGCGGCTGGTGCGCAGTGCGGCCGACGAGATCGGCTTCTGGTATCACCCGGACGGGCCGATGGGAACGTTCGACGCGATCACACTGTCGGAGAGCGAATTCCACGTGCTGCGCCTGATCGCCGACGGCATCACCGAAGATTCCCTCGCCGCCGTGCTCGGGATGACGCCGGACCAGTCGAACCGGCTGCTCGTCCGACTGGCCGAGCGGGTGGGATTCGAGGGGCCCGTCCGTATGCCCACGAACGCACAATCGAGCGGTTTGCCCGACGGCACCGTGCCGTCGTCCCCGAAGCGCACCGATCTGTCACCTCAGCAGCTCCAGACTCTGCGACTGGTGGTGGCGGACTTGCCGTATACCCCCATCACGGGCACGGTCCCCGCGGACACCGTCCAGGCGTTCCGTTCCGCCCTCGCGGAGCAGCACCCCACCGCACTCACCGGCAGGGAAAGGGAAGTACTCGCGCTACTCGCCGAGGGCCTGACTTCCGGACAGATCGCGGCCAGGCTCGGGTTGTCCCGCAACACGGTGAACGGGTACATCGCGCGCGCGGAAATCAAGCTGCATACCGACGGCCTGCGTCCCACCGTGCAGGCGGCGCAACAGCACGGACTCACCGGAGAAGCAGGTGCCGACCAGCAGCAGGTGAGAATGCCACACGCCGAAGGCAACACCGACGAAGACGGGGACACACCGCGGCCTGCCGCGACAACGACCTCCGGCAACCGCAATGACCCCGTCGCGATCGACCTCGATCCCGACGAGCCCGACACAGGCGACTCGGAATCGGCCGACTCGCAGACGCCGAGTCCCCCGTCAGCTCAGGTCGGCCTGCCGGACGCGGCTATGACGGTCGTCTCTGGACAGCGCCCGCTGACCGAACGTCAGCGAGCAGTCCTCACCTTGCTCGCCGAAGGCAAGAGCATCGCGGAGATTGCCGAACACCTGCAAATATCCGAGGCATCGGTCAAGAACCACACCGAACGGATCTGCCGCAAACGCGGGGTATCGAACCGGAGCGAGTTGCTGGCGACGCTCACAACACGGTTCGACAGCATCGAGGATGTCGATATCGATGAGCTCGCGGACACACTGGTTGACCCTGGACAACTTCCGCTCACCGAACGCCAGCGAGCAGTCTTCACCTTGCTCGCCGAGGGCATGAGCAATACAGAGATCGCTGAACGACTGCAGATATCCGAGACAGCGGTACAAACCCACGCCGAGCGGATCTATCAAAAAGTGGGGGTCTCGGATCGGCGCGAGTTTCTTGCGTCGCTCACATCGCGTTCCGGCAGTGTCGAGGAAGCCGAACCACTGTCCGTCGATGAACTCACGGACGGATTGGAATATGACTGGCTCGGGCTGGACGGCCTGCCGCCGGCGGACTCGCCGCGCTATGCCGAGCTCAGGCACGCGGTCGAGCGACGCATGCCGGCGGTGTTGCGGGATGCGGTGGATGGCGACCTCGCAGCGCTGCTGCGCGCAATAGCCCAATTGCCGGAGGAACGGCAGCGGCGGTTCGCCGAGTCGTACTACCTGCATGGGACGCCGCGGCATCGGATGGTGCGAGAGCTGGGCATCGAAGTCAACACGTTCAAGAACCTGCTCGAAACCGTCCCTCCGATACTGGCGAAAGTTGTGGCCCGAGGAGCGGTGTTCGAACTCGGTACCGACATGCTGCCACCGCCCGGATCACCGGAGTATGACGACCTGCGGGCGGCGGTGGAGGCCCGCCTGCCCGCTGAACTGAGGGAAGCAGTAAACGGTGACCTTCCGGCACTGCTGGAAGCTATCGCCGCGCTTCCCGATGTCCCACGGCAATACGCTGAACTCGACTACCTGCGGGGATTGGCCACTGGCGAGATATGGCGGGTCATGGGCCGCGTCCGGGGATCGCTGCGAGGTCAGGTACCGCGGACGTTGATCAGGTGGCTGTCGCGGGGACCGATATTCCAGGTAGGGGTCGACGAGCTTCCGATACCCGGATCCCGCCGGTATGCCGAGCTGCTGCTGGCAGTCGAGGCACGCGTACCGAGCGAGGTGGCCGCCGCGATGAGGGGTGATCTGGCGGCGTTGCTCCGCGCGATCGAACGGTTGCCCAACGAGCCACGGACATACTGTGAACTTGTGTACTTCGGGGGTGTGCGCCTCGAGGAGATCAGCGACGCTTTGGGACACCGCACGAGGCGAGACGATGCTTGGGTATTGCGGAGCGCAGCACCCCGTCTCGTGGCCGACCTTCGCCGCGAGGCAGGCACGATGCGGCTGCCATCGGCGTCGACACGTGGTCACCTGGCCGAGAAGTTCGGCGTGGACCTCAGTCGGCTTCAGACGAATCCGCTCGCGGGCAACCGAGCACGGACCGAATCCGAGGCCGCACGCGCGCTCCTGGCCGACCTGCTCGGCATCGCTCCGAATCTACTGCGCCACGGGCTGGTACGCCAAGCGGTGAGCACCGTGCAGGCGCAACTGCAGACTATGAGTTCGGAGGAAGTTGCCCAGGCAGTCCGCGGCGGGCTGGTCACAGGGCTCGGACCGTGGATCGCGAATCGCATTCGGTTCGACCGGGAAATCCAATCGTCGACGGCCCAGGCGATCGATGACGGAGCGCTGTCCGCAACAGAGCGAAATCGCCTGTATCGCGGAGGCGAACAGCTCGATTCCGAGCTCGCACAGCTACTCGGCCTTCCGGAATTGCGCCCGTTGCCCGACGACGCCACCGAGCTGCCGACCGAGTTGTATCGCGTCGCGGAAATCAGTGACTCGCCGGAAATCGCGACGCTCGCCGCCGCCCTCGAGAACTTCTTCGTAGGGCACGACATCGACAGGTTGGCCGAACTCTGGGATGCCGACAACCGAACCGAACGCCATGTGTTCCGCATGTCGGAGCTGCTCGGCACCGGAACCACCGGCGCCCGCTCCCCTTCGGCCGCGCCTACCAGCGGTGACGCCGAGGAAACCCACCCCGGTCGGCGCCTCGACACTCAGAAGATCGCGACGTTGCGTGCGGAATTGGCCGCCGCATGGGGAATCGACCCGGCCCGGGTGCAGCAGGAGCCGGTCCGGCAGGGTCTCGACCTCGTGCAGAGCCGATTACGGGCTCTGGGCCCGGACGGCTGGCGCCGAATCGCCGAACAGGGACGGATACCGGACGTACTGTCATGGGTTGCACGCCGAATGGCATCGGATCCGAGCGTCCCCAACCCCGAACTGAATCAGCAGTTGGCCCAGATTCTTTCGACCGCCGGATGGGGGGCTACCTACGCGCCGCCGGCCGACGATCCGTTGGCCGTGCTGCGAATGGTGGCCGATGCGACCGGAACACCGGAACTCCGTCATGTGGTCGAAGTGGCCGAAATCTTCCTCGAGCTCGATGAGCGCGATGCTGATCGGAGGCCGACGAAAGCGGACGTGCAGCGGCTCGCCAACGTCGACCAGCGGTCGATCGGGCATGTGCTCGACACCTACGCACAGCGCGGCAAACCCGCGCGCACCGAAGAAGAGCAGCGCGTCCTTATCGCAGCACAGTGGTTCGGGTATCCGATACCGCCCGGCTACGACAAGGTCATTGATCCCGCGTTTGCGCGCGACCGGTTTACTCCGCCGCGCTTCGTCAATGGTGGCTTCCTACCGGGAAGCTTTGCAGCGCAACCTTCACCGGCCAGGGTCGGGCGTGCGGCCGGCGTCGACAACAAGAAGGTCAGTGCGGTCTTCAGAGGAACCATCGCGGCCGACTCGGATGTCGGGCGGCGGGTGCTTGCCGCTGCCGATCAGCTCGGGTTCTGGTACCCGCGGGCACAGGAGATCGAGTTCGCCCATCTGCACGCACTGCGCACCGAACTGGCCGAGCTGCTTGGTATCCAGCCCCATGCGATAGATCACGCGTACGTGCGAGCCAGGCTTCGCAGGCTCACCGCGGTGAACATCCCGGACCTGGACCGATTCACCGAGCTGGCTGAAGCTTTTCTCGCACTCGGTGTTTGGGAGTTGGACCGGCAGCCCTCCGCCGTGGACGTGGCCAAGTTGGCGGGTGTACATCCCACCGCGGTCGGCAAGGCGATGAATCGCACCGAACCGACCCACTCCGAACTGGAACAGCGCATTCTGGTCGCCGCGCACTGGCTCGGCTACGAGATCCCGGCGCATCTGCGCATCACAATCGATCCGGACTTCATTGCGGAACGGTTCACCCCGCCGACACTCGAAGACGGCGAGTTCCTACCCGGAACATTCGTGGAGCAGCCCTCCCGCGCCCAGGTCGCGCAGCTATCCGGCGTCGACCAGTCGACGGTCAACGGTGTGCTTCGGGGCAGCATCCCGGCGCAAACCGAGCGAGCGCGTCGTGTACTCACTGCGGCTTCGGCACTCGGCTACTGGATCCCGAACGAATCGCAGGTGTTCGAGCCGCTACCGGACAGCGATGCGGATACTGCCGACACCGCGGACGCGCCGCCCTCACGCGAAACGCCCACGACGGCCGCCACGCATACCCCCGCAGGTGTCGCTGCGGCCCTGCAGAACAGCCTGCCCGGCGCGGTCAAGCAGGTACTCGACCATATCGATGTCGAACTGCGATCGATGACCGACGCCGAGCGCCGCGACGCCGCCGACCGAGCCGACCTCACCCGGCTCCCCGGCTGGGTGGTCGACCGCCTCGCCCATGAAGCCAAGGCTCAGGAGCTCGCCCGCGAAACCACCACCCCCGAGCAGCGCGCCGAATGGCAGCACCGGGCAGAACAATTCGACCACGAACTCGCTCACATCCTCGGCCTGCCCCAGCCAGGAACCGGATGGACCGACCGCATCAGCAGCGACCCGCTGCACCACCTCCGCGCCCTCACGCGCCGCCCGGACGCGCCCGCCGAACTCCTTCACCTGGTCGACACCGCCACCCGATGCCTGAATCTGCAGGACATCGCCGCGGCCGTCGAACCGCTGCACCAGGCGCTGGCCGACTGGCCCATCGCCGAACACACCGACCGGGCCGCCGCGATCGCCTGGGAGCTCGCGCTGCAAGCCCGCGACGACGGCGGCGGGACACCCGAAATCTCCGCTGCCATCCACGGACAATCAGGTCAACGCTGGATCGAGATCCACGTCGGCGACGACAGCCGCACCCTGCCGGCGCGCGAGAGCGGCGACCGCCCCGGGTGGCGCGCCGTCGACCTTCTCGACACACACACCGAAACATGGGGATGGGCGCTGCCCCGCGACAGCGGAAAACAAGTCTGGTTCAAGCTTTTCGAAACGGCCGACACCAACGACCCCTCGCAACCACCCCACGAACTCATTCTCGACCTGTCCATACCGCAGGGCTCCTTGCAACAGGGCCCGGGCCTCGCGCGGCGAGCAGTACGACAGCGCTTGCGACAGGCCGGTCACCCTGATCCCTACGACCTGACGGTACTCGTATCCGACCTCGTCCAAAACGTCTACCGCTACGCCGACCAAGGCGACGCCAGGGTACGAATCCGGATCGACGGAAGCACGATTCGCGTCGGAATCACCGATACCAGCCGTGGCCTACCCGCGCGACAAGAGGCAACCACCCAGGGCACCGTCAGCGCCGCCGCTTTCACCGATGACCAAGCCGCCGAATGGGACGGAACCGGGATCGTCGCCGACACCCACGGTTTCTTCCTCGGCATGCTCGAATCAATGGCCTCGGTCTGGGGTGTGATCCTGGAACGCGCCGGCGGCAAAACCATCTGGTTCGAAGTGCCGATGCCGCCACCTACGGCGTCCGGCACTCCCACCGATCAACCACCGAACACACCCGCATCCGATCCGAACACTCCCGGATCGATCGGCATCGACCTGACCGGACTCGGCCTGGACCCTTCGACCGCCAGCTCGAACCCCGATCCCACCGACGCGAACGACGAGACGCGGAACCGGTCCACCCCACCCACGGACACCGACAGTCGGCGCCAGCCCACGCCCGGCACCCGAATCGACCCGGTCGCCCTCGCCCTCGACCCCGACGAACCCAACGCGCCGGAACCCGCCACACCGGAACCGCCCGAACAGCCGGCTTCCCCCCAACGAGCGTCGACGAACCCGAACGAACACGATCCGGCTGCACTGCCCACAACCCAGGAACTGGTCGCGGATCCGGAAAAACTGAAGACGTTGCGGCAGGAAGTCGACGCACTGCGGCGGCAACTCCTCGAGCTCAGCAACGGACGCGCGGATCTGTCGAGCGCGGCAGCGGTGGACAGGTTGCTGGGGGCGCTGCTGCAACTCGGGCGAGAAGGCAAGCTGAACCCCCGCCAGGCCCGCGCACTCCCGCTGGTCGAGGAGTATCGCGAGAAGTCCGGTCTCCTCGACGACGCCGAACGAGTCCGCGGCCAATACCGGGAACACAAGGCGAATGCCGCTCACCAGACGGATCAGCCGGAAGGCATTCGGCCGACGGAATCGCGTGGACCGGATCCCGTCGCCATCGATCTCGACCCCGACGAACCAGAGACATCGAGCACGCCTCCACCCGGCGCTCCACGGATCCACCCCCACCAGCCGGTGAATTCGAGCGAGCACGCAGCCACCGGTCCCGATGAAAGCCCTCCCGCAGGCCGTCAGCCCGACAACGCGGAATCCCGTGAAACCGCGCAGTTGCGGGCACTCCGTGATGCGGTCGCCGCGAGACTCTCCGGCGCAGTCGAGGTTTCGAACGATTCCGTGCTGAATCGAGCACCCGCTCTGATCGATGAACTGGTGGCCTTGCGGCGCCAGCCGGATGCGCAGGTCCCGGCGGAACGGCTGCGGTTGCTGGAGCAGTTCGCGCATCAGATGTCGGCATGGCTGGCCTGCGCGGACGAAGCCGCCGAGGAAAACGCCGCCTACGAGCAGGGGCTGCGGGAAGGGACACCTGCCGTCCTGCGGGCTCGGCAGGACGCCGCGGAGATACGGCTCGGATCGGCTCTCGCCGCCGTCGCGGAGGTGTGGGCACAGACCGGCCCCCGAACAGACACGCCTATCGTGACCCGGCCCGCGGACCACCTCCGGCCAAAAGAGACAAAACGGCTGCGCGAGGTGGCCGAAACGATCTTCGGGGAGATGGTGGCCGCAGGGGCACCGCTCGATGCCGTGAACACCGCTGACCGCCAACAGCTCGCCGAGGCCACGCGACGCTATAACGCGCTATGGGATATGTCGCAGTGGCTGGAGGAACTGCTGACCTTCGCGGAGCAATTGGATACGACACGGATCGGCCGGGAGCGCCTCTCGTTCCTGCTCGACCACTTCCGCGCGATCTCGGAGCTATTGGCAGCAACCCAGATGCGCGACACTGCGGCCACCGCCCTGGCCGCTGCGACCGATCGACAACGACGACTCGCGCAAGCCGCTGAGAACTATGGCATAGCCGACCGCGTGGTCCGCGCTATCGCGGAGATGCTGGGCGAACCGCGGCATCGCGCGACGACCACTCCCCCGGCGGCGCAACCCGGCGCACTCGTCGTCTGGCCCGGCGCGGACGGACAACCCGACTTCATCGCGCAGACGCAGCCCCGGCAGCACGATCCCACCGAGCCCGGTCCCGGCGAGTCAGCGTCGCCTGATCGAACCCCCGAGGACCGCGCAGCGCAGCCCGGATCGGAACACCCACGGGGAGACCATGTCGAGGAACCCCGCGGCTCCGAGGAAACCGCACCGCGGCGCTACGTCGAGCAGAACCTGACGGTGGAGGACCTGGGTGCGGTCGCGGCAGCGAGCGATCGAGGCGCGCACGCGCACAACGAGGACGCCTTCGCCCTGATCCGAGCGAATGTCGGTGGCGAAGAGGCCACCGCACTGATCGTGAACGACGGTCTCTCCCGGCCGAAGGGCGGTCGCCGCGCCTCCGCCGCCGCCAAGGCAGCCGCCCACGATTTCGTGGTGGCGGCGCTGCGGCGGGCCGACCGCGACGGCCGGATCGATCCGGTGGCCGTAGTCGAGGGCGCCGTGGCCGCCGCCCAGGAGGCGGTACTCGCTTTGCCCCCGGAGTCTCCCGCGGCCGAGCCGCCCGCCACCACGATCGTGGTCGCGTTGATGGAGTCGGGACGGCTCACCATCGACTGGGTGGGCGACAGCCGCGCGTACTGGATTCCGCTGGACGGCGGCCCGCCGATACAGCTGACCAGGGACGACTCGAAGGTCCAGGATGTGCTGGACGTCTTCGACGACACCACTCGTGAAGAAGCCGAACACTCGGCGATCGGCGGGCCGGGTCTCACCCACAACCTGGGCCGCTCCCTGGATGGGCTGAAACCGCGCAAGAAGGCCCGAGACGTACGCGGCGACGGTGTCGTCCTGGCGCTGACGGACGGCGTGTGGGAACCGATCAGCCCCGACGACCCCGAACCCGTCGCGGCCATCGTCCGGCGGTCGCTCGCCGAAGCCCCTGGCGATCTCGGCGCCGTCACGCGCGCACTGGTTCGGGCAGGCATCGAAGCGGGCACAACCGACGACGTCACCGCCGCCGCGGGATTCCTGTCGGCCGCGAACATCGACAACCCCATGAATACGGCGACGGACCACGACGGACCCGCGACCCCGGCCGATCGCGGCGCTGACCCCGTCGCGATCGACCTCGATCCGGACGAGGCCGATCCCACGCCGGTCAGGCCACGACAACCCGGAACCACCTCGCCGCGGAACTCGCCGGATCGCGCTGGGGCACAGCCGGGCCCACAGCACGGCACGACCAACGAGGCGAACACTGCCGGCCGAGTCGGCACCCCGTGGGACACCGCACTGCGGCTGCGGCAGGTCCTCGAGCAGCATGTCGCGAGCGGACGACCGGAACTCGCGACCGCCCTGCTCCGGCAACGGTTCGAGCCCGAGATTTCGCGCCTTGCTGCTGATTTCGGGCAGCAGGCAGCGCACCACATCGCCGACGAGGTATGCGCGACGGCGATCGCACGCCTGGGGCGGCTCGGTAACCGAAATATCGAGTTGTGGTTGAATAACATTGCGCGAGAAAAAATCTCGCACCACCGCAGTTTCGCGGGCCCCTGGTACAGCATCCGGGAGTTCGTTTCCGAATGCGCGCGACTCGAGCAAACCGATCCCCTGCTCCAGCTGCTGGCCGAAGCCCGAACCACGGATGTGCGGCGCATCTTGGAGGGGTTGCCGAGCCACCGGCGTGATCGTTTGATCCGCGCCTTCTGGCCCACGAGTCCGGGCACATCACCTACCTCGCCCGACGGCACCGAATCCGATCGCGATGCGCTCTGGGTCGCAGCGCGGCAATTGGCCACAGCGGTGGCGACCGCGGCCAACTTCCCTGCCCGGCTACCGGTTCGGGCCGCAAGCAGCGCACCTCGGATCGCCCGACCCAGCAGCGCCGCCGCGACGACGTCCTCGCCCTGGCTCACCAGCAGGGAACTCGAGGTGCTCAACCTGATCTACCAGGGTTTGACCCCTGCGGAGATCGGGAGACGGCTGGGCGTCGACCCGAAGGCGGTCACGAACTACCAGAAGAGTGCGGCCAAGAAGTTCGGTACCACCGGCGCGATCCGGACGGTCCTGGCGGCCAAGCGGCAGGGGTTCGTCCACGACGGAAATCGACCACCAGCCGGTACGGTCCGCCTGGACCGCGAGCAACGACAACTTCTCCAGTTGATGGCCGATGGCCTCACGGATCAGGCCATCGCCGAGGTGCTGGGCGTGGCCAAGCTCACCGTCAAGCGCCGCCGGGCCCGGATCGGCGCCGTACTCGGCGAGACGAAGCGAACTCCGATGCTGATGAAAGCCGTGCGGCTGGGAGCCTTCGACGAACCTGCGAGCGAAGACACCACGCCGAGCGCACCCCGCAGACCGGACACCGTCGCCATCGATCTCGGCAACCCCGACGAACCTGACGCACCCAGCCCCGCACCGGAGGGATGGACGGGCGACGTGACCGGATCTCCCGCCGGTGCGCCGATCGAGTTGCCTCGCAGCATACGTCGCCTGCTCGAGGCAACCCGGCACGAACTGGAGGAAGTGGCGGAAGAAGCACTGCGGCCGGTCCGGGACTCCGGGAAAGACACCACGCACCTCCATGCTGAGGAAGCCGAGGAGATCGCACGGGCAATCAACGAACTTCGCGCCGGACAGCGCCTGCGGTTCGCCACGATGCTGCGCCGACAGGTGCTCGATGCGGAGTCGGCTCAGCTGCTGACCGAAGTGCAGTTGATGCGCGAAGTTCGCGAGCATTTCCGCTTTCTGAAGCCCCATATCGACAACGTTCACCGGTACGCGGCCGAGGTCCGCACCGCATCGGCGGTCCTCGCCGCCCGTGAGGTGCTCCGTGCGCAGGGCCTGCAACCCGTTCACGACGATCAAGGAAGGTTGGTCGACGGGATCGGGGTTCTGCCGGGACGCCGGATCGTGGTGGCGTCACCGCTGCTCGGCCAGCAGAACCTGCTGGATCTGCAGGTACCGGGCCTGCGGGAATGGGCAGCGCGCGAGAACGTGACGATCGAGTACCAGCGGGCATTGATCGGGGCGGACGACCAGGTAACAGTCGAACCCGTGTCGGGTGTTCACGACGAGCTGGAAACGGGACTCCGCTTCTATCGAAACCACGAGGATGCAGCGTGGATGAACGGGCTCATCGACGAACGATCCTTCAAAGAAAAGGTCGAGGAAGCGGAGCGGTCCGGCAGGAAGTCCCCCCCAGAATTACTCAAGGACTATACGGATGATTACACGACTTCGATCTTTGTTTTCAAAGTCACTTACAACAACGGCTTCCGGGTCATCGAGAAGCATGTGAGGGACAAGACTCAAGCCAACGCCGAAGAGCTTTCGACAATCATCCTTCAAGCCGCCGGCGCACGACCACCAGGATTCTTGCGCCGCAAGGATCGCGTGTTCTTGGTCGAGTACGTGCCGGGGGTCGAAGCCGATAAGATCACCGCCAGCGGCAGAGATGAGTGGGCACAATTCTTCCACACACCCGCCGCGCAGCGGCAGGGCCTCGGCGACACCGCGATCCGCCCGTGGGATCGACACGAGGGCGGAAATTGGCTACTCGAGCGCGGTATACATCTGCGCCCCATCGACAACAGCAACGGATTCGTAATTCCGTGGACGAAAGACGGATTCACCGATACCGACTGGATGAAAGAGGGATTCGTCAACCATTTCGTCAAGGCGATCAATGGCACGCCGACATGGGTCCGGCACAATTACCCGCGCGCCAGGATTCAAGAAATGCGGCGAAAGATCATCGACGCGGAATCGGAATTCGCGCGGCTGGAGCATGAATCCGCCTATCCGGATGTTCTCGAAATCCTCGCCAAAATCGAAGAGAACGCGGTGGATCCGGGAGTACCGCACGTCGGCCCTTCTGACGTACTGCACATTCTGGCGCGGATGCGTGATGAGCTCGCCGACAAGTTCGAACTCGATGGTGAGCGCGCCGACTGGACTCCGTCGGAGTGGCGCCGTGCGGTCACCGATCTGAAACAGCAGTATGCCGACCATATCGATCCGCTCGTCCGGCGTTATGTCAACACCTTGGACGGGCTGGTCAAACTGCATCTGCACGCGCAATTGAACGTCGTGACCGCTGAGGATCTCGGCGCCGGTCGACCAGACGTGGTCACCAACTATCTGGACAACCTGTCGCAATGGCTCACCGAGCTGGAGCAGGACTCCACCCCCACGCTTCTCCTCGGTGAGTCCGACGAACAATGGCAGGCCCGGTTCGATCGCGAAATTGCCACGGCAGCGGACGACGACGAGCACGCACCCCCAACTGATCGGGGTCCGGATCCTGTCGCCATCGATCTCGGCGACGCCGATGAACCCGACACACCTGCGGAGCAATCAACTCGGGGCACCGCGACGCCCGGCGCCACCCCGTGGTCTCGACCTGTACAGAGCGAGACGCCGCCGAAAACCGCTGCGCTCGAGGTGCGCCTTTCACGGCCCGATCCCACCGCATCGGAGCCTCGAGCAGGCGGCTGGACACCCTGGAAGGACAGAGCGTCCCTCACCGAGGCCGCGCGGAACGCAGGCAGCATTCGGAAAGAGGTCGTGCCACACTCTCGGTCGGAGCTGCAGGCACCGCCGACCACCGCGCGCATCGATTCGTTCGACGAATGGACCCGGGAACTTCGAGACCTGGGAATCGACACCGAACAGATGATGTCGGACCTGACGGAAATCTGGGACTACGTGCGCCTCGACCCGAAAGTCCACGCGACGTTCGGGAAGAGAATTCAGGAGCTCATGGATGAGTTCCCGGACATCGGCATGGCTACCGCACCCGTGTCCATGCCCGATTTCCTCCGGTACGGCCTGCCGGGCATGACCAGACGGGAACTCGTGTCTGCCGTCGCGAACGAGGTGCGAGGAATCATCGAGACATCGGCGATGGGACACATCGTCGAGCAAGAAATACCTGACAACGTACGGGTCGCCTACCAGAAAGTGGCCGGGTCGCTCGAACTCGCCCGAGTCGGGTCGACCCGACAAGAGTTCCGGGTGTTCACGCGACTTGTGGAAGGCAGGGACTATAAAGAAATCGCGACGGAGCTCGAAGTAACGCCGTGGGCGGTGCGGAAGTACATCACATCGATCTACGCCAAATTCGGCATCGAGGCGCGCAGCGGGCTGGAAGCAGCAATCCGCGCCCGCCACGCCGACAGCACCGCCGCGGCCACCTCGCGCAATTCCGCGGCGCCGACCGAGATCACCGATGAGACATCGCAAGCCGACAAATCAGCGCGCCGCCCCGGGGGCATCGACCCGGTCGCGATCGACCTCGGCGATGACACCGAGTCCGAGCACCCCGCACCCGCGCAGCCGAACACGCACGAGGCCCGGGACGACGCGAACATCCCCGAGCGGTGGCGCCTGGAACGTGCCTGGGATCAAGAGCGGATCGCCGCAGTTCGCGCGGGCGACCCCGGCGCTTACAACGAGCTGTACGAGCGGTACTACGGATGGGGTCTCGGTACCGCCATGGAGATTGTCCGCGACCGATCCGACGCCGAGGACATCGTGGCCGACTGCTTCGCCGACCTGCTCGTGAGGATCCGCCGAGGTGACGGGCCAGAGCTCAGTTTCGGCGCCTACCTGCGCACGGCCGTTCGTCACCGGGCGTACGCCGCCAGCGCTCGCGCCGGCCGGCAGGTCCCCACCGACGATATGGCCGCACTCGATCGAATCCAGCTGGGCGGCGATCGAGCACCGGAGGTCTCCGAGGAAACCCCTATCGGTCTGGCGTTCGAATCGATGCCCGAAGAATTTCGCACGGTGCTCTGGCTCACCGCGGTCGAAGGCTACTCCCCAGAGGAGGTAGCCGACCACCTGGGGGCTGCGCCGAGTGAAGTGAACAACCTGATCGCTCGCGCACGTGCCGAGCTGGGTCGGAAGTTCGCGGCGGAAATGCCGCAACACGGCCCGCTGATCAGGGCATTGGCCGCGCTCGCGGCCGACGACGTAGACCTCACCTCAGTGCTCGCCGAGGGCGGCGAAGCGCTTGCGATGGACGACGAACGCCTGGCCACGGATGTGGCCGTGATTCGAACAGCCCAGCATGAGCGGCCCGAACTGCTCGGCAGCGTAGTTCGACGCCTTCGCACCGGCCCGCGGGAATACTTCGTCCGCTGGTTCATGGGGCAGACGGTGGCCGACATCGCGGCCGCCACCGGGCGCAACAACGACCTCATCCGGAAGCGGCTGCACAACGCGGTTCGCACGGTGTCGATGGCGTTGTCCCACGTCGGATCTCCCGCTCTGCGGCGCTCCGAACCGCATCCCAGCGGACGCACCGATGAGGAGATGCTGCTGCTGGTCGAGGCGGTCTGGGCTCACGACCGAGATCTGCTGGAACCGGTCACGGGGCCGGTAACCGAGGCCGAGCAGGCAGTTTTCGACTCATACTTCCGGCAGGGTCGGACAGTGCCCGAAATCGCGACGGCGCTGGCCTGGAGGCCGAAGCGAGTTCGCCGCATGCTGCACCGCATCGCACGGCGCATGGCCTCGACCCTCTCGCCGGAGGTCGTGGAGCGGTACCTGAGTGGCGGACCCCTCCGGCGGGCCACCCAGGTCGATGTCGCCCGGGAAGCGGGAGTCAGCACGATAACTGTGAAACGAATCCTCGCTGGGCATCCGGATGCCGGACCGGAGACGATCGAGCGGGTCCGGGCGGCCGCGCGCCGTCTCGGTGTGCGACATGGGCGGGCCGGGATCGTCGCCGATGGCGAAGAACAGACGTCGAATTCGCCGGTTCCCGTTGTACGCATCGATCACGATCGAGTGCCGTACCACCAGCGGGGTAGGGAGTTGCAGCTCGTCCGCGGGACGTCGAAGGATGAGTTGCGGCGCCTGATCCCGTTCCTTTCCGAGGGAGACCAGAACGTCGCAACGCTGCTGCTCCTGGAAGGGCTGTCCGTCTCCGTCACGGCGGAACGATTGGGCCGCCCGGCTACCTCGGTGCAACAACGCCAACATGACATCGCCGACCTGCTGGCGGCAATGCTGTTGTCGGAGAATTGGGAACTACTGCTGGTCGAGGCGGTCCACGCGCACGAGCCTGCGATATTGGCAGCCTGTTTTCCGCGACTCACCCGTCTCCAGCAGCAGTATGCCGATCAGTACCTGACACAGGGCCTTTCGACACTTGACATAGCGAGGACCCGGGGTATCCAGCAGACCACCGTCAACAAGCTGCTGCGACGAATTGCCCACATACTGGCGAGAGAACTCCCGCCCACATTGGTGCGGCGCTATCTGAGGGCTGGCCCACTTCGTCGAGTGACTCTGGCGGACATCGCCATTCGGGCCGGAGTGGCCGAGGGGACGGCGCGCCGGGTACTCGCGGGCGGACACGCCGATCCGAAGACGGAGCAGCGGATTCGGACGGAGGCCGCTCGGCTCGGATGGGCAAGTAGACGTCCCGGCGTCGTGGTGGACAATCCAGACGAGAGGTCACCGGTCCCGGCGGTCCACGAGGGCACCGCCGACTATCCGCGCCGCGGCAGGGCGTTTCGGATCATCCGATCAGCGCCAACGGAAGTGCTGACGGAATGCATCAATCGACTTCCGCGGGACCTGCGAACAGGCGGCGCCCTGTTGTACTCCGACGAGCTGACCATCGAGGAGAAGTCGAAGGCGCTGGATTTGTCGCCGGCGCGGGTCGCCGCGCTGCGGCAGGCCGCCGCGCCACGGCTGGCGACATTGCTGTCCGTCGGTGTGTTGCTGACCGACGGCTCGGCGATGTTCCTGATCGAGGCGATCGCGGCGCACTACCCGGATGTGCTGGGGCCGTGCTACTCGCAGCTCTCGGGCACCGAGTGGGAATACGCCGAGCTGTATCTGGTGCAGGGTCTCTCGCAACCCGAAGTCGCTCGAGCGACGGGCCGCAGCCAGAGCACCGTCAAGGGCGCGCTGTATCGGATCGCGCACGTGCTGGCCGGGGAACTCCCACCAGAGCTGGTGTCGCGCGTGCTGAGCCGAGGCCAACTCCGACGAGTGACGCTCGACGATGTGGCCACTCGGGCGCAGGTGAGCAAGGCTCAGGCGGATCGCGTGCTCAACGGTCGCGGCGGTACGAATCCCGAGACGACGAACCGGGTGCAGGCGGCCGCCACCGAGCTCGGCTGGACGCAGCAGCGGCGCGGCATCGTGGTCGTGACCGAGACGGGTGTCGAGCCGATCCAACCAGCGAACATGACGCCGACGACGCGAACCACTACCTCCGATACGCAGCCGACCTCGACCGCTGATCGCATCGACCCGGTCGCGATCGACCTCGGCGATCCGGACGAGCCAGCGGGCAACGAGCCCGCTGCGGAACTCGCCACACCGAGCGCGGACGCGGTATCGCGGTTGAGCCCGGCGGAGGTCGGTGTATGGCTGCGCGACGAACTGCGCCGACTGACGGGCAAGCCCGACGTCGAGGTCCACGAATTCGACCGGCCCGATCTCGACCCGGAGACTGTCCGTGAGATCGCCCGGGCTCTGGTCGACATGGCCACGCAGCACCCGCAGGTCGATATCGGCATCATCGACATCGGCTGGCTCTCGCCGAAGGTGGGCGCGGAGACGATGTCGAAGACCGATCCCATCACCGGTTCCGTCACAACCGAATGGATGACATTCAACGCCGATTTGGCCGCGAATCCGGAGGCACTACATCGGTGGATGCAGGACCGAATCGCCTCCGGTAAGGCGCATCCCAGCATGGCCGACCGTCCTGCGTATGCGATCGTCGTGCACGAGTTCGGCCACATGCTCGACTACGCGGGACGGCGGGAGGCCAGATACCGTGCGGAGGAGACGCTATTCGATCATTACAAGGCGAATGGTCTGGGAGAGCGGACTTACGCGGCGTTCACGACCTGGCTGCACCGCTACCTGACCGTCTACAGCTTCGACAAGAACGGCTATTTCAATCCGACCGAGGCGTTGGCCGAGGCCTTCGTCGATGTCGTGCTCAACGGCCGCGACAGTGTCAACGAGCCGGTGGGGCTGCTCTATGACCTGCTGGTGGACTCCGTCGCCGCACCTCGAACAACGGCTGACAGCAGCGAGGTGGACCACTCACCGGACCCTGAGCCCGAGCCGGAGGTTACGCAGATCATCGGCCAGATGCGCGACCTGGAGAGTGCGCTCGGGCAACTGGCCGACAGCGGCGGAATGATCGACCCGACCGTGCTGCTTCGTATCCGTGCGGAATTGGACGCCCTCGTGGACGACCGACTGGCGGCCCGTCCTGATACCGCGCGCCGGCACGATCAGACGATTGCCACGCTGCTGGGTTTGACCTCTCGCTCGGACCTCACCGAGAGCGATGTCCAAAAGCTCGCCGAGATCGTCCCGATGAAACGCAGCCGGATGTCAGGGTTGTTGCGCGGGACGAATGATCGCTACGTCCAAGCGCTGCGTGCGGCGGCCCGTTCGGTGCTCGCGGATCTGGACGCCGACCGGCCTTCGCGAATGGCCGTGGACCTGGCTATCAGCGAATTCTTCCACGGTCTCCGTGCCGAGGTCGACAAGGTGATGCCGAAGTTGCACTCCGGCAGAACCTCCGAGTGGACCGTGCAGCGCTTGCTCGACAACAGCCGTTCGATGCTGGCCGCTGCCGAGGCCGCTCGGCGGGCCATCACCGACGCGTGGCGCCGCATCCCTGAGGATCGGCTGCTGCCGCTGTTGTCGGAACTCGCCCGGGGCCGGCTCAGCCGAGATGACGTCATCCATGCCGTCGTCGCCAGATTCCCTGCGCCGCTGAGTGTGTCGGGCGGCGTCCGGGAAGCGCTGCGCCGGGCAGAGAATGCGGTGTTGCGCAGCTACACCGATGCCGCGGTGCGCGGCTACGTGTTCGGGGAGCAAGACGCGCGGACCATCACGGCCTTCGAAGAGGCCACAGCGAGGGTGCGCGCTGCGGTGGGTCTGCCGGAGACCGATCGGGACCTGGTCGCCGAGGTGCGCGACGCCGCGGCGATCCGGCCCGACTCTCCGAACGCCGCACATCCGTCGACGCGCACCGGAACGACCCCGGGCAACGGCGCCGACCCCGTCGCAATCGACCTCGGCGACAGCGAGCACGAACCCGAACCACCGATCGACAACGCCGAGTCCCCCGACCCGTCGGCCGCGCGGGCGAGTAGGACGGCAACCGAGATCGTGGCCGCCCTGGAGCACGCCGACTGGCTGCCGATGGAGGTCAGGGCCGCTGTAGGTGATAACCGGCGAGCGTTGGCCCGGCGGGTCGACAGACTTCCCGATCTGCAGCGAGAATGCCTGCGCCAGAAACTCGTCGAGAGGCGCACGACCGCTGCGGTGGCCAGCCTTCTGGGCAAGAGCCGCGGGGCCGTCACCATGGCCCAGCGCCGCGCCATGGCGAGCTTGTCCGAGATGCTGCCGCCCGGTTCACGCGCTTGGCTGCAGGCTCCGCAGAAGACAGCGCGGAGTCAGGCGGCCGAGCAGGACAGGACGATCGACACGACCGCGCCGCCCGTGATCTCCGAAGAAGACGCGGCGCTCGACGACGAAATACGTGAGCTGGAGCGTGCGCTCGGCATCGAGACCGATGCCGAGCGCACACTCGAGCTGACGTTGTATATGGACGACAAATTCCGGAACGTTGCCATCGCGGCGGGTGTGTCTCGGCCCGAGTTGCTTTTCGGACGTAAGGAGTGGCTGAGCTGGCTGGAAGCTCGCCACTACGCCGAACAGCATCTCGGCGATGAGCTGAGCGTGGAGTTCATCCTGAAATTGCATGAGCTGCTCGGGCGGCGGACGGCACCGGAGTCGGCAGGAAAGTTCGACGGCCCGGACGGGACGGCCGCGGACGTCGCAGCGACGTGCGAGTGGTTCAACGGCGCGGTGAGCAACCCCGACAAAGACCCCTACGAAGTAGCCACAGACCTCGAGCTGTGGAGCATTTCCGGGCGTCACGGGGAGGGCGACTATCACCGTCCGCTGTCCAGGATCCTGCTGAATTGGGCGCTCGAAAAGCAAGGGAAGCACCCCAGCGCCATTCCGGATTTCGACGAAGATGTCCTCACCATGCGGGACGAATGGGTGGACACGGTCAAGGCGGGAAGCCTGCGGTACCGACTGCTCGAAGCCCAGGTGGAACAATCCGCGGGTATCGCGGATCCGGTGGCACTGCTCGGTCTCTTCGGTGCGCGAGAGCGCTACCGCCGCATGGGTGGAAGGCCCGCGCCGTTCGTGCCGGGAGAAGAGCACGATGCCCTCGCTTGCAAGCGACTGCTGGCCACGCTGCTGTCGGACGCGCCGCTGCCCGAAACCGACGAGCAGGTACTGGCAATAGTCGACCGATCGCTGCGTGAGGGGCCGAACGGGGGCGGCGACCCAGCGCCCCAGCCGGATAGCACCCCGCACGAACCCGCAAAGCCAACATTATCCGGTAATCGCATCGACCCCGTCGCCATCCACCTCGGCGATAGCGATGAGTCCAAGCGAACGACAGCCTGGTCCGCAGAGCCGAGCCGGACCACCGACGAGACGGTGCCACTGCCGGAATCCCTGCTCGAGCCCGCGGACGACACTCCGCCGCACGCGCCCGGTGCTCGGATGTCCGCCACCGAATTCGCCGCGCGGCTTGCCGCGGCCGAACGCTCCGGGCCGCCTGTTCGGACCAGCCCGAGCCACATGTACAGCCAGAACAGCATCACGGAGCTGCTCACCTATCCCGACGGTTTCGCGGTGGTCGAGAAGAGCTCGCTGTCGGCCCAGGCCCGTGCCGCCGAGATCCTGGTGTCAGCGATCGGCTATGCGGTCGAGGCGCCCGTACCGCCGGTGATCCCCGCTCCCGACCGTGCCGATGCCGTGCTGATGCCGTGGCTGCCGGGCGACGCCGACCTGGACATCAATGCGCTGGAGGCGTTGCGGAACCATCCGGACGCGCGCCAATTGGGTTTCCTCGATGTGCTGGTCGACAATTGGGACCGACTGGACAACGTGTTGCGCGACGGAGACCACTACTACGGCTTGGACCACGCGTATGCCCTGGAACGGCTGCTGGACCCGAGTTCGAGCCCGCTGTCGCAGCTCTACGTCAGTGATGTCGACATCCACAGCGAAGCCGATCCGTACGAATGGGTGACCAACGACCGTAGCCCGTCGGAACTCGATCGGTACCGGCGCGCCATCGCCATGCAGCAATCGCTGTTCGTGGTGTACGGATCCGTGGACGGGTATCGCCGCGTGCTCGCGCGACAGGACAAGATGTGGGAGCACTCTCGCGACATCGCCGCGCCACAGAAGAAGCCAGTCGCTCAGAGCTCGGACGAGACACCGCCGGATGCCGACCAAGCTGTGGCCGACGCCCGCAAGATCGCCGAGTTCTGGCGGAATTTCCTGGAGTTCTTGGTCCGCAGCGGGATCGTCGCGGCATCGGACCCGGCCCTCGATGCACTGGCCCTGGCCCGTACATCGGATGTCCGGGACGCCTTGACCACCCTTACCGAACGCCAACGACGTCTCATCGAGCGGTATTGGCCGCTTCTGTCGAATGACCCGGCTACCGGGCAGGCAGAACCCGGCGGTCTGGAGACCGACCCAACCGAAGTGCTGGATGCGACCCGCGCGCTCGCGATCGCCGCGCTGGCGAAGATCCCCCCAACGGAATCCGACCCCGTCGCCATCGACCTCGACGACAGCACGCCCCCGTCCGACGCCGAGACCGCTCCAGCCGAACCAACTCCCGACTCCCGCTGGGCCTTCGGCACCGCCGAGGGCGCGGACGGATCCACGCTTCCAGCTGATCCACACCCCACCCGACCGGAGAACGAGCACGCGGCGCGGGCAATCGCCGCACTTCGCCATCAGTTCGGCGAGCACGCGACACTGCGGTCGCTGGTCGAGCGCGTCGACCCCGATGAGGTAGTCGATGCTGCCCGGGCCCGCGCCGGAAGGAATGCGCGCTGGTGGTTCTCGCTGTCCACCGAACAGCAGGCGGGGATGGTGGCGGTACACCCCGCCCTGATCGGCAATACCGACGGCATCCCGTACACCGTGCGCGATTACGCCAATCGCCGGTCGATCACCCGGCAGCTCACACAGCTGCGCCGGATCATCGGGCACCGCGGGCTCACCGCCGCGGAGAAGGCGCATCTGCTCAACCTGGAGACCACCCGGGATCAACTGGCCGAAATCGAACGCCGCGTCGAGGACTTCGGGTCGCCGCCGGTACAACTGCTCGCCTACGACGCCGAGAAATACGACGGCAACGGCCGGATCTCCGTGTCCATCGGAGACGCCGACGAAGCGACGAACGTCACCCGCCATGTCGGCGGCTTCGGGACCACGCTGCGGTCACTGCTGTACCGATACGGGTTTGCGGGTGCGCAATACGAGATGACCTCACGGTATGCACCCGAAGAGACCGTGGCGGCCATCATCGATATCGGCTACGAACACCCGACCAAACTGCTGAAGGGAACGGTGCCGGTTCTCCCGTTCGATCCCCTCTATCACCGGTTCGCCGAAGTCGGGGGCTATGTCGTGGCGCGAGATACCGTGTCCTACAACAGCACTCGCGAGTCTTTGGCAGAGCATCGGGGCACCGCGCTGCCACGACTGCACACTCTCCTCGGACACAGCTACGGCTCCACGACCGTGTGCTACGCGGGCCGGGACGCTCGGCTGGCCGGCGAGATCGACCAGGTGGTTCTGACGGCCTCCCCGGGCGCGGGTCCGATGACTCGGGCTACCGACTTCGGTATCGGGGCCGAGAACGTCTACGTGCTGACGGCGACCCGTGATCCCATCGCCTGGCTCGGCGCCACCGCTCCCGACCGGCGCGGCCGATTCCTCAACCGCGGTCTGGGACCGGATCCGGCCGGCGAGTCCTGGGGAGCGGTGCGGGTCACCGCGGAGCCACCGAAGACACCAGAGTTCCGCAAGCGCATGCAGGTCCATCAGGGTTACAACTCGTATGCCGATATCGAGGCCCGGGTGCCGACCGAGTCGCTGGACAATATCGGCCTGATCACCGCGGGTCGTGGCGCCGAGGCCACCCGCGCCGAACATCGGCCGGCCCGAGGGGGCCGCGGTCCGGCGCTTCATGTCACCGATCCGGAACGCAGGCGAGCCGCCCGCACCCGCGCACTGAACGACGGCTTCGCTCCGGCGGAGGCCGCCGAAATCGAGCAGCTCATCGCTGAACTGCTGACCTTCCGCGACAAGGACGGCAATCGTCCGTTCGCCTACCTCGAGAACATGCCGATTCCCAACGCCGCCGAACCGTCCGGGCCGGATTGGGTCGCCAACCGCGGGCAGTGGCTCCGGGCGCTGCGCAAGGGCGACCGCGCCGCGCTGCGAACCGTGGAACTCACCGCCAAAGATGCCTTCGAACTGAAGCGCTTGCTGCGACGCTCCCCCATCTACCTGACACTCGCGCTGGTCGTCGCAACCGGTTTGAAAGCCGAACAGCTACTGGGTATTTCCGACCGCGGACCGCTGTTGTTCAAACAGGAGAAGAGGATACAGGGGAACGAGACGATCACCGTCTGGAAGTTCCGGACCATGCCGGAGGACGAGCCGGAAGGACCCACCAGCAGCGCCGCCGTCGACCGGGCCATGCCGTTCCAGCGGTACCTGCGTGACACATCGCTCGATGAACTGCCGCAACTGCTGTCGATCGCGACGGGAACCATGTCCTACCTGGCTGGCAGACCGATGCTCGACGGCGACCGTGTCCAGATGCGGAAAGTACTCACACCCGAGGAATACGAATTCTGGGAGCAGCACCGCAAGAACGACCTGTGGTCGGCACTGCACTTCCCCGGCTGCCGCGGTTTCGACCGCGAGTCGCCGGAGTATCTGCGCACCAGATATCTCGCGGCCCGACTCTATTCGATGATCGGAAGCCGGTCGGTCGACGAGTACATGCTCGAGGTGATCGACCAGTACCTGCTCGGCATAGTTGGCAGCCAGGGCCGAGTACTGATCCAGAAGCTCGCCGCCCACCTGCATGGCCGTTTCCTCTCCAGCCCCGGTGCGAGTACGGAGACGACCGATGTCGCAGCACAACCGTCGCTCGACGCCGAACCCACGCAATCCCCCGATGGTGACACCGATCGACCGGCCGTGGACAGCGGCGCGGCGCAACCGTCACCCACCCCGGTGGAGCCCGCGCCCGACGACCCGCTGGTCGAGCGGATCCGCGGCGTCAACCCACTGCGCAACCGGGACATCAGCGCCGAGTGCACCCTCGCCGCCGACCTCCGGCTCAGCGGGCGACCCGACATCGTCGCCGAACCGTCGGAAACAGGACGAGTACCCGGTGACGACAGTCGATCCCACGTCCGGTTCATCCAGGCCCACTACGACACGACGTTCCAGCACGTCGAGAGCTGGACCGACCTCGAACAGCAACTCCTCGACGCCGGCCACCTGGCACGCGGCATCATCGCCTACCGCCATCAACCCTTCGGAGGTTCGCAAGGCCACACCGTCAACGTCGTCAACTACCACGGCAGCATCCGCTACGTCGACGGGCAATCCGGCCGAGACGTCACCAAGAGCATCCACGCACTGACCAACCGACTCACGGTACCCGCGAGCCACCGCAACCGACCTCCCGATATCGACGCCCACTTCCTCCGCACCGACGGCCACTACACCGGATCCCGCCCCGGCGCACCGGGTGTAGCGAGGCCCGTCCCTGGCCCGCCCACGGTTGATGAGCCCGCCCGCGGGCCTGGGGACTCCGACCGGGACCCGCAAAGTTCGCCGGAATCCGGAATTTTCCCGGGCACGTCGAGCACCCGCGGTAACACAAAGACCCCCGGCAACAGCGTCGACTCCGTCGCGATCGACCTCGACGACGAAGACGCCGAGGACGATAATTCTGCCGAAGGTCCGCCGGCCGACGCTCCTGTGCATCCGCTCGACGGCGCTCAGGTGGTACGGCTGATCCTCGACGGCCCGTCGGTACCCGTGCAATGGCAACCGGCCGCGCAGCTGCCGGACAGTGTGCTGCTCGCCGCGGCCGTCGAGCAGGATGTCGACCTGGACGCGATCCGTCGAAGGTGGGAAGAGCTCCAGGAGGAGTATCCGGAATCGGGGTGGCGTATCGGCGGAGGGCTGTTGTTCCGTGGCGACACACGTCCGCGCAGCGACCTGTGGGCGAACGGGTTCGTCCCGCTGTCACAGCGCGACGGCAGGGTTGTCTACACGACGGTGCGGGTGAATCGAGCCGCCGATTACGGCGAATCGGTGCTGGTGGACGACGAGACCTCGGAGTGGACCCTCGTCCATCAGATCTACGTCGTCGACGCGCCCGGCGGATTCGGAGTGGTGGACGAGAACGGCGGTGTCGTCTCCGTGCACTGGCCGGGAGGCCTGCGTAGCGATCGCGTCATGGGCTGTTTCGAGATCCCCGCGCAGATTTGGCGGGGCAATTTCGCCGCACTTGCCGACGAATTACCGCAGTACTGGCGCCCCAACCCCGGATACTTGCCGGACGGCCCCACCGATACAGGGACGACTCCCGGCACCCCCCAGGACCCCGTCGCGATCGACCTCGGCCCCTACGACGACGACGCCGAGGGCCGCGATGTCGTCGTTCCCGGGCACGCCACCGGTACCCCGGCGGGGGTTGCCGAGCTGGTGGGCGAGGATCTGTCGTTTCGCGGCGATGTCGCCGAACAGCTTTTCGCACAGCACATCCCGGAGGGCGAGCCGCCGGTGACGACGACTCGCGCCGCCTGGGAGCGGGATGTCCGCCGTGCGGTGCGCGGTGCGGAGGCGAGGCTCGCGGGCCTACGCCCCGGCCCGGGGACGGAATCGGGATCGGGCTTGCTCGGCCTGCCGCCGTTGTCCGAGATGTTCTGGTCACGAGAAGATCCGGAGGACGACGGCGCGCAGCCTGTCGGCCTGCACAGCCCGCCGATACTCGACGGCCTCGTCCGGGACAGCGCACAGGCGGGATCGCATGAGAATCACACCGCATTCGGCCCACCCGCCTGGGTGTACGCGGCATTCGCCGTCCGCAATCCCTGGCCGCCCGAGGTACGGCCGCAGGTGCTCAACTGGTGCATGCAGCAGATTCGGCAACGGCACTACGGCGCCGGGGAAGCCGACTTCCACCGCTACCTCGCGGTCGAAGCACGAATCGCGGCCATCCGCCAGGCACTCCAGGCGCCCATGGACATCGCTACCGACCCGGGCCGGTACACCGATCTGGTGTCGGCGTTTTCCACGAACCTCACCTTCGTGCGCCGCGAAGCGGCCATCGGCCGGGCCCTCCTGAATCGTGGGAAGCTCAGCGCCGGGTCCGAGTACGTGGCCGGCCTGCGTCGGGAAACGGAACATCGACCGGTACCCGAGGACGAAGGTCAGCGTGTGCTCGAAGCCTTCACGAGGCACCTGTCCCGGGGACGGCCGTCGAACCTCGACGCCTATATGACACCGGCACTCGATGAGCCGCTCCCACCGCGGCTCGGGTCTTCGATTCGAAGATTGCTGGAGAACCGACGGCAGGTCGAGTTGAGCATCGCTATCCAGCCTCCGGCGACACAGACACAGCGCAGAACACACAGACTGAACGTGACTGGCGCCGCCTACGAGCCGGACCCCGCCCGCGAGGGGGCGGTACGCCTCCGCATGCGCGCCGCGGTGATGATCGATCAAGCTGAATTCGGCGATACAGACCTGATTTTCGAGCTCGATGCCTCCGGAATCGTCACGGCTTACGTCGAGCCCGGCCCGGCCGGCGACTTCCTACCGGAGTATCGGTCCGCTCGGGGCGGCAAAGGACGAGGGTCGTTCCTCGACTTGGTTCGGCACTTCGTGCGCGGCATCGGCGCCGATGTGCTGCGGGTGAAGGTGGCCGACGACGCGGGCGCCGCGGAACTGTCCGGTCGCGACCTGCTGTCGCGCGCGGGCCTCGCACCGGTCGAGAACGCGCCGCAGTGGCTGAGCGAACGCTGTGCACCACCGGCGGTCGCGGCCGAGCCCGCCCCTTCGGGCCTGGACCGACGACTCACTCGCGAGCAGGTGCTCGGATTGATGGAACAGGTCCGCGTGACCTCGCCGCACGAGTCCGAAAACCAATGCGGTGTCTGGCATCTGCCGCTGCCCGCCGGGCCGGGCGCGACCTCGGCACCGATGGTGACGGTCCGGGTGTACCTGGACGAGGCGGAGCGTTTGGGCTTCGATCTCGACTCGCTGGCCGTGCCGGCGGCGGAAGCGTCGGACCTGTTCCACCAGGCCGGGGTGCGCGGCCCGCGGCTGCTCTATGACTCCGAATCGTCGCCGATGGCACTGGATTTCAAGACCCGCGTGACGATTCACGAGCACATCGCGGGCGATGAAGTCCTGCCGGACGAGGGTTGGGACCGCACAACCGAGGACGTCTTCCTCGAGTTGTCTCGACTACACGGCCTGTCCTCCACTCCCCACACGAAGCATCTATGGGACCGGAAGCAAGAACGCCGGGTGCTGGCACTGGAGCACGGCGACTTCGACCACAGGCTGGACACGCTGATCGGCGGCGTCCCGCTCTTCGTCTTGTGGCAGCCGACGCTCGTCAACGAGGGCAGCGAGCTGATGGGCTTCACGCACGGCAACCCGATCCGCCGCAAGATGCGGCGCGGCGCCGACGGCCGCATCGGGTTCACCGATTCGAAACTCGCGCAATACGCGCCCATCGCATGGGATTGGGCCCGGTATTACCTCGTGAACGACTGGGCCGACGACGCCGAACGACGTGCTGTGCACTCCGAAATCCGCACGATTCTGCAATACCTATACGGAGACGGTGTCGGTGACGAACTGGTAGCGGACTTCGAGCGCTACGTGCTGCTGGAGGCACGCAAGTCGATCATCGGCGATGCCTACCGGCTACCCAAGAAGATCGCCACAGGGTTCGCGACAATCGAGGAGGTGCTTCCGGACTTCTACCGGAACGTCGCCCTCGTCCGCCGCGCCGCCGGGCAGGACCCCATCTCCGAGGAGGCGGTTCACGATCTGCTGGCGGAATGGGCGCTACGTGAGCTGGAACTGCTGGACACGTCCGCCGCCGCGGCGACTGCCTGGGAGATTCCGCCGGCTCGCGCGACGGAACCACGCCGGTGGATGCGGCGGTTGCTGCACACGGCCGACAGGGAGCTCGGTGCCGGTCACCACGATGTGGACAAGTCGGCGGCACTGGCCGCCGTCCAACGCTGGGACGGACCGCGACGGCTGGAGCCGGTCAGGCTGCGGTGGCTGGGCTCCCCGGAGGGCTTCCTCACCGCCGTCGTCACGGCTGCGGTCGTGGAAGGCACACGCATCAGCGGCGAGGTCTATTTCACCTTTGTCACGGATGCCTCCGGCCGGATGGTCGCAGATTGCGTCGGCGACCTGGAAGCCCAGAAGGTCGAACCTCTCGTGCTCGACTTCGTTCGTGACGCGGGCGCGGACCGGCTCCGGGCGGCGTTGGTCAGTGACTGGGCGGCTGCGGCTCGGGCCGGATTCGACTTGAACAGGGAGCATCCCGGTGAGAGAGAAGCAATCCGCGAGGCCTTGTGCGACGCCATAGACGACCTCGAACAGCGCGTGCCGACCGTCCCGCCCGGCGTCGCAGAAATAGGCCGAAGGTTGCGAGCAGGTGACCTCCCTACGCTGAGGGAACTGTGGGATGCCGGGCTGGTCGACGCCGGCGTTCCGCTCGAGGAGATCCTCGCACCGTGGGCCGCGTGCATCGACATGGCCGACGCACCTACTGCCGCGGATATCGAATGGAGCCAGCCGAAAGCGCGGCCGGTCGTAGCCATCCCCACGGACCCGCCCGCACAGGAAACGTTGCTGGACAACATCAAACGAGAAGGCCGCGGCACCCTGGACTCGAAGGTTGCCGCCAGGCAGATCCTGCGGGCCCGACTCCGAGCACCCGACTACGAGGGAAACAACAAGCGGACGTGGCGCTATCGAGACGACAACGGCAACCGGATAGTCGTGCACCAGGTACTGCCGACGACCACAGGTGAAAAAGACCTCACCCGCAACCCCGATCCGTCGCACCGGAATGTCCGCTGGTTCCATTGGCTTCCGTTCGATGCACCCGATGCCGTGCAGCTTGCCGGAACTGTGACCGATGTTCCCGCACGGGTATACCGGTGGCGCGATTACTACGTGGAGGAGTATGCCGACGGACGCACCCCGGAGCCGGATGATCCGAACTGGGATCTGATCTTGAACAAGATGTTCGAGGCGAAGCGACGTCTGCTGGATATGCGGCTACCCCCGCATCTGCAGGTGCGGCCTGTGACCGAACACCTCCACCTCTACCTGGATCAGCAGCGCCGCAACTACCGTCGCCGCGCGCCCTGGCTGGATCGGCTGTTCCGCCTCGCCCCGCATCAGGCCTGGTCGCCGGATACCGACGACGCGATTTGGCGGCCGAGCCTCAATCACAACGACATGACGCTCAGCAACCTGCGAATCGACGACGAGAACGACACCGCGACGCTGATCGATTGGGACAATGCCGCCGTCACCCACCCGCTGTGGGATTACGTGACGATGCTGTGGTCGAACTGGCCGCCGGAGATCGCCGAACAGGTCGAGAACAAGATCAGAACCGAGGTTCGCGACCTCGAGGCGAACGGGCTGGTCGGACCGGGCGCCGAAGCGGAACTGGATCGGCTGCTGACAATGGGTTGCCTCGACTCGCTCTACGCCGATTCGCGCAATTTCGTCCAGCAGATCGCGGAGGATGCCGGCAAGGCCGACCGGCTCACCGGACGGTTCTACTCCGACTATCGACGGCTGTGCCGCCTGCGCGGATGGGAGCCGGAGTCGCCGAATGTCGTTCGCACGCTGATGCTGGAAGCAGTGAACGAGGTGTGCACGAGGCAGGGGCTGCCGACGCTGCCGAATGAGCCTGCGGCGCAGCCGATCCGGCAGGCACCATCATCCGCGGAACGTCCGGAGGCCGTCGCGCCCACGGCACGTCCGCATCCGGCTCTGCCGGCCGCCGAGGTCGCAGGCGACACCGAACTCCTGGCTGTCGTGAACGGTCTGCTGGATCGACGGTACGGTCCTCGCGACTACGCCGTGACACCGACCGCCGCACGGTACACCGACAACGCCGGGAATCGGTGCTTGACCGTATCAGCCACCATTGTCGCCGGGGGCACGTGGCGCGTCGGCGAATCGGGCGACATGCGTTTCCATGTCAGCCAGGGCGGAGCCGCCGAGGGCCTACCGGGCGTCGATGAAGCGGGCGATATGCGTTTCCATGTTCGCCGAGACGAAAATGGCCGGGTCACGGTGACTTTCGACCACCTGGTGGTCGACCCGGCCTTCGCGGGCGGACACTTCGCGCAGCACTTCGTTCCGCAACTGCGCCAGTGTGTCGGCACGGATGGCCGGGTCATCGTGCCCGTCAACGGCCCGACCGGCTTCACGATTGCGGCACAGCACGGTCTTCGGCTGGATTCCGATCCGGACCATCTGGCCGAATCGCGGGAGAGCACGGCGCACCTGCTGAGCACCGACCCGCGGGAACTCATCGCCGACCCGATGCTCGACCGGTTCGACCGGCCCGCCGAGGCACGACCGACCTTCACGGAGCTGGCCGCGTATCTCGAGCCGTCATCACAGCAGTGGCCGCAGGACCGCAGGTGGTGGGGCGTGCTGGACAGTGCGTCCACGGACGTTTCCGATCCACTCCCCGGTGCGGCTCCGCGACCGACAGCCCGGATGGCGTCCATCGGTGCCGAGACCGAGGATCCCGCGTTGACCGGAACCGACATCGAACTTCTCACCACGCTGTTCCGCAACCGAGCCCACTTCGCCGGGAATCATCATGGGGTCTGGATCTTCGAGCTGAACGGCAGGAAGGTTGTCATCCGGGCGTCGATCAATACGCCGAATCCCAATTTCGATCCCCGGATCGGCCTCACGTTCGGGGAATCCGCCGCGGTCCAGCTGTGCCGGAAGGCCGGTGTCCGGGTACCGGCGCTGTATCACGTCGGTGCCCAGGAGTCCTATCCCGAGCATTACCTGTTCCACGAGTACCTCGACGGGGAACACCCCACACCGGATGATCCGTGGCAAGACGTCGCGGAGACCGTGTTCCCGGCGCTCGATCGCCTGCACGCCTTGCACGCCGAGCACTGGGCCGAGGCCGAACCCGAGCAACAAGTACCCACCACCCGCGTCGAATGGGAGCAGCGACTGGTTCGCGAGGTGGCACGGATCCCCCTGGAGTTCGACACCGATGATCGGCTGCACGGCGAACTGGGTCTGCCCGGCCTGTACGAGATCTTCGCCGTGCGGCCCGCAACGAACGACGATATCCAGCTCGGTGTACTGCACGGCGATCCGACCTTCCTCAACATGAAGCTGGGCCCCGATGGGGCCGGGCTGCTCGACCTGGAACTGACCCAGCCGGGATCGCCGGTGTGGGATTACGTGGCGTTCGCGACAAGGAACCCGTGGCCTACCCCCACCGTCCGGAACAAGGTCATGAACTGGTGCCGGGCGCGGCTGCGGCGCGACCACGGCGCGGACGCTGCTGCGGACTTCGACCGATATCTGGTGCTGGAAGCATGGAAATCCGTTGCCGGAGACAGCTTCCGGTTGCCGCTGCTGATCGCCCGCGACCCGAGTTTCCTCGCCGACGCGACGGATGCGTTGCACCGCAACCTGAAGGTCGTGTTCGCGGCCGCGGGTCGACGGGCACCGGATGAGACCCAGGTGCGTAGCCTCTTGCAGCGATGGTCTCGCCAATTCGTACGGCAACGCGAAAACCACCTGACAGCGTCGGATTCGGCTACCGACCGATCGGCAGCCGTCGAACCGGCTACCCAGGCGACGGATCCGGACACGTCCTGGCTGCCGCGGCTGTCGGTGCGCGAGTTGCTGATGCGGGCCACGATCGGGCACGACCGCGCCGCAGCGGAGGCCGGCCTGTCCGAAGCCATCGCCACCCTGCGGTGTGCCGACGGACCTGCCAGGCTGGAAGCTCTCGCGGCGGAATACGAGTCGCTCGATGACGCTGACCCGGGCGTGGTGAGCCGCATTCGGCTGCGCACCGTGCTGATGGACGGCACCCGCGAATACGGCGAAATCACCGTGCGTTTCGACCTCGACGAGTACGGACGAGTCACCGCACGTCCGGAACCCATCGGCGCCGACCTCGATCGCCTCGCCGCCGACTACGGCGGCCCGTACCTCCTCGGACCGGCCGAAGACCTGGCCCGGCGGATGGGCGCCGATGCGATCGAGGTCGAGGTTTCGCGCAAAGACGGCGTCCGAGCGGCGCGGTGCGGTTACAGCTGGGTCGCCGAGCCCGGCGGGCAGGCCGGGCCGAGTGCGTGGTTCGCCCGGCGATGGGCGTACAAGGACCTCACCGATCCAGCGCTGCCGACCACCCCGATCACATTCCGCCCTGCCCTGCGCCGCCCGCAGGGCACCGACTACCTGCTCGACATCGCCGAACCGGTCCACGACGGCGGCTTGCAGCTCGACGATGCGGCCCGCATGCTGATCACCGTCGTGACGAATTCCCCCGATGTCGCCGGCCATTACACGGAGGTCTGGTGCGTCACCGACGGCGGCGGAAAGCCGGTGAAGGTGCGGCGCATCGTCGCCACGCCTGGAGACAAGGATCTGGCCGCCAATCCCACGCATCCGAAACTGCTCGCCGGAGACCGGCTCGTCGACCAGGTCGCCCTGGACGACGAACGCGCGGAAGGTCTGGCCCGGCAGGCAGGTGTCGACGTACCGACGACGATGGCCCACTCCGACGACTACTCGTTCCGCGAAATGGGCCCCGGCCGCGTCCCCACGACCGGTGACCCGGACTGGCCACGGACTTTGCGCGCCCTGCTCCGACAGTTGCGGCGGTTGCAGGCGGTCGAGCTGCCCGACGATCTGTCGGTCCGCACCGTAGCCGACCAGGAACAGCTGTACCTGAGCATGCAGCGGATCAAGCAGGAACAATCTCATCCGTTCCTGCACAGCATGCGAGTACCGCTGCCGCACGAGATCTGGGTGCCGGGCGACACCACCTGGACGGCCGGGCTGAGCCACGGCAACGCCACCTTCCGCAACCTGTGGGTCCGGCCCGACGGCGAAGTACGCCTCGACAACTGGAATCTCACCGGCGTCCGGCACCGGTTGTGGGACTACGTGACCGTCTTCTGGAACTCATGGCCGCCGGAGGCCCTGGCCCGGGTGACGATCATGGTGGAGGACGAAATTCGCGACCAGCACGGTGAATCCGGAGTTCGGGAGTTCCAGCGGCTGCGCGCCATGGCCGCCCTCGACTCGCTGTACACCGACTCCCGATACTTCGTGCGCAAGATCAGCATCGACCCCGCCACAGCCGGCCCCCTGACACGTCGCTTCTACTCCGACTACCTCGCCCTGTGGAGCTACGCCGAGACGACCGGGCAGTGGCCGTCACGGGGAACGCGACTGACCTATCAGCAGGTCCGCGACCTCATGCTGCATGCAGCCGACCCGAGCCGGCCCCGCCCCGACCTGCTGAGCACCGGTCTCGACACCACAACGCACTCGACTCGGCGGACCACCGTCGCACCGGACCCGAATCTGTCGGAGGTGCCGGCCATCCCGGATCTGCTCGCCGAACCCCCGGCCGAAAGCGAGTTGCTACCGAGATTGTCCGGCCTGCAACGGGAGTACGGCCTCGAGCTCGAGCTCCGGCTGACCCGTGTCAACTATCTGCGCACCGACGACGAGTCCATCTCCGGGATACGGATCCGCGGCGTGTTCGTCAGCCGTGGCGAGAATCCGGCCGAGGCGGGCGATCTGGATCTCTCCATCGAGTTCGACGAAAACGGCTGGCTCACCGCACGATTCGACAAGCTGTGGATAGAACCATGGCAAGCCCACACCAGAGCCGGTGACCAGGTCGTCTCCCCACTCCGCGCTTACCTCCGTCGGTCCGAGGTGGAAGATGTGACCTTCACGGTGCACGGTCGCCGCGGGGCTCGCGCCGCGATCAGGCACGACCTCGACTGGAACGGCGTCACCGATCCCGACCATCTCGCCGCAGGCATGCGGGCGCTGAGCAGCCGCATCCGTGCGGATCTCGCCTTGGAAGCGGACGCTGTGATCACCCGGGAGTTGCGACAACTCCTCGACGAACTGGATAACCCACCGAACGACGCCTCACCGAACGACCGCTACCCCACCCTCGCCGAAATCGACCGCCACCTGCCGAGGGGAATGCACGCGGCCGACTTCTTGAAGGGATTCCACTGGATCGGCCACACCACGCCGTGAGAGCTGTCAGGGTTGCCCCGGCTCCCCGCCGTGTCGTGCTACGAGCGTTTCCACGAGGGCCGAGGCTATGGCCGCCACAGCGCGATCCTCATCGCAGGACAGTTGCCGCAGGGTATCCAGCGCGATGGTCCCCGGCATTTCAGCGAGCGCCTGGGTCAGTCGGATTCGCACCGCCGAGTCCGCCGCATATGCGGTGAGCTGTTCCACCAGCGCACTTATGATCCGATCCGCCCACTCCGCGTCCTGCGCCAGCGTTCCCAAGAGTTCGGCCGCCTCGACGTCGTTCGGGCCTTCGACCACCGTGTCGACAAGCGCGGGCACGGCCCGGGTCACGCCGCGCCCACCCAGGGCGAGAGCAGCGTGTCTGCGGACCGTCGTGTCCGGGTCCTCGAGGGCGTCCGTGAGCGCCGCGGTCGCCTCGTCGCCCGGCAGCTCGGCGAGCGCGAGGACCGCGCGCCGCCGGACGTCGACGTCCTCGGAGCCCAGGCCGGACGCCACGCTCGCCACCCCGTCACCGCCGGCCCGTGCCAGCGCCCACCGCAAAGCCCCGGCCACATACGGATCGGATTCGGTGAGCACCGCCTCGGCCAGCAGTTCGGCAGGCACCGCTACGTCCTCGGCCGGCGCCAAGACGGCCTGCTGCCGCCGGGCGGGGCTCTGCGAACCGAGTCCGTGCAGCAGTTCGATGATGCGCAGGACGTCTTGCCAGCGGGAGGGCTCGGTGGAATCGACCGTACGAAGCCGCTCCAGGAGTTCTCGCTCCCGGTCCAGTCGTTCTCCGGCTTTCCGAATGAGGTCTCCGACCAGCGCGGACGGGGTGAATGCGGCATCATCGAGAGCGCGCCCGATCTGGCTCAGTGACAGCCCCAGGGAGCGCAGGCCCTCGACATGGAAGATCCGCCGGATGTCTTCCGGCGAGTATTCCCGGTAACCGCCCACGGTGCGGCCGGTCGGTCGGACCAGCCCGAGTGAGTCGTAGTGCCTGAGCATGCGGGCGCTCACTCCCGAGCGGCGCGCCACCTCACCGATCAGCACGCAGTCGTCTCCTCCCGATCCGGGCCGAGCGCGACGACCCGCCGTGCCCCGTCGACGGCGAGGTCGAATCCGGCGTCCGGATCGCGCAGGAGCCGCTCCGTGGCGCGCGCATGCGCCCGCACCGTTGGATCGGGATCAGCCATCGCGGTCCGGAGGACCGGCTCGACCACCTCCCCGAGCGCGACCAGAGCGCGGCTCAAGCTCAACCGTACCTCCCGGTCTCCCCGGCCGAATTGCCTGGCCAGCTCCGCGCCCAGCCATTCCGTCGCTTCGTGGGGCACGAGAACGACGGCAGCACGCCAGGCACTTCGCGCGACTTCAACGTCGGCATCCTGGAGCAACGAGCTCGTGATCGCCGGCCACGCGCTCGGATCGCCGATCTTGGACAACGTGTGCAACGCTTGGCTCCGGGCCTGCGCACGCTCGGAACGCACCTCCGTGAGCAGTCTCGGCACCGTGAGCTCCGCCGGGAGCCGAGTCAGGGCCCACGTGAGCATGTCCCGCACGAAGAAGTCCGGCTCGATCGCGGACCGCTCTACCAGCGCCTCGATGAAACCGGGTTCGGGATGCGTGCCTACCGCCAGCGCCGCCTGCAGCCGCGTCGACGAATTCGCGGCCGCCAATGCGTCGAGCAGCCGGGTGTGCTGTGTATTCCTGTGTGTCGAATTGATGGGGACCACCTCCGACAGCCAGTGAAAGCCTTGACACAGTGAGAAGGTCAAGCGAACTTCGGTGCGCTCGTCCACCTCTCCCCCGCGATGACCACGTGGTCGAGGAAGCGGAGGCCTACGGTGTGGGCGGCTTCGGTGAGGAGGGTTGTGGTGTGTCGGTCGTCGGGGCTGGGGGTGAGGTCGCCGGAAGGGTGGTTGTGCACAATGGCGAAGGCTCGGCCGTCGTGGCGCAGGACGGTGTTCAGGATTTCCCGGACGGGGACGACGACCTGGTCGACAGCGCCTTCGGCGACGAAGACCTTCTGACGGAGGCGATTCCGGGCGTCGCAGATCAGGACGAGAAGACGCTCCACCCTGGCGCCCGTGAACAGCGGGAGGGCGGCGGCGGCCACGTCGGCGGGACTGGTGAGCCGGATCGACGTGTCCGGCCTGCCACGTGCTCGTGCGCCGAGGTGGAAGGCGGCGATGATCGCGGCGGCCTTCGCGACGCCGATGCCCGCCCGGCGCGACAACTCCTCCGGCCGCGCGGACGCCAGCCCGGCGAGACCGCCGTGCTCGACCAGCAACTCCACCGCCAGGTCCAGCGCGCTCGCACCGCGCCTGCCCTGGCGTAGCAGCAATGCGAGCAGCTCCGCGTCGCTCAGCGCGTGCGGCCCGAGCGCCAGCAACCGTTCACGCGGCCGCTGCGTCACCGGCACGTCGACTAGAGAGACCGCCATGACTCCCACCCCTCGGTCACGCCAACAGTGCCCGGGATTCTGCCAGGGGCCACCGACACTCAGGCCAGAACTCGACCGCGACCCTCACCTCACGCACCCCGTCAGCTCAGCAGCGGGACGCCGACCCGCGACACCCATATGCTGGCTGATATGCGGTTCGGCAACCGAGTCGGTCACGAACTGGGGAGTTGATGCGCGATGTGGTACCTGAAGGCGCAATGGCACCACGATTTCGACGACGAGCCGGTGGAGCTGTTCAGCGAGATCGGCGACGACGGTTTCGAGGTGCGCAAGGTCGAGGTGTTCCGGGACGGCCACCGCGACTGGGCCGATTCCGGTCGCGGCACAGGCACCACCGAACTCGGGCAGATCCCGGTTCCCACGCCGGACGAACTGAACGCCGAGACCGAGTTCACCGCACTCCAGATCGACGCCAGGGAGTTCGACGAGGTCTGGCAGCGCGCTCTCGAGGAGCGGCGGCCCACTTCTCCCAGATAACCGGTTCCAGAAGGCCTAGCGGTCCACCACCGCGACGTCCGGTAGCCCGACGAACATCTTCGCGGCGAGCCGCTGCAGATTGTGCAGCTGGCGCTCGTGCACGACGATCCGGCGCAAGGCCTCGTTGACGGTGGCGTCACTGGTCGACGTGCCCATGATGGCGGCGGCCGCGGCGAGCAGGTCCTGGTCGAGATCGATCCGCACGGATTTCATGCGCCCTCCTTCATACTTTCGCCATCTTGCGGCATAACGCCCGTTCATGTCCGGCAAATCGAGAACTCGGCCTTGTGCAAATACCCTACGGGGGTATAGTTCCAGTCATGGAACACAGGCACCACCCGTCGGCCGAACACGTCTCGCACGCCGCACCCGCCGGACAACACAGCGCGCACCACGGCCCCGCTACCTGGCGGATGGCGGCGATGGCGACCCTGCACTGCCTCACCGGCTGCGCCATCGGCGAAATCCTCGGCATGGTGATCGGCACCGCGCTGGGCTGGAACAACACCTCGACGATGGTGCTGGCCATCGTGCTGGCGTTCGTGTTCGGCTATGCGTTGACCATGCGCGGCGTGCTGCGCGCGGGCCTGCCGTTGGCGGCCGCCGTCGGCACCGCGCTTGCCGCCGACACGGTGTCCATCACGGTGATGGAGATCGTGGACAACGCCGTGATCCTCGCCGTTCCCGGCGCGATGGACGCCCACCTGGACACGGTGCTGTTCTGGACCACCCTCGCCTTCGCCTTGGCGGTGGCCTTCGTGCTGACCACGCCGGTCAACAAGTGGATGATCGGACGCGGTAAAGGCCACGCGGTGGTGCATTCGTTGCACGGCGCGCACTGATCAGCACGCCGTCCGATCCCGGCCTTCGGTTGTCAGGATGGCCCCAGGAAAGCCCGTTCAGCTAGGCAGATTGCTCAGCTGAACGGGCTTTTGTTGTCGGCGGGTGCCTGCGGTGCTTGCATCGAGTCATGTTCAGCGAGGCGCAGTTGTACTCGCCGGTGACCCGCACCGGCGACGGCGACGTGACCGTGCACCTGAGCGATGAGCACCCCGGTGTGCACGATCCGGAATATCGGGCCCGGCGCAATGCCATCGCCGCGCTGGCACTGGACCATGCACCGGGAAAGCCGACACCCCACATCGCCTACACCGACGAGGAGCAGCAGGTGTGGCGGATCGTGTCGGCCGAACTCGCGCGCAAACATCGCACCTACGCCAGCGCGGAGGTGCTAACGGCCGCCGAAGCGCTGTCGTTGCCCACCGATCACATCCCGCAATTGGACGAGGTGTCCGCGGCGCTCGCCCCGCTGACCGGATTCCGGTACGCACCGGCCGCCGGACTGGTGCCGCTGCGACAGTTCTTCGGCTCCTTCGCCGATCGGATCTTCCACTCCACGCAGTACATCCGGCATCATTCCGCACCGTTGTACACCCCGGAGCCGGATGCCATCCACGAGATCATCGGGCATGCCACCCAGATCGCCAGCCCGCGCTTCGCGGCGATCTACGCGACCGTCGGCGCGGCGGTGGCGCGCCTGAGCACCGATCGCGCGTTGAAATTCCTTGCCGACGTCTTCTGGTTCTCGATGGAATTCGGCGTCGTCCGGGAGCGCGGCGAGATTCGGTGCTACGGCGCGGGCCTGCTGTCGTCCTACGGCGAGATCGAGGAGTTCCGGCACGCCGAACTACGCCCGCTCGACATCGCCCGGATGGGTACCGCGACCTACGACATCACCCACTATCAGCCGACT
Source organism: Nocardia sp. NPDC004168 (assembly GCF_040610355.1). Lineage (NCBI taxonomy): Bacteria > Bacillati > Actinomycetota > Actinomycetes > Mycobacteriales > Nocardiaceae > Nocardia > Nocardia sp. NPDC004168. The sequence continues at coordinate 45,483 of NZ_JBEXME010000024.1, read as the reverse complement.
CTCTACTGCGCGGACTCGATCGCCGAGATCGAGGACGTGATCGGCGGCTTCTTCGCGACCATGGACGACGACACGCCCGACCGTTTGCGGCAAGCCAGTCCGGCAGGCGCGTGATAGTACGGCCGGGGAACTTTCAGGACTCGCGCTTCGGCGCGAGCGGCATGCCCGCATCCAGGAAATCCAATGTGCGGGTGATGTTCTCGACGTTCAACGGCGTCATCGTCGCCATGCCGAGAGCCGCGCCCGCCATCGCGCCCGCTGCCACTCGCACCTCGAAATCGTCAGCGGCCCGGCCGAGATGATCGGCCAGCAGGCTCGCGATGAGGTCGATGCTGCGGATGATCTCCAGGCCGATGGCCGAGCGCAGCTCCGGCACGTGATAGAGCAGCGCCTGCCGCTCCTGCTCGAACGCCAGCTCGGCGGCGGCCAGATTGCCGAAGACCTCCAGCACCGCGTTACGAAATGCCGCCATCGGCCCGATGTCGCGCGGCTGACGCCGCAACGCCTCGATCATGGCCGGATCGAGGTCGTCGGCGAGCACCAGCTGTTCCTTGGTCGGGAAGTAGCGGAAGAAGGTGCTGGGCGAGACATCGGCGGCAGCGGCGATCTGTTCGATCGTCGTCTCGTTGTAACCCTGCTCGCGGAACAGCCGGAAGGCCTCGAGGCGAATCGTCCGGCGGGTCCGTTCCTTCTTCCGCTCGCGCAGACCCTGCGCCGTCCCGCTCGCGGGTAGCTCAACCGACATGGATCGATTCTGCCGCACCCGGCTCCGGCGCCCGTGCGGGTTGCCGTGTGCGCACCAAGGTCGCCGTGAGCACCGCCGCCAGCACGCATAGCGCGGCGCAGGCCCACAGCATCGCGCCCATGCCGCCGAGGAAGGCCACCTGCACCTGGTGCAGCATCGACGGATCGCCCAGCTTGCCCGCCGTGGCGACGCCCGCGTTCACGCCGTCGGAGATCGGTTCGCGGTTCAGCTCGCCCAGTTCTGACCGGTACCGAGTGGACAGCACGGTGCCGAGCACCGCGACGCCGATGGTGCCGCCCGCCTGGCGCAGCGCCTGCAACAGCGCGGAGCCGGACCCGGAGCGCTCGGCATCCAGATCACCCATCGCCATGCCCATGGCCGCGGGCATCACCAGCCCCATACCGGCGCCGAGCAGCGTCAACCACAGGGCGGCGAAGCCGTAACCGCTGTCCACGGTGGTCAACGCCCCCAGTGCCAGCGAGCCGGCCAGCAGCGCGAATCCGGCGGCCACCACCACGCGCACGCCCAGTTTCGGCAGCGCTTTGTCGACCAGCCTGCTGCCGACCAGCAACCCGGCGATCAACGGAAGCAATCGCAGGCCGCTGCCGAGCGCGTCCACGCCGAGCACCGCTTGGAAGTACTGCGGAACGGTGAAGAACATGCCGAACATGGCGAAGTTCACCACGATCGAGAAGGCGGTCCCCCAGCGGAACCCGTCGGCGGCGAAGAGCCCGAGATCGACCAGCGGATGCGTGGTCCTGCGCTGCCAGAGCAGGAACGCGCCGAGCAGCAGCACACCGGCCGCGATGATCGCCCAGGCCGGGCCGTCGCCCCAGCCTTTCTCGCCGATCCGGATGAAGCCGTAGGTGAGCCCCAGCATGCCCGCGGCGGACAGCGCGACGCCGGGCAGATCGATCCGGAAGCGCTGCGCGCTGCGCGATTCGGGCACCAACGCGGCGACGGCGCACGCACCGATCACGACCATCGGCACGTTGATCAGGAACACCGAACCCCACCAGAAGTTCCGCAGCAACCAACCTCCCACGATCGGGCCCAGCGGTAGGCCGATCGCGGTGGAGGTGATCCAGATGGTGAGCGCCCGCTGGAGTTCGGCCGGTTCGGGGAACATCGCGGGCAGCACCGACATCGACAGCGGCATCATCGCCGCGGCCGCGATGCCGAGCACGACGCGCGCCGCGACGAGCTCGCCGGGCGAGGTGGCCACGGCGCACGCGATGGACGCCACGCCGAACAGCACCAGCGCGGAGAGCAGGAACTTCTTGCGGCCGTAGCGATCGCCGAGCGCGCCCGCGGGCAGCATCACGGCGGCCAGCGCCAGCGTGTAGGCGCTGCTGAACCATTGCAGCGCGGCGGTATTCGCGTTCAGGTCGACGGCGAGCGTGGGCAGCGCCACGGTCAGCACGGTGACATCGAGCCCGATCGTCAGCATCGCCACGGCCAGCGCGCCGAGGGCGAGCCAGCGACGGGATGAGTCGTTCTTCATGACGCCTCCAGAAATGGTAGCTACATCATTTTGATAGTAGCTTTCACTTAGTAGATACTGTCAATACCGTCGCGGGGATGGACTGCCCGATCACCGGACCGCTCGCTAGGCTCATCGGCGATGAAGATCACTCGCCGTGCCTTGCTCTGTGTAGGCGCCGTCCTCGCCGTCGCCGTGTTCGGAGCGACGGCCGCGCCGTCCCTCGCAGCGCCGAGCACCACCACCCCGTTCACCACCCCGAACACCGACGGGTGCCCGCAGAAGACATCGCCGCCCGCACCGATCGACACCTCCGAGGTGCCCGCGCCCGGACAGCCGACCCCCACGCCGCTGCCGATCCCTTCCCCGCCGATCGGGGGAACCCGCCTCGGCGAGTGCGGAGTCGTACTTCCCAAAGCCGCGCCGCCCGCTCCGCAGGACATTTCGGCGACGGCCTGGCTGGTGGCGGATCTGGATACCGGAGAGGTGCTGGCCGCGAAGGACCCGCACGGTCGCTACCGGCCCGCGAGCACGATCAAGGTGCTGCTGGCCACCCTGGCGCTGCGCACGCTGAATCTGGACAAGGTGGTCGTCGGCACGCAGGCCGACGCCGACGCCGACGGCACCCGGGTCGGCATCGGCCCCGGCGGCCGTTACACCAACCGACAGCTCATGCAGGCGTTGATCATGGCTTCGGGCAACGACGCGGCGCATGCCATCGCGGCGCAGCTCGGCGGCGACGCCGCGACCGTCGCGAAGATGAACGACCTGGCGAAGTCGTTGCGCGCCATGGATACTCGCACGGCCACTCCGTCCGGGCTGGACGGCCCCGGCATGAGCACCTCGGCCTACGACCTCGCCGTGCTGTTCCGCGAGGCCATGACGGTCCCGCTGTTCGCCGAGCTGATCCATACCGAGCAGGTCGACTTCCCCGGCTACCCCGCCGACCCCGCCGTTCCGGGCGACACCGACCGCCCCGGCTACCCGATCGGCAACGACAACCAGCTGCTCTACAACTACGACGGCGCCCTCGGCGGCAAGACCGGCTTCACCGATGACGCGCGCCAGACCTTCGTCGCCGCCGCCCAGCGGGGCGGCCGCAGGCTCGCCGTCACTCTCCTCAAGGCCGACGTGCGGCCGGTGCGCCCATGGGAGCAGGCGGCCCGCCTGCTCGACTACGGATTCGCGCTGCCCCGCGGCGCCTCGATCGGCAATCTGCCCGGCGCGGTGGTACCCCAGCGCGACCAGAGCGGAGCCACCCTCGCCGCGCCGCCCACATCGGGAAACGACCCGGCGATGTCCTCGTCGCCGGGCAGCGACCCGTCCGCCATGCCACACACCGGAGATCGCCGCACCGGCGCGCGCACCGTACTGATCATCGGCGGTGTCCTCGTGATCGCCGCGCTCGTGCTAGGGGCACGGCGGGCCACCCGGCGACGCTGAATCGATCACCGCCGGTCCGACCTGCGTAATCCGGAAAGAGTCAGGGCGGCAAGCGCGCCCGCGCCGAAGAAGGCGGCGCCCACCCCCATCGAGACGTCACGCGCACCGACCCGCGGCGCGATCACGGCCGGCCCGGGGGCGGGAATCTCGGCTTCCGGCTCGTTCTCCGCGGCGGTGGCGGCCCAGGCCGTGGCGAACAGGACGATGCGGTAGGTGACGTAACTGAACACCATCAGACCGATGATCGAGCCGAAGGTGGCGCCCGCCGGGCTGCTGAGCACCGATTGCAGGTAGATCGAGGCGACGATCTTGAACACCTCGAAGACCAGCGCGGCCAGACCGGCCGCCTTGGCGGCACTGGCCAGCGTCACCGGTTCCCGGGGCAACCGCGCGATGACCCAGGCGAACACCGCCCAGGAGGCGAGGAACCCGAGCGCGATCGACAACAGCGACAACAGCAGGTCCGCGCCCGGCAAATCGCCGAGGCCCAGATTGTCCAGCAGTTGACTGCCGAGCGAACTCGACGCCAAGGCCGACAACCCCAGCGAGACCGTGAACGCGAGGCCGAGACCCACCAGCGCACCCAGATCGGAGAGCTTGGTCATCAGCCAGTTGCCGTCCGGAGACTTCTGGTCCCATTGCTCGGTGAGCGCGGCGCGCAAATTGGCCATCCAGCCGAGGCCGCTGTAGACGCCGGTGATCAGGCCCAGCGCGCCGACCGTGCGCCGGGAGTCGACCGCCTGCTCGATCAAATCGTTCAGCTGGGTGCCGAACGAGCCGGGAATGTTCTCGACGATCTTGGCCTGCAACTCCCCGAGCAGATCCGGATTGCTGGACAAGATCACGCCCGCGACCGCGAAAGCGATCATGAGCAGCGGAAACAACGACAGCACAGTGAAATACGTGATGCCCGCCGCGTAGTAGTCGCCCCGCTGCCGCTGATAGCGCCCCGCCGCGCGAACCAGATGGTCCAGCCACGGCTGCGCCTGGATCCGGCGTTGGATCCCGGCTTTGACATTGTCGATCACCTGCACCATTCGCCCCTTCGACCGAGAGACCTCACACCGGTGGTACCCGGTCGGGCGCGCGACAACCGCCCAGGCGAGCGGCCGCCTAGCGACTCAGCAAGCCCACCCGGTCGTAGACCTGCGCGAGGGTGTTGCCCGCGATCTCTCGCGCACGCTCGGCGCCGGCCGCGAGTACGCGGTCGAGTTCACCCTGATCCGACATGTACTCTTGCACCTTGGCCTGCAACGGCGTGACAAATTCGACCAGCGCGTCGGCCACGTCGGCTTTCAGCTCGCCGTAACCCTTACCCTCGAAATCCTTTTCCAAGGTGACGATCGGCGCACCGGTCAGCGAACTGAGGATCACCAACAGGTTGCTGACGCCCGGCTTGAGTTCCGGGTCGTAGCGGATCTCGCGTTCGGTGTCGGTGACCGCGGATTTCACCTTCTTCGCGGTGACCTTCGGGTCGTCGAGCAGGTTGATCAGACCCGCGTCGGTGGAGGCCGACTTGCTCATCTTCGCGGTCGGGTCCTGCAGGTCGTAGATCTTCGCCGTGCCCTTGACGATGTGCGCCTCCGGCACCACGAACGTCTTCTTGAACCGAGAGTTGAAGCGCTGCGCAAGGTTACGGGTCAGTTCCAAGTGCTGACGCTGGTCCTCGCCGACGGGCACCTGATGGGCGCGATAGAGCAGGATGTCCGCGGCCATCAGTATCGGGTAGGTGAACAGGCCTGCGGTCGCGTTCTCCGCGCCCTGCTTCACCGACTTGTCCTTGAACTGGGTCATCCGGCTGGCCTCGCCGAAACCGGTGAGACAGCTGAGCACCCAGGTCAGCTCCGCGTGCTCGGGTACCTGGCTCTGCACGAACAGGGTCGACTTCTTGGGGTCGATGCCCAGCGCGAGCAACTGGGCGGCGGCGGCGTTGGTGCGGAGCTTCAGTTCCTTGGGGTCCTGCGGCACCGTGATCGCGTGCATGTTCGGGATGAAATACAGCGCGTCGTAGTCGTCCTGCATGGTCACCCAGTACTGCAGCGCGCCAAGGTAGTTCCCTAGATGGAACGAGGAGCTGGTCGGCTGGATCCCGGACAGAACCCGCTGTTTGCGTTCGGCGGCCGGGCTGGGCGCAGGACTCGACATACTCCGATTTTCGCATGCGGCTCAAGCCGAATTTCGCTGCACCCAGTTGCGCGGGTCCACCCCGGGCATGCTCGGCCGTCCGCCGCTGACCAGTTCGTGTTCCCGCTTGGACAGCATCTTGTAGACCGGCGCGCTCGGCCCGGCGAGCGTGCCACGCAGCACCGGGGGCACCAGCGGAACCGACACGTGCGCGGTGCGGACCGCTCGGGACAGTCCCTGGTAGGCGACCTCCTCCGCCACACCCCAGCGCATCCCGTACATCCGGCGGATGCGTGTCGGCAGGCTGCCCTGTACCAGCAGGTAGAACGCGGAGGTGACCTGCTGCAACGGCACACCCTGCGAGTAGGGGACGCGCTGTCCTGCCAGGTAGGAGCCGACCAGCCGCGCCTCGTCGGTGAGGAACAGTTCGCCGGAGGCGAGGTAGCCGTCGAAGAAGGCACGGAACTCCGGATAACTGGCGGGCGCCGCGTCCGCGGGCATGCCGAACAGCTCGCCCCAGCGCACGTAGTCCTGGTAGAGCCCTTCGCGCTCACCGTCGGTCATGGTGCGCACCAGCAGGTCGTACATCACCTCGGCCGAGTCGAACGTGAAGGCCATGGTCATGAACATGAGGTGCGGGTCGAGCGCGGAGTATCCCGTCCCCGCCGGGTGCTGCACACCGGCGTCCTCCGGCAGCGTCCCACGCACCTTGACGTGCCGTTTCCTGGTGAACGCCAGCGCGCGGTCGGCCTCGGCTCTGCTACCGAGGAACACCGCCTCGAACAGGCGGCCGGTCAGCGCGAGCCGGGTGTAGGGGGTCATGCGGTGCTCGGTGTTCTCCGCCGTGCCGACAAAGAGCAGCGGGTGCACCGCCCCGATCACCAGCGCGCGCAAGCCGTAGGTCAGTCCCACCGCCCGCTTGCTCATCACCCGCCGGACCATCGAGTGGTCACTGAAATAGCCGGGCTCGGACATCGCCGCCTCCTCATCGAGCACATCTGGCAATAGCATCCACCAGAACCTACCTTTCTGGCAATACTCCATGCCAGAATGTTGCACGCGGGTCGATCGGGCGACAACCACGGTGTTCAGCGAACCTGTAAGAATCGAAGGGTGACGGCGCAGCGGACTTACGGGGGCATCTCCGCCGAGGAGCGCCGGGCGCAGCGGCGTGCGGCGTTGCTGGAGGCCGCGCTGGAGATCATCGGCACGGAGGGGCTGGCGAAACTGACCGTGTCGGGGTTGTGCGCGCGGGCGGGTCTCAACGAGCGGTACTACTACGAGAACTTCGACAGCCGCGACGCCGTGCTCACCGCCCTGATCGACGGGATCGCCGCGGAACTGGCGGCGGCCATCCTCGCGGCCGTGCGCACCGCCGCGCCGGACACGCGCGCGACCGCGCACGCCGCGATCACCGCGGGCGTGCACCTGCTCACCGATGACCCACGCAAGGCGAAAGCCGCCCTGATCGCGGGCATGGCGACGCCGGAACTGCGCGCCCGCACCACCGAGACGGTGCGAACGTTCGCGCGGATGGTGGCCACCGAGGGCACGGACTTCTACCGGATTCCGGATTCCGGCCCGGCCGCGGTGGTCGAGTTCCGGGCCCTCTACCTGGTCGGGGGGCTGGTGCAGACGCTGACCGCCTGGCTCCAAGGCGACCTGGATCTCACGCGCGACGAATTGATCGAGCAGACAGTCGACGTGTTCGTCCTGCTCGGCGAGGACATGGCCGGCAAACTGCGGTAACAGCCCTGGTCACAGCCGCAGGGACACGTCCTCCAGATCGGGCGCTTCGCCTTGCAGGACGACCCGGAAGAGCACGTCCCGCCGCGACCAGTAGGCCGCGCAATCGCGCATGGCCTCGGCGAACCAGTCACGCTCGACGGGCTCGTCGGCGAGCAATCCGGCCGAGTCGCGCACCACGGCAACGTATCCGGCCCCTTCGCCGAGGAAATCGTCCAGATCACGCAGGCACTCGTCGAACGCGTCCTTGTTCTCCCCGAAGTAGTACGGAAACTGGAACGCGGCGGCGAACTCGTCGAACAGGCGCGCGGTGGTGGTCATCTTCGCGCCGCGCAGTTCACGCACCAGGTAGCCCGAAGGCGCTTTGTCCCGCACCCCGCTGAAGTCGGCGGCGTCCACCGCGAGCGTGCCGAACGTGACACGCGGCGGGGTGAGTGCGGCGCCGGGCGGCGCGTCGTCGGCGTCGGAGCGGGCAAGGAACTGCGACAGCGTGACGGTCTTTGTCATCAGCGCATCCTCGTGAAGGTCTTGTAGTGATCGCCGGTGTACCAGGCCGAACCGTCGCTACCGGTGACGATGCGTTCGGCGTCGCGGGATCGGCCGGACTGCTTGGGATTGACGTCCCATTCCTGATAGATGATCGGCTTACCGGAGCCGTCGGCGGCGGGCAAGTCCCCGCCGCGGTTCTGCCATCGCTCACCCCCTTTGGTGCCGGGGGCGTTCGCCGAGCCCGGCCACCGGCCGGCGTCGATCTCCCGCAGCGTGACGTACGCGCGCTCCGGAACACCGGACGCCTGAGTGACCGGCGACGCGCTGTCCGCACCGCGCGGCGCGGCGGCGGTCGGGGTGGCCGCGCTCGTCGCGACGGTGGTCGCGCGACTCGCCGGGGTAGATGTGGTGGTAGCGCCACCGTCGTACAGCGCGAGCACCGCGGCGAGCACCACCAGGGCCACCGCGACCAGCAGGCCGACACCGCGCTTGATCGGTCGCGCCCGGTTCATCGGTACTGCACCGTGACGGGCGCGTGGTCCGACCAGCGTTGATCATAGGTAGCGGCGCGCTCGACCACCGCGTCCTTGGCTCGGGTGGCCAGCTCTCCTCGGGCGAGGTGGTAGTCGATGCGCCAGCCGCTGTCGTTGTCGAACGCGCGGCCCCGGTAGGACCACCAGCTGTAGGGACCGTCGCCCGCCGGGTGCAACTGCCGCACCACGTCGACGTACCCCGCGGCCAGCAGCTCATCGATCCACGCCCGCTCCTGCGGCAGGAACCCGGCCGACTTCAGATTGCCCTTCCAGTTCTTCAGGTCGCGCTCGGTGTGGGCGATGTTCCAGTCCCCGGCGACCACGAAATCACCGGTTCGCGCGGCGAGGTAGGCGCCGAGTTCGGCCATGAAGCGATACTTCTCGTCTTGACGCACCGTGCCCGCGTCACCGGAGTGCACGTAGACGCTGGCCACGGTGACATCGTCGAAATCGGCCTCGAGATAGCGGCCCGCCGCCGCGAACTCACTGCTGCCGAAGCCGACTCGCACGGCGCTGGGCGCCCGCCGGGACAGGATGCCGACACCGGCGCGGCCCTTGGACTCCGGTTCGGCGTGCGACAGCTGCCATCCCGCGTCCAGCGCGGGCGCCAGCGCGGCCCGGACCTGCTCGTCGGTGGCGCGAGTCTCCTGCACGCAGACGATGTCCGCCTCGGTGGCCGCGAGCCAGGCGAGCAGCCCCTTGCCCGCGGCCGCGCGGACACCGTTCACGTTCACTGTCGAGATATACGGCACACCACGACCGTACAATGCTGGTCAGATGAAGTCCCTTGGACACTGCCGTCCAGGAAGGGGTGATGACGATGTCGTCCGACACCTCCCAGTCCTCCTCCGCCCCCGCGCGCGGATCCACCCGGGCGAAACAGCCCCAGCCGATCAAGGCATTGCACGTGGGATCCGGCGATCCCCTGCTGTTGCTGCACGGATTCATGATGTCGCCGCACTGCTGGGAGCAGACGGCGGCGCGGCTGTCGACGCACTGCGAGGTGTTCGCGCCCGCGTTCGCGGGCCACTGGGGCGGCGCGCCCACCGGAGGCCCGTCGGTGGACGTGGGTTCGCTGGCCGACCGGATCTGCGAGCAGCTCGATGAACTGGGTTGGCGGACTTGCCATATCGCGGGCAACTCGCTCGGCGGACTGGTCGGCGTCGAACTCGCCCGCCGCGGACGCGCCCGCACCCTGACGCTGATCGCGCCCGCGGGCGGCTGGCACGCGCCCTCGCTGACCCAATGGCGGGTCAACCTGAAATTCCTCTCCCTGATACCGCTCGTCGAGATCGGCAAGCGCATGGGCGGATTCGTGATCGGCAACCCACTCGCCCAGCGGGTCGCATTGCTCGCGTTGAGCAAACAGGCCTCCGCGGTGTCCCGGCGCGACGCCGCGGCCGCGCTCGCCGCAGCGCTGCATTGCCCGGCGATGGTGCCGATGATTCTCGGCGCGATGCGGGCGCCGGCACAGGACGACCTGTCCACCCTGCGTACGCCCGTCCGGCTGCTGCTGTCGGAGTACGACCGGGTCATCCCCAACCGCGTCTACGCACGGCGCTACCTGAAGGAACTGCCCGAATCCGCCGACCGCATCCTGGTCAACGGCGTCGGCCACGTGCCGATGCTGGAAGCGCCCGACCGCATCGCCACCCTCATCGCCGAACACGTCTACGCCAGCCGCACCCGGCTTCGGGCTGTGTAGTTCGGCCGCGACTTCGTCGCGGACGCGGCGGCCGCTCGGACGCGAGCCGGGCCGCGAACGGAACAGGCTCGGTCTCGCTTCGCTCGAAAGACGTAGTTATGGTGCGCTGAGCACGTCGGCTTTCGAGTTCAGCACCAAGTGCACGCGGCCTCCCGAGTGCCCGTTCCGACACGCCCGAACGCGGCGACGGTGGGTGATGATGACCGCTCTATGGCCAGCCGGCCACTGATGCAGTGGACAAACCGGGCACGAGCCGGATCGTCAACCGGCTGGGCTCGGTCTCCCCGCCCACGACCGGTGGTCGGGCCGATTCGGTTGCGCGCGGCCGTAGCTCACCGCGCAGTGCGTACGGCGAGCCAGCCGATTCGGAAACTACTGCGCGAGCAACCCTTTCGCGATGTGGGTCACCTGGATCTCGTTGCTGCCCGCGTAGATCATCAGTGACTTGGCGTCGCGGGCGAGTTGCTCCACGCGGTACTCGGTCATGTAGCCGTTGCCGCCGAACAGCTGCACCGCTTCCATGGCCACCTCGGTGGCGGCCTCGGAGGCGTACAGCTTCATCGCGGAGGCCTCGGCCAGGGTCGGGGGTTTGCCCGCCCGTCCCCGCTCCAGCGTGTTGAACACCATGTTCTGCACGTTGATCCGCGCGATCTCCATCTTCGCCAGTTTCAGCTGGACCAGCTGGAACCGTCCGATCTCCTGGCCCCAGAGCTTGCGGTTCTTGGCGTACTCCACGCACAGCCGATGACACTCGTTGATGATGCCCAGCGCCATGAAGGCCACGCCGACGCGCTCGGCGGTGAAGCTGGACCTGGCGCTGTCCCTGCCGTCGCCGCCCTTGTGTTCTTCGGTTTCGCCGAGCAGGCGGTCCCGGCCGAGGCGCACGTTGTCGAAGAACAGCTCGCCGGTCGGTGAGGAGTGCAGGCCCATCTTCTTGAACGGCTTGCCCTGGGTGAGGCCGGGCATGCCCTGGTCCAGCACGAAGGCGAGCACCTTGCGGTCGCGCTTGTCGCCGCCCGCGCCGTCGTCGAGCTTCGCGTAGACGATCATCACGTCGGCGAAGGGGCCGTTGGTGATGAACGTCTTCTGGCCGTTGAGCAGGTAATCCTCGCCGTCGCGCTTGACGTAGGTCTTCATGCCGCCGAACGCGTCGGAACCGGAGTCCGGTTCGGTGATCGCCCAGGACGCGACCTTCCGCATGGTGACGATGTCCTCCAGCCAGCGCTGCTTCTGCGCCAGCGTGCCCCGCGACATGATCGTGGTCGCGCCGAGACCGATGCTCACGCCCATCGCCGAGACCAGACCCATGCACACTCCGGACAGCTCGCCGATGAGCACCGCCATCAGCGATTCCTGCCCGGCGAACGGGCTCGAGCCGGATGACTTCGGCTTCCGTTCCGCTTCGGCGGGAGCGCTCTCCCGCGCCGCCTGCCTGGCCAGCATCTTCTGCACGGCCTCGCCGCCCATCACATCGATCCCGAACTCGCGGAACAACTTCCGGATCACGGGGTACGGCGGCAGTGCACCGCTGTCGAGCGCGTCCAGATTCGGGCGGATCTCCTTGTCGATGAACGCCCGGACGGCATCGCGGATCATGACATCGGTCTCGGACCATTCGAACATCGTCGTTCTCCTCACATTCCCCGAGGTCAGGGCAGCCGGGCGGCGATGTCGTCGATCAGCCAGGGCCCCTCGGTCTCGATGGTCTTCACATCGTGCCAACCGGCCAGCTCGGAGATCGCGCCGCCCTGCACCGCGAACACCTTGCCGGTGATCGGGCAGTCTTCGGCGGCCAGGTAGGCGACCAGCGGCGCGATATTGGCCGGGGCGAAGGCGTCGAACCCGCCGTCGGACTCCTCCGCTTCGGCCGCCAGCATCTCGCCCATGCCGGGTGTGGCCAGGGTGAGCCGGGTGCGCGCGATCGGCGCGATCGCGTTGACCCGCACGCCGTAGCGCGCTAGTTCGTCGGCGGCCACCAGGGTCAGCGCGGCGATCCCGGCCTTGGCCGCGCCGTAATTGGCCTGTCCCGGGTTGGGCAAGGTGGTGCCCGACGCCGATGCCGTGTTGATCACGGCCGCGTTCGGCTGATTGCCCGCCTTGGACTGCTGCTTCCAATATGCGGCGGCATGGTGCAGCACCGCGGCGTGGCCTTTGAGGTGCACGGCGATCACCGCGTCCCATTGCGACTCGTCCATGCCCGCGATAAACGCGTCACGCAGGATGCCCGCGTTGTTGACGACGACGTCCAGGCCGCCGAACTCGCTGACCGCTTGCTCGACCAGTTTCTGCGCACCGTCCCAGGTGGCGACGTCGTCGGTGTTGGCCACCGCCTTCCCGCCCGCGGCGACGATCTCGCGCACCACCTCCTGGGCGGGACCGGCATCGGTCCCCTCGCCCGCGTTGCTGCCGCCGAGATCGTTGACGACCACGGCGGCGCCCTCCTTCGCGAACAGCAACGCGTGCTCGCGGCCGATGCCGCGACCCGCGCCGGTGATGACGGCGACCCGCCCGGCCAGTACGCCCATGTGTTGTCTATCTCCTGTAGTCGTGCCGAATCCGGCGAAGGGGAAAGGGCGCGGCGGACACCGTGCCGCCGCGCGATGGATGTCAGTCGGCGATCTCGGCCAGTCCGTCGCTGAGCACGACATCGTCGCCGCGCACGGTCTCGAAGGCGTAGCGGGTGACGCCGTCGGCGGAGCCCGCCTTCCAGATGCGGGTCTCCAGATCGTCGCAGGGAAAGACCAGCTTGGCGAAGCGCACCGCGAAGCGCCGGAGCCGGTGCACATCCGACTCCGCGACCTCGGTCAGCACCGCCCACGACGCGAACGCCATGGTGCACAGCCCGTGCGCGATGATGCCGGGCAGTCCGGCGTCCTTGGCGACCTGCTCGTCCAGGTGCAGCGGCACGGGATCGCCGGACGCCGGTGCGTAGCGGAAGGTCTGGTCGTGGTCCACGTGCTGCGCGACGACGGCGACCGGGTCCTGCTCGCGCAGCCGTTCGTCGAACTTGTGCGCCGGAGCGGCCGCGCCAACCGTCTTGCCCGCATCGATGTTGCGGAAGAAAGCGGTGAGGTATTGGTCGTTGACCGGTTCTCCCGCCTCGGTACGGCATTCGATGCGAATGGTGATGGTCGTGCCGTTGGGGCGGCTGGTATAGCCGATCGCCTTGGCGCGCGACACCAGCCGGTCGCCGGGGCGGATCGCGCGGTGGAAGTGGAAGTCCTGCTCCCCGTGCACGACCCGGCCGAAGATGTCCATCGGCGCGACGTCGATGACGGGCATCATCATGGCCTCGAAGACCGGGACGATGGCGAAGACCGGTCCGGCCACCGTACCGGCCAGGTGCGCGGCGATCGGATCGTTCGTCGCGGCGGCGTACTCCGCGACCCGCTCGGCGGTGACCGCGAACCGGTCCTCGTCGGACCACGTCTCCAAGCCGCTGTCGTCGAACTCGACTGTGCGGGCGCTCGTTTCGGCGCTCATGCCGCATCCTTTCCGGCACGAGCGTGGCCATGCGTGGTCACGCTCCGCTGCCGCCTCCGGGCCTGACCGCTCATGCTGTTTCCTTTCCGGCACGAGCGGGGCCCTGCGTGGTCACGCTCCGCCGCCGCCTCCGGGCCTGACCGCTCATGCTGTTTCCTTTCCGGCACGAGCGGGGCCCTGCGTGGTCACGCTCCGCTGCCGCCTCCGGGCCTGACCGCTCATGCTGTTTCCTTTCCGGCACGAGCGGGGCCCTGCGTGGTCACGCTCCGCTGCCGCCTCCGGGCCTGACCGCTC
>NZ_JBEXME010000024.1:0-31342 GCF_040610355.1 Nocardia sp. NPDC004168 | reverse complement strand
GCTCATGCCGCCGAGGCCAACGTGTCGAGTTGGTCGAGCGAACGGTCGAGCTGTTTGATGCCGTCCTTCTCCACCGCTTTGCCGAGCGCGCCCTTGATCAACGCGCCCTCGAAGTCACCCGACACGAGGATGGTGCTGCCCTCGCCGTTGGGCCGGATGTCGAAGGTGAACTCGGTCCGCACGCCGGCCATGCCGGTGCCGCCGAGTGTCAGCTTGTTCGGCGCGTCCACCGAGACGATGGTCCATTCCAGTTTGTTCGCCATGCCGAGCATCACGATCTTGGCGACCAGCTTGGCGCCCGCGCTGAGCACGGCGGGCGGCTCCTCCATGAAGCGTTCGTGGATGGTGAACCACTTGTCCCAGGTCTGCGGGTCGGAGACGACCGCCCACAGGGCTTCGGGGGCGGCGTTGACGTCCTTGGTGGCTTCGATATGTCCCATGTGTCGCACTCCTCGTCGAGTTGGTCGGCGTTCAGCGGTCGGCGCGCCGGTAGGCGGTGACGACGGCCGCGCCGCCGAGGCCGATGTTGTGTTGCAGAGCGGCGGTGACGCCGTCCACCTGCCGCTTGTCCGCCGCTCCGCGCAGCTGCCAGGTCAACTCGGAGCACTGCGCGAGACCGGTCGCGCCGAGCGGATGCCCTTTCGAGATCAACCCGCCGGAGGGATTGACCACCCATTTGCCTCCGTAGGTGGTCTTGCCGTCGTCGATCAGCTGCCCCGCCTCGCCCGCGCCGCACAGGCCGAGCGCCTCGTAGAGCAGCAGTTCGTTGGCCGAGAAGCAGTCGTGCAGCTCGATGACCTGGAAGTCCTCCGGGCCCAGCCCGGACTGCCGATAGACCTTCCTCGCGGCCTGCACGTTCATGTCGTAGCCGATCAGGTTCTTCGCGGTGTCGTCGAAGGTCGAGGCGAAGTCGGTGGTCATCGCCTGGCCGACGATCTCCACCGCCTGCCCGGCGAGATCGTGGGCGTCGACGAAGTCCTCGCTCGCGAGGATCACCGCGCCGGACCCGTCGGAAGTCGGCGAGCACTGCAGTTTGGTCAGCGGGTCGTAGATCATCCGCGAGGCGAGGATGTCTTCGAGGGTGTATTCGTCCTGGAACTGCGAATACGGGTTGTTCACCGAGTGCTTGTGGTTCTTGTGGCCGATCTTGGCGAAGTGCTCGGCGGTGGTGCCGTACTGCTTCATGTGCTCGCGCCCGGCCGCGCCGAACATCCACGGCGCCACGGGGAACAGCACCTCGGAGATCTCGGCCAGCGCCATGATGTGCTTGGCCATCGGCTGCTCGCGATCGTCCCAGGTGGACCCCAGCGAACCGGGTTGCATCTTCTCGAAGCCCAGCGCCAGCGTGCATTCGGCCAGGCCGCCCCGGATCGCCTGGGCCGCGAGATACAGCGCCGTCGAACCGGTGGAGCAGTTGTTGTTCACGTTGACCACCGGGATGCCGGTCATGCCGAGTTCGTAGACGGCACGCTGACCCGAGGTGGATTCGCCGTACACATAGCCGACGTAGGCCTGTTCCACCAGGTCGTAGCTGATGCCCGCGTCCGCGAGCGCCTTGGTGCCCGATTCCCTGGCCATGTCCGGGTAGTCCCAGGCGCGAGTAGTGCCGTCGGCTTCCTCGACCAGGCGGCGGCCCGGCTTCTCGAACTTCGTCATGCCGACACCGACGACGTAGACCTTGTTCGCCATCGAACTCCTCAGATTGTGCGTACGCCGCGAGCGGCCGAACGAGCGAAAACAAACATACAAGGTTGTATGTAAGTGAGCAAGAGGTCCGCGCGGAAGCGCGACCACGACCCCGGTAACCAGCCGATTGCATTTCACTTGCTACATACAGTGAGACATGCATGTTTTCATCAGCACCGCCTCCGAAGGCGCGCTCAGCCGCAGTCGGATGCCGTCCGCCCCGGCAGCCTCGATATCGCCCATTTCCCCGCCGAAACGGCGGAACATACAGCACTGTATGTAAGTGTAGGATCGGGCGGTGGCCAGGAGCGTAGTCGTGAAGCAGCAGCGCCGGACGCAGGAACAGCGCAGCACCGAGATGCGCACCCGGCTGCTGGACGCGACGGTGGACTGCCTGGTCGAGTACGGATACTCGGGCACCACGACGCCGCGGGTGGCCGAGCGCGCCGGGGTGACCCGTGGGGCGCAGGTCCATCACTTCGGCTCGAAGACCGATCTGGTGGTGGCCGCGATCAGCCACCTGGCGCAACTGCGCGCCGAGACCGCCATGCGGGAGATGTCGCGGGTCGAAACCGGCGACGATCCGGTGGCCGCGGCGCTGGAGTTCCTGTGGGACCTGCACCAGGGTCCGCTGTTCATCGCGACCGTCGAACTGTGGGTGGCGGGGCGGACCGATCCGGTGCTGGCCGCGGCGATGGAGAAGGTCGAGCCGTTCGTCAACAACGCCGTCTTGCTGGCGGTCGCCCGCTTCGTGCCGGACGACGTGCGCCGCAAGGAAGCGCGCGACTTCATCTACACGGCCATGGACGCGCTGCGCGGAATCCTGATCTCGAATTTCATCGACCCGGACGACGAGCGCGCCCGCCGCCGGTGGCGACGCGCCTCGGCGCACCTGCACGACATCGCGGGCCGCGCCCTGGCCGCCCGCCCCGCCGGACAGTCCGCACCCGACCCGGCGAGTCCCAATCCCGACAAGCCGCCGACAACCTCGGGGCCCGCTTCGACATCGCTACCGCGTCGCCCGCTGCGGGCGTGATCTCCGCGCGGTCCAAGCGGTCACTGTGAACAACGCGACGCCGATCGCCGCGAGGGCCGCCCCGGCCACGGCCGGAGCGGTGTAACCGAGACCCGCGGCGATGACCAGGCCGCCGAGCCAGGCGCCCGCGGCGTTGGCGATGTTCAAGGCGGCGTGGTTGAGGGCGGCGGCGAGGGTCTGGGCGTCGGCCGCGAAGTCCATCAGACGGGTTTGCAGTGCCGGCGCCAAGGCAGCTCCGGACGCGCCGACCAGCAACGCGCCGAAGGCCGCGGTGTACGGGTTGTGCGCGGCGGCGACGAAGCCACCGAGGATGACGGTCATCGCGACCATCGACACCAGGATGGCGCGGTCCACGCCGCGATCGGCGAGCACGCCGCCGACGATGTTCCCGATCACCATGCCCACGCCGAACAGCATCAACACCAAGGGAACCGCGCCGGCCCGCAGACCCGCCACGTCGATGAGTGTTGTCGCGATGTAGGTGTAGACGGCGAACATGCCGCCGAACCCGACGGCGCCGACCAGCAGCGTCAGCAGTACCTGCGGGCGACGCAGCGCGCCGAGTTCGGTCATCGGGTTGGTCACCGTGATGCCGGTGAGTTCCGGCACGAAGCGCAGCAGCGCCGCCACGGTGGTCACTCCGATGAGCGCGACGACCACGAACGCATCGCGCCAGCCGAGATGCTGGCCGAGCCAAGTAGCGGCGGGAACGCCGACAACATTGGCGGCGCTCAATCCCAGCATAACCGCGGCAACCGCCTTCGCCCGCTGCCCTACCGGGGCGAGAGTGGCGGCGGCCAACGAGGCGACACCGAAGTAGGCACCGTGCGGCAAACCTGAGACGAATCGCGCGAGAACCAGCGTCTCGAACGAGGGCGCCAGGACGGTCGCCGCATTTCCCAGGGTGAACGCCACCATGAGCGCGACGAGCAGGCGCTTGCGCGGCATCCGCGCGCACAGCGCCGCGATCAGTGGCGCGCCGATCACCACACCGAGCGCGTAGGCCGATACCGCGTGCCCCGCGGTCGGCTCGGAGACCCGCATCGCCGAGGCGATGTCCGGCAGCAAACCCATGGTGACGAATTCGGTGGTCCCGATCCCGAATCCGCCGAGGGCCAGGGCGAGCATCGCGGGCACGTGCCAATCGGTTCGTCCGGGCGGCGCGGAGGTGCTGGTGGTCAGGGCGCTGGTCACGTGTTCATGTAACCGGCCTCGGCCTGCGATCGCTTCCCCAGCGAACGTGAGTTCGCCCACGTGCCGCCGACGAACTACGCAGGTGAACAGGAGAATTCGCCCAATACGGACGGGCGACCGTAGTCGGCCCGCCACCTTCGAGCATCGTCGCGGTGCCAGCTATCGGCTCGGGCCATGCCCGCGCCGGAAGATCGCCGCGCCCCGGCGATGCGCATCCGCCGATACTGCTGTACAGCGGCTCCCTCGCCGCGCAGGCCGAGCACGCAACATCCGCACGGCCAGCCGCAAGCAAGGCGTGGCGACCGATCTGCTCGATCCCCTGCTGCGACTGTTCGAAACGGAGGTCGAACGCGGCAACGGGGCGGCCGATTTCACCCGCGCTTTCGCGGGCCTGCTCGATCCCGCCGGAGTCGGCGCGAGCTGACAAGCGGCGACATCGCGAGGCATGCGCGACGGGCCGACGCCCCCAGCGAATCGGTCGCGAAACAGTCCGGGCACCCGTTCCACCGGAGGTGGGGCGGGTGCCCGATGTTCAGCCCGGCGCTGGGTGACCACCCAGCGCCGGAGTCGGCCGAGCGACGCGGCTCGGCCCCGGGATCAGCGCAGCGCGCGAGCCAGGTTGGCGTCCAGCGCGCCGAGGAACTCCTCGGTGCTCAGATAGCCCTGGTCACCGCCGACGAGCAGCGCGAGATCCTTGGTCATCTGGCCGCCCTCGACGGTCTTGATGACGACGTCCTCCAAGGTCTGCGCGAAGCCGATGACCTCGGGGGTGTTGTCCAGCTTGCCGCGATGCTCGAGCCCGCGGGTCCAGGCGAAGATGGACGCGATCGGGTTGGTTGAGGTCGGCTTGCCCTGCTGGTGCTGGCGGTAGTGCCGGGTGACGGTGCCGTGGGCGGCCTCGGCCTCACAGGTGCGGCCGTCCGGGGTCAGCAGCACCGAGGTCATCAGGCCGAGCGAGCCGAAGCCCTGCGCCACCGTGTCGGACTGCACGTCGCCGTCGTAGTTCTTGCACGCCCAGACGTAGCCGCCCTCCCACTTCATCGAGGAGGCGACCATGTCGTCGATCAGCCGGTGCTCATAGGTCAGGCCCGCGGCGTCGAACTGGCTCTTGAACTCGGCGTCGAAGATGTCCTGGAACGTGTCCTTGAACATGCCGTCGTAGGCCTTGAGGATGGTGTTCTTCGTCGACATGTACACCGGGTAGTTCTGCTGCAGGCCGTAGTTGAACGACGCCCGCGCGAAGTCCTCGATGGACTTGCGGAAGTTGTACATGCCCAGGACGACACCGCCCTCCTCGGGCATCTTCACGACCTCGTGCACGATCGGCTCGCTGCCGTCGTCCGGGGTGAAGGTCACGGTGACGGTACCGCCCTGGAACACCTTGAAGTCGGTGGCGCGGTACTGATCACCGAAGGCGTGACGGCCGATGATGATCGGCTTGGTCCAGCCCGGCACCAGCCGCGGAACGTTCGAGATGATGATCGGGGCCCGGAAGATGGTGCCACCCAGGATGTTGCGGATGGTGCCGTTGGGCGACCGCCACATCTTCTTGAGGCCGAATTCCTTGACTCGCGCCTCGTCCGGGGTGATAGTGGCGCATTTCACACCGACGCCGTGCTTCTTGATGGCTTCGGCGGCGTCGACGGTGACCTGATCATCGGTCTTGTCGCGGTATTCGATGCCGAGGTCGTAGTACTCGAGGTTCACGTCGAGATAGGGGTGGATCAGCTTGTCCTTGATGAACTGCCAGATGATCCGGGTCATCTCGTCGCCGTCGAGTTCTACGACGGTGCCTTCAACCTTGATCTTGGACATGGATCTTCGTGTCCTCCTAGGATGGTGCCCTCATTGCACGGCCAGGCGAACACGCTTGTGAGCGGACCCCAGCTGTTCCAACAGACAACGTATATGTCCCGCGTTGTCGGCGGGACATGTGGTGCAAACAAGACAAGCGTACTGCTGCCGAAGTCCTCACCGCACGGGCAGCCCCCGGAGTGAGCTGGACCACCTTTGCTACCGATTGGTAGGCAATGCCTTCCAGCGCCTCGGCGGGCACCCGCGCAACCGCCGTCGCCGCCATGATCCGCCTTCCGTTCCAGCACAGCAACCGCCTGGCACACGACGAGGCCCGCGCGGCGTCAGCACGCCGCACGGACCTCGTTCCGGTGGATCAGACCGCGACCGGAAGCCGTGCCCCGTCCTCGGAACCTTCGATCAGGTTCTCCGGCCGGTCCCGGATCATCAGCGCGATGATCGGGACGGCCGCCAAGAAGAACCCGGCGCCGACGTAGAAGGCCACGTCGTAACTGTGGATCGCGGCCCGCGCGGCCAAGTTGTCGATGCCAGGGTTGTCATGCGCGAAGGTCTTGGCGACCTGCACCGAGATGGTGGTCAGCAGCGCCGTGCCGACCGCCCCGCCGACCTGCTGCGCCGCGTTCAGCAGCGCGGAAGCGACGCCGGAGTCCTCTTCCTCCACCTGATGCAGCGCGACCGTCTGCATGCCGACGAACAGCGGACCCATACCGAGCGCGATGAGCACCTGAGCGGGCAGCACACCGGCGAGGAAGCTGTCACCGAAGCTCAGTTGAGCCAGCAGCACCAGGCCGACGACGCCCAGCACGGCCCCGGCCAGCATCAGCGGACGCGGGCCGAGCTTCGGCAGCAGAGCGCTGGTGACACCCGCCGAGATCGCGATGCCCGCCGGGAAGGGCAGGAACGCGAAGCCCGCCTTCAGGGCGGAGTAGCCCAGCGTGATCTGGAAGTAGAAGCTCAGGAACAGGAACATCGCGAACATCGCGATCGGGATGAGCAGCGCGGCGAGGAACGCGCCGCCCCGGTTGATCTCACCCGGGATGTGCAACGGCAGCAGCGGGTTCGCCGAGCGCCGTTCGATCGCGACGAAGGCGACGAGCAAGGCCAGCCCGGCGACCAGCAGCGCCAGCGTGCTGCCCGCCAGCCAGCCGTCGTCGGCGGCACGACTGAAGCCGTACACGATGGAGATCAGACCGAGCGTCACGGTGACGGCTCCTGGCACGTCGTATCCCCCGCTGCGCGGCGCGGGCACGTCCTTCGCCACCCAGGCCAGCGCGCCGAGCAGCGCGATCAGCGCGATCGGCGTGTTGACCAGCAGGCACCAGCGCCAGGAGGCGTATTCGGTGAGCGCGCCACCGGCGATCAGCCCCAGCGCCGCACCACCCGCGGAGATGCCCGCGAACACACCGAACGCGGTGGCCCGCTCGCCGGGCTCGGTGAAGGTCACCGACAGCAGCGAGAGCGCGGCCGGAGCCAGCAGTGCGGCGAACGCGCCCTGCAACGCGCGTCCGGCGAACAGTTCCGCGCCGGTCTGCGCGAGACCGGCCAGCGCCGACGCACTCGCGAAGCCGATCAGGCCGACGATGAAGATCCGGCGTCTGCCGAGGTAGTCGGCCAGCCTGCCGCCGAGCAGCAGCAGGCCACCGAAGATCAGCGTGTAGGCGGTGAGCATCCATTGCCGGTTGCCGTCGCTGATGTCGAGATCCCGCTGCGCGAACGGCAGCGAGATCGTCACGATGGTGGCGTCCAGCACCACCATGAGCTGGGCTAACGCGATCACTCCCAGCGCGAGCCAACGCGCTGAACCGCTCGCCCGCTGCGGCGCGTGCACCGCTGTCGCGGTCTCGGTCACGGTCTTCTCCTCGTCCTCGATGTCCGGAGCAATCCTGTCATCTAGCGACATTTGTCGTCAAGCGCAAAATGTCGTGTTACGACATTTGACCGTTACGGACAGGAAAACGGCAGGTTGCGTTAACATGGGGGCATGCTCGAGTTATCGGCGCCGACGGGCGCGGGCGCAGCGGCCGACCGCGCCGCCGGCGGCCCGGCGACCCAGGGCCTGCGCGAACGCAAGAAGCAACAGACCAGGCTGCGGATCATCGCCGCGGCCCTGGATCTGTGCGACACACAGGGCTTCGACGCGACCACGATCGAGCAGATCGCCAACGCCGCGGACGTCTCGCCGCGCACGATCAACCGCTATTTCGACAGCAAAGAAGACATTGTCCTGGGGCCCGTGCAGGATTTCGGGCAGACCATCGCCGAGACGCTGCGCGAGTTGCCCCGCACGGGCAACGAACTCGGGGCGCTGCGCCAGGCCTTCCTGCACGTGGTCGATGAAGCCGCCGCGGCGGGCGAGGCGGATCCGCTGTCGTTCCGGCAGTTCCAGAAGATGCAGCGGATTCTGCGCAGCAGCCCGTCGGTCAGCGCGCGCAGCATGGAGCACGCCGACGACAAGAACCACGCGATCGCCGCCGTGGTCGCCGAGCGCCTCGGCACCACGCCGGACGCGCGCCCGGTGCGGCTGATCGTCGGCACCTGGCAACTGATCGGCCACATCGGCATGGAGTGCTCCGACGATGTGTTCCTCGACGACGACCTGGCGGTCGCGGCCAGGGCGGGGCGGGCGGCGTTCACCGAGGCCTACGACGAGTTCGTGCGCACCTGCTGCGGGGCACCGACCGCTGCGGACCAGTGAGTTCGACGGAGGATTTCGGGCGCTGACCGCCCGCCGGTTATGATGCCGGGCAGGTCATGAGTACCAGCGTCAAGCCCCGGCTCGCTGGTCGGCAACCCTCCAGCCGCGGTGGGGTGCTCCGGGTGATGACCTGGCTCCCGAGAGCCGGGAGCAAGCGCGTAACAGGAGGTCGCCGGCATGTGTTGTTGTTCGTTACCCACACACCGCTAACCCCTGCTGTACCGGCGAACACCTGCTTGGGAGCAAACCATGAGTGAATTCACCGCGCCCGGGGCCGAGCGAGGCCCGGCGCAGTCGGCCCCGCACAGCCGTGGTGCCGAGTTCGGGGTCGTGCGCTTCCTCCCGGATCCTCCGCCCGCCGGTTTCGCGGGGGCGGCGACATGACCGTGAACACCGAACCGATCGCGCGGACCTCCGGCATCGCCCTGCCGCCCCCGGATGGACAGCTCGGCACCATCGCCATCGGGGACGTGCGGCTGGAGAACGGCGCGGTCATCCCGGACGTCCACCTCGCGGTACAACGCTGGGGTGAGCTCTCCCCCGGCATGGACAACATCGTGCTGGTCGAACACGCGCTGACCGGCGACTCGCACGTCGTCGGCAAGCCCGACGGCGTGCACCCGATGCCCGGCTGGTGGGACGGCATGGTCGGTCCCGGCGCGCCGCTGGACACCGACGAATGGTGTGTGCTCGCGACGAACGTGCTCGGCGGCTGCAAGGGCAGCACCGGGCCGTCCACTGCCGCTCCGGACGGAAAGCCGTGGGGCTCGCGTTTTCCCGAGATCTCCATCCGCGATCAGGTGACCGCCGAAGCCGCTCTGCTCGACCTGCTCGGTGTCGAGCGGCTCGCGGCCGTGGTCGGCGGGTCGATGGGCGGTATGCGGGTGCTCGAGTGGATGGTCGGCGCACCGGATCGGGTCGCCGCGGCGCTGGTGCTCGCGGTCGGAGCCCGCGCCACCGCCGATCAGATCGGCACCCAGACCACCCAGATCGCGGCGATCACGTCCGATCCGGACTGGCAGGGCGGCGACTATCACGGCACCGGCCGCGCCCCGACGACGGGGATGGCGCTGGCCCGGCGGATCGCGCACCTGACCTACCGCACCGAGTTCGAGCTGGATCACCGGTTCGAGAACAAGCCGCAGGGCGACGAGGACCCGTGGAACGGCGGACGCTACGCGGTGCAGAGCTACCTGGACCATCAGGCCGAAAAGCTCTGCAAGCGTTTCGATCCCGCCACCTATGTGCTGCTGACCGAGGCGATGAACCGCCACGACGTCGGCCGCGGCCGGGGCGGCATCGAGGCGGCGCTCTCGGCGACGCCGGTGCCGTGCGTGGTCGGCGGCGTCGACTCCGACCGGCTCTATCCGCTGCGGACCCAGCAGGAACTCGCCGATCTGCTGCCCGGATGCGACGGACTGGAGATCGTGCACTCCCGCGACGGGCACGACGGATTCCTCACCGAGGCGGCGGCGGTGTCCAAACTGCTGACCGAGACCATGCGCCTGGCCCGCGCCGGTGTGCGCCCCGAACGCTGACAAGGGTCCACTTCCCCTCGCGCCCGCACTGATCGGTACCTCGCGCCGTGATGCCGTCCACTCTCAGAGCGCTGCGGCTCGCCGCGCCGCTTCGATGCGGTTGATGTTGGTTTCGATCCACTCCCGCAGCGCCGCTATCGGCGTGCGCAGACTGTGCCCCAGCTCTGTCAGCGTGTAGTCGACTCGTGGCGGGATCGTGGGATGCACTGTGCGCGTGACGAAACCGTCGCTCTCCAGTTGCCGCAACGTCTGCGTCAGCATCTTCTGGGAGATACCATCGATACGGTGGCGCAGATCGGTGTAGCGCATGGTGCCGTCGGCGAGCGCGTCGATGATCAGGACCGTCCATTTCCCCGCGATGTGGTCGAGGATCTCCCGCGTGGGGCACTTCGCGGAGTACACGTCGGCGGGTAGGCCGGAACCTTCTATATAAGTGGGCACCTATTAGAGTGTAGCGCACCAAATAGTGCCTTCTTCCCATTGGAGTGTGACTCTCCGATAGTTAGAAATATGGAGACAAAGACACTTTCGGTAGCCGATGCGATCCGTGGACGTCGCACGGTGCGGCACTATCGCCCCGACCCGGTGGCGCCCGAACTGATCGAAGAGTTGCTCGAGCTGACGATGCAAGCGCCGAGCGCATGGAATATGCAGGACCGGTCGATCGTGGTGGTGACCAGCGAATCCGGCCGCGCCGCGCTGTCGGAGGCGGCGTTCGGCCAGCCGCAGCCGAGGGAGGCGCCGGTGGTGCTGGTCTTCGTCGCCGACGCCGCCGCCTGGCGAGACCGCAACGCCGACATCGCCGAACTAGCCGGTCGCAACGGCGCGTGGAACGCCGAGTTCACCGCCATGTTCGACACACGCGCCGAATATTTGGCGCTGGAACAGCGCGGACTGCTGCGGGAGAACGCCGTCAAGAACGCGATGATCGCGGCCACCTACGCGATGCTCGCGGCGACCGGGCTCGGCTTGGCCTCGGCGCCGATGAACGGCTGGGACGCGGAGTCGGTGAAGCAAGCCATCGGTATCGGCGACCGGGCAGATCTCGCCATCGCGGTACTGGTCACCATCGGCTACAGCGACGCCGCCCCTCCGCACCCGGGGCGTCGTCCGCGCGAGCGGACGGTCTTCGCCGAGCGATTCGCCGCTGCCCGCTGAGCACAAGGGCGACCCTGCCATCGCTGGGTCGCCCGCCCTCAGCCGACGCCGAGCGTGTTGATCGTGGCCGCGAGGAACAGGATGCTCGACCCCAGCAGCGTCAGCGCGCCGACGTCGAACGGCTTGCTGCGCACCGCCAGCAGCCCCACCCGGGTAGTCGGCAGGCACAGCCGGAATGCCGCCGCCAGCAGCGTCGCACCGCCGAAGAAGAACGTCCCGCGCCGCCAACGATCGGACGCCACGAACACCACCGCCACCACGATGACCAGCGTCACGACGACCATCGGCAGATGAGAACGCAAGAACTCCGCTCCCGAACCGCGGCGTCCGGCCCGGGCGATAGGCGTATCGGCATCGGTCACCTTCCCGATTCTTGCAGACCGGTCCGGTGGTCGACGAGTGGCGCATGGCTGCGGCGAATCGCGAGTACTCCCCGCGGCGGTGTGCCACTCGTGTGGGGTGCGGGCGGACGGCTCCGGTGACCTGGTTGACTGATGCGTCGTGTTCCATCTGATGTTCCATGAGCCGTGCATTCCGCCGAATACCGGCAACGCGATCCGGTTGGTCGCGGGGACCGGGTGTCATCTGCATCTGATCGAGCCGTTGGGATTCGATCTGTCGGAGCCGAAGTTGCGCAGGGCCGGGTTGGACTACCACGATCTGGCGTCGGTGACGGTGCACCCGAATCTGGCGGCGGCATGGGAGGTACTGCGCCCGGAGCGAGTTTTCGCGTTCACCACCCAGGGCACCACTCGGTTCACGGACGTGGCCTATCGCGAGAACGACGTGCTGCTGTTCGGCACCGAACCCACCGGCCTGCCCGCGGAGGTGCTGGCCGATCCGCGCATCACCGACCGGCTGCGCATCCCGATGCTGCCCGGCCGCCGCTCCATGAACCTTTCCAACGCGGCCGCGGTGACCGTCTACGAAGCATGGCGCCAACTCGGCTTCCCCGGCGGCATTTGAGCTGCGGCGGCGACATCAAGGCACGTCGATTTCGAATCGTTTGAAGCGGGAGGTCGCGCCCGCCGTCAGCCGGACGGCGGACTTGGGGACTCCGTAGTGGCCTGCGAGCAACTCGATGGCGGCCTTGTTGGCCTTGCCTTCGACGGCGGGAGCCCGCACGTACAGCTGCAGGCTCCCGTCGTCGAGGGTCTCCACCAGCGGTCCCTTACGGCTGTTCGGCTTGATCGTCGCCCTTACCACCGTCGGCACTCCTGCCTCCTGCGCTGGTCTCCGCGCCATCCGAGGCGCTGCTCACCGGCTCCGGTGCCGATTCTCCCGCACCAGGCGTGGGCTTGCGCCGCCGCACCAGGCGCACGATCCCCCACAGCACGGCGGCTACCACCGCGAGGAAGCCCAGCCACGGAATCGCTTTGCCGCTGAACACCATCGCGTCCTGCAGCCAGTCCACCAGCGAGTTCCAGCCGGAGACGATGCCGTCCCAGAAGTTGTCGGGGTCGTCGCCGGAGTTCTTGTGATCGGTGGTGACGTCGATGGTCAGCGTGGACAGGGCGACCTGGTCGTCGAGCCTGCGCTTCTGCGCGGTGAGGCTGTCCAGCTCACCCTGGCGGCTGGACAGCGCCTGCTCGGCGGCGATCAGGTCGGAGGTGGTGGTGGCGCCCGCGATGAGTCCGCGCAGCCGGTCGACCGAGGCTTGCAGTGCCTTGATCCGCGCGTCCAGGTCCTCCCAGTGCATGGTGACGTCGTCGCGATTGGTGGTGACCCGGGTGATCTGTCCGACCCCGCCGAGGCCCGCGATGAACGCGTCGGTCTTGTCCGCGGGCAGCCGGACGACGAGCGTGGCGCTTGGCTCGTTGTTGTCGGTGCCGGGCTGCTCGGTGCGGCTGTCGACGCGGCCGCCCGCGGCGCGCACCTGGTCGATGATCGTGCCCGCCGCGGTGACCGGCGCGTCCGCGGTGATCTCGACGCTGCCGGTGACCACCTCCTTGCGGGTGGACGTCGGTTCGGCGCCGGAGTTGTCCTCCCGCTTGGGCGGCGCCTGCTCGTGCAGCCCCGGGGGCACGAGCGCGGGAGCCGCGGGTCCCGGCCCGGTGACGATCGTCGGCGTCCGATCCCGAGCGGGTGCCGCGTTGTCGTCACCGCAGCCGGTGAGCAAGATCAACCCCAGCGCGCCGACGCACAGCACAGCAAGCTTCCTCATGCCTGGCACAGTAGCCGTTCGCACTGCGCGAAAAGCCGCGCATAACGGTTCTCTAGAACGCTTCTAACACTTCCTTAAAGCAACCGGCTCAACGGAAGTCGCGCGATTTGGACGCCATCCGCAGATCCATGCGCTGCAGATGTTCGGCGACCACGCTGACCACGCCCTCGGCATTATGCACCCGCCCGCGGATGAGCAGCGCGGCCGCGCCTTGGGCCAGTCGCCGGTAGCGCCGCCACAGCCCCAGCGAGCAGACGATGTTCACCATGCCGGTTTCGTCTTCCAGATTGAGAAAGGTGATGCCCTCCGCGGTCGCGGGACGCTGCCGATGCGTCACCGCGCCGCCCACCAGGACCCGCGAGCCGTCGGGCACGGTGCGCAGGCCGGAGGCGGGTATGACGCCGAGGGCGTCCAGGTGGGAGCGCAGGAACTGCGTCGGGTAACTGCCCGGCGAAACGCCCGTGGCCCAGACGTCGGCGGCGGCCGTCTCCAGATCGCTCATCCCGGGCAGGACGGGCGCGGTGGTGGACGCGCCGGTGCCGGGCAACCGGTCCGGGCGCTCACCCGCGGCGGCGCCCGCCGCCCAGAGCGCTTCCCGGCGGGCGCTGCCCAGGCTGCCGAGCGCGCCCGCCGTGGCGAGCGATTCCGCTTGCGCGACAGTGAGTTCCACCCGGCTGGTCAGGTCGAGGAAAGACGTGTAGGGTCGCTCACCCCTGGCGGCGACGATGCGCTCGGCGAGGTCGTCGCCGATCTGGCGGATCGCGGCGAGACCGAGGCGCACTTCGGTGCCCTTCGCCTCGAGGGTGGGCTCGGCGCGGCTGGCGTTGACGTCGGGACCGTGCACCACGACCCCGTGCCTGCGCGCGTCGGCGACCAGTGATTGCGGCGAGTAGAACCCCATCGGCTGGGCGCGCAGCAGACCCGCGCAGAAGGCGGCGGGATGATGCAGTTTGAACCAGGCCGAGTAGTAGACGATCGAGGCGAAGCTCTGCGAATGACTCTCGGGAAAGCCGAAATTCGCGAAGGCGTAGAGCTTCTCGTAGATACGGTCGGCGACCTCGCCGGTGATGCCGTGCCGCTCCCGCATGCCCTGGTAGAGCCGCGCTTTGAGACGTTCCATGCGCTCCGGTGACCGCTTGGAGCCCATGGCGCGGCGCAGCTGATCGGCCTCCACGGCGGTGAATCCGGCGACGTCGACGGCCATCTGCATGAGCTGCTCTTGGAACAGCGGCACGCCGAGCGTGCGTTCCAGCGAATTCTTCAGCGCCGGATGGTCGTAGACGACGTCCTCGGCCCCGTTGCGCCTGCGGATATAGGGATGCACCGACCCGCCCTGGATCGGGCCGGGGCGGATCAGCGCCACCTCGACCACCAGGTCGTAGAAGCTGCGCGGGCGCAGCCGGGGCAGGGTGGCCATCTGCGCACGCGACTCCACCTGGAAGACACCGACCGAGTCCGCGCGCGAAAGCATCTCGTAGACCTCGGGTTCGGCCAGGTCGAGCGCGTGCAGCTCGACGGTCTCGCCTTCGTGCTCGCGCACCAGGTCGATCATGTAGTGCAGCGCGGAGAGCATGCCGAGGCCGAGCATGTCGAACTTCACCAGATCGATGGCCGCGCAATCGTCCTTGTCCCACTGCAGGACGCTGCGGCCGGACATGCGCGCCCATTCCACCGGGCAGACGTCGGCGATCGGCCGGTCGCAGATCACCATGCCGCCGGAATGGATGCCGAGATGCCGCGGCAGCCCCTCGATATCGGCGGCCAGTTCCAGCACCTCGGCGGGGATGTCGGTGTTCGTCTCCGCGCCCACGCCGGTCCAGCGGCTCACCTGCTTGCTCCACGCGTCCTGCTGGCCGGGCGAGAAACCCAGCGCCCGTGCGGCATCGCGCACCGCGGACTTGCCGCGATAGGTGATCACATTGGCCACCTGCGCGGCGTATTCGCGGCCGTACTTGCGGTAGACGTGTTGGATCGCCTCTTCTCTGCGATCGGATTCGATGTCGACGTCGATGTCCGGCGGGCCGTCGCGCTCCGGGGAGAGGAAACGCTCGAACAGCAAGTGGTTGCGCACCGGGTCGACATTGGTGATGCCGATCGCGTAGCAGACCGCGGAGTTGGCCGCCGACCCGCGGCCCTGGCAGAGGATGTCGTTGTCCTTGCAGAAGCTGACGATGTCGTGCACCACCAGGAAGTAACCGGGGAATTCCAGGTCGTTGATCACCGCGAGCTCGTGCTCGATCTGCCGGTAGGCCTCCGGGTTCTCCTGGGGAGTCCCGTAGCGCGCCGCGGCGCCCGCCATGGCGAGTTCGCGCAGCCAGGACTGCTCGTCGTGTCCGGCGGGCACGTCGAAGGGCGGCAGGTTCGGAGCGATCAACTGCAGGTCGAAGGCGCATTCGCGAGCCAGGGCCGCCGCGTTCGCCACCGCCTGCGGGCAGTCGGCGAACAACCGCGCCATCTCCGCCCCGGACCGCAGGTGCGCACCGCCCGCAGGGGCCAGCCAGCCCGCTATCTCGTCCAAGCTCTGCCTGGCCCGGATCGCCGCCAGCGCCATGGCTCGGCGACGCCCGCTCGGTGCGGCGAAATGCGCTCCGGTGGTGGCGAGCACCGGGAGGCCGAGACGATCGGCCAGGGCGATGAGATGCGTATTGCGCTCGTCGTCCTCCGGGATGCCGTGATGGGTGAGTTCCACGCTCACCCGATCGGCGCCGAAGCGGTCGGTGAGTTCCCGCAACGCGGCTTCCGAACGCTCGAGCCGGGTGCTGCCCGCGCGCGAGTCGAGTTCGAGCGCCTGGCGCAGGTGACCCTTTCGGCATCCGGTCAGGATGTGCCAGTGCCCCTCGGCCGCCGCGGTGAGCGTGTCGAGGTCGTAGCGCAGGATGCCCTTCTCCCCTGCGGCCATGTGCGCGGCGGCGATCTCTCGGGAAAGCCTGCGGTAGCCCTCTTGGCCGCGGGCCAGCACCAGCAGGTGCGGCCCGGCCGGGTCCGGCGCGCCGGTGCGCGGCGCCGAGTCGGGGGCGGCGGCGTGCCCGCGCACGGCGCCCGGCACGTGTGGTTCGAGTGCCGTGCCGAGCGACAGTTCGGCTCCGAAGACGGTGGGCATGCCCCATTCCTTGGCCGCCTCGGCGAAACGGACGGTGCCGTAGAAGCCGTCGTGGTCGGTGAGCGCGATCGCCGTCAGGCCGAGCCGCACCGCCTCCTCCACCAGTTCCTCCGGCTGGCTCGCACCGTCCAGGAAGCTGTAGGCCGAATGCGCGTGCAGCTCCGCGTACGGGACCGTCGGTTCATCGACAGGGCGCACCGGCTCGGGCCGGTACTCGCCGCGCTTACGCGACCACGCCGGACTGTCGCCGCCGTCGCCCGGATACGTCACATCGGGGCTCGGCCGCCCGGACAGCACCCGCTCCATCTCCGCCCAGCTGGGCGGACCGTTTCCCCAGCCCACGACTCACCTCCTCGTCTCGAACATACATTCGAAGACGGACGATGTACAGGCAGGTCAGGACGCCCGGAGACGCTCCACGGAACCGGCGGACAGAGCGGCCTCGACACCTTTCAGACGAGTCCGGATGAGCGCGCCGTAGGCATCGGAGGCGAGGACGTCGAGATGCCCGCGCGCGATGGCCAACTGCATCCTGGCCACTTCGAACTCGCCGACCCGGCGATGACTGTCGGCCAGGTTCAAGTAGAGCGACGGCAAGAAGCCGCGCAGGTCTTCATCGAGCGGCACACCGGGCCCGAACACCGCGGCCAGCGCGCGCTGATCCCAGCGCAGCGCCTCGGCGGGCTCCTCCTGGAGATCGGCGAGATGATGTGCGACCACGCAGCGCTGCAACACCCCGCCGTGTTCGCCGAGTTCGTCCCAGAGCTTTTCCAACGCCCGTCGCCCCGCCGCGGGGTCGACGCCACCGAGCCGCACCGCGGCAAACACCTCCGCCATCCGATCGTCCGACATGCGCTGAGTATCGCACATATGTTCGAACGTTTCGAGAGTTGTTCGATCCGTTTCGCGCATTCGCAAACCCCCAGGCCGCGTGCGGTTCTCGACCCGAAAGGCCGCACCGGGCGCGACACGCCGCGACGACCGGGGGCGGCCGATCCCGGACGCGACCTAGAGCACTTGGCAGGGAACTTACTTTGGAGTAAGTTCATGACCACCAGACCTGCAAAGGAGCAGCAGCGATGACCGACGCCCCCGCTGAGCCCGCCCGCCGCCGGCGCCACAACCGCGACCTCACCGGGCGGCATGTCCTCATCACCGGGGCATCCTCCGGGATCGGGCGGGCGGCCGCGCTCGCGGTCGCAGGCAAGGGCGCCACCGTGTTCCTGCTCGCGCGCCGTGGTGAGGAACTCGCCGCGGTCGTCGACGAGATCAGGGCGGCGGGCGGCTCGGCCTACGGGTATTCCTGCGACATCACCGATTCCGATTCCGTCGACCAGGTGATCAAAACCGTCCTGGACGAACACGGTCACGTGGACATGCTGGTGAACAACGCCGGCCGCTCCATCCGCCGCGCCATCCACCGCTCCACCGACCGGTTGCACGACTTCGAACGCACCATGGCCGTCAACTACTTCGGCGCGCTGCGGCTGACGCTGGCCCTGCTGCCGCAGATGCGGGAACGCAAGTTCGGGCACGTCGTCAATATCAGCAGCGCGGGTGTGCAGGTGGCTACGCCGCGGTTCTCGGCATATCTGGCCAGCAAGGCGGCACTGGACAAGTTCACCGAGGTGGCAGCCGTCGAGACCATGGCGGACGGCGTCACGTTCACCACCATCCACATGCCGCTGGTGCGCACGCCCATGATCACCCCGAGCGGCGACCAGGGCCCCGCCGAGTCGCCCGAGTGGGCGGCCGCGACCATCGTGCGCGCCCTGACCGAACGGCCCAAGCGCATCGACGTGCCTTTGGGCACCATCGCCGAATACGGCGCGCTGCTCACCCCGAAGATCCGCGACCGCGTCCTACACCGCTACTACCGCGCGCTACCCGACTCCCCCGCAGCCAAAGGCGAGTCGACCACCCCCGAAGAACCGGCCGAACCACACCCCCAGCCCCGCCCCCGATCAACCACACGCCGCCTCACCGGCACGGCCCTACGTCGCGCCGCCCGCTGGGTCCCCGGCACGCACTGGTAAGGCGTCCGTGACCGGCACAACCATGTGCCACTCGCGGTTCAACCCGCCAGGAATGGGCGGACGGTTGCGGCGAAGTCGAAGTAGCGGTCGCGGTGGATGCTGTGGCCGCAGGTGAAGGTGGTCACCGTGCAGTCGGTGATGCTTTCTTGCAGGATGGCGAGTTTCTCCGGATCGACCATGCCGCCCGGTCCGCCGCACAACACCAAGGTGGGCGCGGTGATGTCGGAGAGTCGGTCCCACCACTCCGGGTTCGGCTTACGGAACTGCTCCAGCGCGGTCTTCGTCATGGAGCGGTCGAAGGCGAGCACCGCGCGCGGGTGCCGGACCAGGCTGGAAGTGGCGTGCCACAGTTCGGGCGCGGTGGGAAACCGGCGGGTCAGGCGCAATTCCTCGGCGCCGGACCGCAGCGGGAGCGGGCATTCCTCGATGACCAGCCTGCGCACCAGTTCCGGGCGCTCCTGCGCGACGCGCGACACCGCGTAACCGCCGAGCGAATGCCCGACCAGATCCACCACGGGCAGTTCCAGGTGGTCGCACAGGCGCAGCAGATCGTCGCCGAACTCGTCGAAGAGATAGGAATCGGTGTGTGAGCTACGGCCGTGTCCGCGGAGATCGGGGATGATCACGCGACGTCCGGATCGGACGAGAACACGCGCGAACCGGTCCCAGGTGTACCCGTCGCCGCCCATGCCGTGCACGAGCAGCACAGGGATGTCGCTGACCGCGCCCACCCCCGAATCCCGATAGGCGATCCGCACGTCTCCGAATGTCACCTGGCCAAGCGTCAGATCCACGACATAGGAGGATACCGGCAGTCATGCCATCCCCCGGCGTGGTGTAGCGCTGATCACCCAACGGCGAAAACGCAGTTCGAACGGCACTTACCAGGTCCGATACCCGCGCCATCGCGAAGTTCGTTGCCCACATTGGTGTTTCGACCGGCGCGAAAAATCCCTGGCGCGTGGGCGAACTCGGAGCAATACTCGCCGCATGCCCTCCTTCGCCGATTTCGATCGCCGCGACTACCGCACCGTCGACGTGGCCACGGGGTACGACGGTTGGGCCCCCACCTACGAACAGACCGTCCTGGACGAGATGGATCTCGCTCTGCTCGGGCGACTACGGCTGGGCCTCGGCCGGGTGCGGCGCGCGGCCGACCTCGGCTGCGGCACCGGGCGAACCGGAACCTGGTTGCGAGACCGCGGAATACCGCACATCGACGGCGTCGACGTGAGCCAGGGGATGCTGGCGTTGGCGGCCGAGCGCGGCGCCCACACCACGCTGACCCGAGCGGACGTGCGAGCCACCGGTCTGCCGGAAGGCGCCTACGACCTGGTGATCGCGTCGCTGATCGATGAGCACCTACCGGAGCTGGCGCCGTTCTACGCGGAGGCGTGGCGGCTGGCCGCACCGGGCGCGCGCTGCGTACTGGTCAGCTACCACCCGCAATTCATCATGGTTTCCGGAATGCCGACGCACTACACCGACCCTTCCGGCGAACCGGTGGCGATCAGCACCCACCTGCACTTGGTCAGCGAGCACCTGTCGGCCGGTTTGGCCGCGGGCTGGGTCCTCACCGAGGTAGCCGAGGCACTGGTCGACGACGCGTGGCTGGCCCGCAAACCGAAATGGGCCGTCCTGCGCGGACATCCGTTCACGTTGGCGACCGTGTGGTCGCGCCCGGAATGAAGCCTCTCAGCCGTAAATCCCTTCGGCGTGCCAGGTTTCGTCGTGATAGACCAGCAGCAGCACCCGGCTGGCGGCGGGGGCGTCGTCGAGTTGGACCTGTGCGCGGGCAGTGAATTCCGCGTCGTCCGCATCGGGGGCCCACCAGCGTTCGTCCACCGGCCACGGGCCGGCCCAGCCGGTGAGCCGCCACTGTTTGCTCCCCCAGCGCAACAGCGCGGGGTCGGCGTCGAACAGGGCGCGGTCGGTGACCTTGACGGGCGCGCCGTCGGCGGCTTCCAGTCGCACCAGCGGACGGTTCATCAGGATCACGGCGGGGGCGGGCTCGGGCAGCCGGCCCGGCCATGGCTGCGCGGGGTCGGCGGCGGGGACGAGTTCGTCACCCAGCGTGACCATGGTGATTCGTTCGGCGGGGCCGCGTCCGCCGCTCAGCACGCCGACACGCACCGCTTCCCCGCCGAGCAGACCCTGCACTCGGATGAGCGCGCGGCGGGCGCGTTCGTCCTCTTCCCCGTCCCCGCCCCACAAGCCGAGCTGCAGCGCGCCCGCCGTGACCACCTCGACCGGTTCCAGCCGCAGCACAGTGATCGGCGCGGTGGGCCGCGCACCGTCGCGCCGGGTGAGCCAGCCGTCCAGCTGCCAGCGCACCCGATCCGCCGTGCCCTCCGGCGTGAGCGGCTCGGCGCAGCGCCAGATTCGCGAAAGATGTTCCCCCGCCGCAGTTTCCGCGTACACCGAAAGCCTGGTGCAGGCCAGCCCGGCATCCGCGAGCGCGCTGTGCAGCCGGGTGGCGAGCAGGCGACCGGCGAAGGCGGCCGCGTCTACCCGCTCGATCGGCGGATCACAGCGGTACTCCACCACCAGATCCGGCGGTGGCTGCCGCGCGGACGGCGGACGCTCCGGCTCGGCCCTGGCACAGCGATGCGCGAGCACGGCGTCGGTGCCGAACCGGGAGGCGACCTCCGCCGCGGAGAGCACGGCGAAATCGCCGATCCTGCGTAGCCCCAAGCGGTGCAGCAGATCGACCAGATCGGCGCGTTCCGGGGCGGCCAGGCTCGGTTCGACCGCGAGTTCCCCCACCGGTAGCGGTGCGAGAAACCGTGCCCCCTCCCCCGCGGGCACGATCGCGGCGCGGCGGGCGGCGATCACCGCCGTGGACAGCTCGTCGGCGATCCCGATCTGCGCTTCCGCCCCGGCTGCTGCCACCGCGTCGACCAGGCGCTCGGCTGCCGCCTCCTCGGATCCGAAGAACCGCGCCGCGCCGCGCGCGCCGAGCACGAGCAGGCCGGGGCGCAGCACCTCCACACCGGGCACCGTCGCTGCCACCGCGGCGACCAGCGGTTCGAACAGTCGCGCGTCCCGATCCTGATCCTGTTGCGCGAGGAACAGCTCGGGGCAGCGTGCCTGCGCCTCCCTGCGCTTCAAACCGCGGCGCACCCCTTCGGCTCGCGCGATCGCCGAACAGGCCACCACCCGGTTGGCGAACAGCACCGCCACCGGCCGTGTCGCGGGCAGGCCTGCCACCGCCGCCGCGGCGACCGCGGGCCAGTCCGGGCACCACAGGGCGAGCACCCGCTTGGCTCCCGGCCGGATCACGGCGCCGCACCGCGGGCCGCGGCACTCACGACACCGCCTCCTGTGTGTCGACGGCTTCGACCGGCGGAGCCGCCTTTTCGCGCAGCACCCATTCCACGCGCCCCGCATTCGGGCACAAATCCAGCCGCCCACGCCGTGGCGGTCCCGCCTTGCCGCGCACTTCGACCGTCAAACCGAGCGAACGCAAGCGTCCGCGCCCGCGGCCGAGACCGGCATACCCCGCGATGCGGGCATCGAGCTGGAGGGACGCGCCGGGCCAGCGACCGTCGGCGACCACCAGGGTGGCGCCCTTGTTGCGGGCGCGGGCGGCGATCACCCGGCTGCGAGCGGGCGCGACGGCGGCGCCCCCGAGTCCGAGTACGACCAGATCGAGCCCGTCGAGCAGCACCGCGGCCACTTCCACCGGGTCGGGGCCGGGATCGGCGATCACGGCCAGCCGCCGCAACTGCGCCCCCATCTCCACCGCGGCGAGCAGACCGAGCCGGGGCATGCCCACCACCGCGGCGTGCCCACCGCCCTCGGTCACAGCGGCGAGCAGACCGGCCAGCAACGAACTCGCTCCCGTGTACGCCACCACGGAGCCCTTGACCAAGCCACCATCCGGCAACAACGGTGCGAGAGCTGTGGGCACCGGCAATGCCGCTCGGCGCGCCCCGTCTCCGAGCGGAGCCCGCTGTGCTGCCGATTCACCGCGACCCGGCACCGCAGCCATGCGGCTACGCAGCTCAGTGAGGGATGGGGCACCTTCCCGCCCACCACCGCGTCGCGCCGGCGCGCCCCGATTCACCCCTCCCTGCGAGATCGCATCCGAACCCATCTCAACCACCTACTTCCCGCGATGGACCCGAGGCGAAGCATGCGGAGCGACCCTCCATTGAGCGCCAGCACCGATTCAGCTATCGATTCGTATCGAATATACGTTCGATACCGACACAGTAGAAACCGACCCCCGGGTTTCCGTCAAGGGTTCGGCAGCCTCGTGTCGCGGTCACGCGGGTCCGATCCGGCTTCGAGTGGAATCTGTGCAGGCCCAGCACGCGGGTGTCGACACGAGATGGAGTGCGAGCGATCCGCGACAACCCTCGTTTCGCACCCGCGGCGCCCTCCGCAGGCGAGGCCGCCTGGCCGTCGGTTCCGCCCGGCGACCGCCGCCGGGCAACCTCGCCGCAGCTTCCCCCTGCCCCGCCGCAAGACGCATCGGGACCGGATCCGGCGCGCGCCCGGCTACCACGCCCGGCACCGGTTCATCGGTATGGTGTGGGGCACACATTCGAACCGAGAGCGGGCGTGACACATACCAGTGCCTCATGTCCGCCTATGCGCGAACACGAATCAGGCCAGCTAGCCCCATTTTCCGCTACCCTGCACCCGTGACCGAACGCGCTCGTCCTACTGTCGGCCCCCAATATCTCGTCGCAGGCCGCTACCGCCTCCAGTCGAAGCTGGGTGGCGGCGGCATGGGCGCGGTATGGCTGGCGCACGACCGCCTGCTCGACCGGGACGTCGCGATCAAGCAGGTGCTCACCACGGCCGGGCTCGATGAGGCCGAAGCCGAGGCGGTCCGCAACCAGATCATGCACGAGGGCCGGGTCGCCGCGAAACTCTCGCACGACCACGCGATCGCCGTGTACGACGTGGTGCTCGAGGCCGGTGAGCCCTGGCTGGTGATGGAGCACCTGCCGTCGCGCAGTGTCGCGAAGGCGCTCGCGCTGGTCGATACGCTGCCGCCGATCGAGGTCGCGCAGATCGGCGCCCAGGTCGCCGACGCGCTGGCCGCCGCGCACGCGGTCGGCATCGTGCACCGGGATATCAAGCCGGGCAACATCCTCGTCGCCGACCGTGGCACCGGCGTGGGCATGGCGAAACTCAGCGACTTCGGCATCTCCAGCGGCGCGGGCGACCTGCTCGACGAACCGGACGGCGTGATCACCGGCACCCCCTCCTACCTGCCCCCCGAGGTCGCGCGCGGAGCGCAACCGACCAAGGCCAGCGACGTGTTCTCCCTGGGCGCCACGCTCTACACCGCGATCGAAGGACAGCCGCCGTACGGCTTCGACGAGGACAGCGACGTCATCGTGCACCGCGCCGCCATGGCGCAGATCATCCCGCCGACCCGCAGCGGCATGCTCACCCAGGCGCTGCTGCACATGATGGAGCCCGCGCCGCAGCGCCGCCCAACCATGGCCGAGGCGCGCGACGAAATCCTCACCGCCGCTTTCGGTCCCGGCACCGGACCGTACATTCTGGGCGCGCCCGTCCGCACCGAGGACGGAACCATCCCGTTCTGGGCCGCGCGCAATTCGGCATCCGGGATCCGCAGCCAGCACTCCACGCCGCTCCCCCGCCCGCACCGCAACCTCGCGGGAGCGGCCGCGGCCACGCCCCCGCAGCGCACCAGGAATTCTCAGCCCGGCAACGCCCCCCTGGCCATCGCCGTCGGCCTGCTGATCGGCCTGGTCATCATCATCGGGATCATCGTCGCAGTCCTCTGACGTCCGGGCACCCGGAGCCGAACGGCAGTCAGTCGATGCGGCGGCGGTGGGCCCATCGGGTCAGGGCGTTGCGGTTGGACTGCTGGGTCTTGCGCAGGACGTTGGAGGCGTGCGTCTCCACGGTTTTGACCGAGATGAAGAGTGATTCGGCGATCTCGCGGTACGTGTAGCCGCGCGCGAGCAGGCGCAGGACCTCGAGCTCACGCGGGGTCAGGGAGTCGAGTTCGGGATCCAAGGGCGGCTCGGGTACCGGGGACCTCCCGGTGAACGAGTCCAGGACGAAACCGGCCAAGCGCGGGCTGAAGACCGCATCGCCGCCCGCCACCCGGCGGATGCCGTCGGCCAGCTCGACTCCCGAAATCGTCTTGGTGACATACCCTCTGGCCCCGGCCCGGATCACCGCGATCACGTCCTCGGCCGCGTCGGACACGCTCAGCGCCAGGCACACCGGCCCCGGCTCGATACCCGCCAGCACCGCCACCCCACCGCCGTCGGGCATGTGCACGTCGAGCAGGACGACGTCCGGTCGCTCGGCATTGATCCCGGCTACCGCCTCCGCGACCCCGCCGGCCTCACCGACCACCTCCATGTCCGCCTCCCGGCTCAATTCAGCACGCACACCCGACCGAAAAACGGCGTGATCATCGACGAGAAAGACCCGCACGGTCACCTACTTCTCCTAACCGACCCTTGACCCCCAACCCGTACCACACTCGTCCCCCACACGCCTGTCTCGTCCTGGCAGGTGCGGAACGCGTGCCTAGTGGGCGGCCGGAGCGGGCTCTTCGTCCAAGGGGGCGCAGCCGGAATCGGTCCGCGGCATGGTGATTCGGACCTCGGTGCCGCGACCCGGCGTCGACAGGATGTCCACCTGGCCGCCGCGGCGCTCGATCCGGCCGCGAATGGACTTCGCCAGGCCGCGACGATCCTCCGGCACGGACGCGAGGTCGAAGCCGGAGCCGCGGTCACGGACGAAGATGCTCACCTGATGCGGCTCGACCTCGGCGAACAGATCGATCTCCGGGACACCCGCGTGCTTCGCGGCGTTGACCAGCGCTTCCCTGCTCGCGCCGAGCAGGGCGGTGAAGTGTTCCTTCGGCAGACCCGATCCGGAGCCGTCGACGTCCATCGATACGTCGCCGACGGTCACCGGCGCCACCTTCACGCCGTGCTGGTCCTCCACCTCGCCCGCGATGGTCCGCAGGGCCGCGGCCAAGCTCGACTGCGCGGGCCCGGAATCCTCGAACAGCCATTTCCGCAGTTCCCGCTCCTGGCTGCGGGCCAACCGCAGCACTTCCTGCGGGTCGTCGGCCTGACGCTGGATGAGCGCGAGTGTCTGGAGCACGGAATCGTGCAGGTGCGAGGCGATCTCCTCACGTTCCTCGTTGCGGATGCGGGCGGCGCGCTCGGCGTTCAGCGCGCGCATCATGCGCAGCCACAGCGGAACCGTCAGCAGTCCCGCACCGATCAGCGTGACCGCCACCGCCAGCAGCGCCGATCCGATCGAGCTCAAATTGATCCTGGCCAGCACCACCACACCCAGACCGGCCACGATCAGCGTCGCACCGGCGACGATGCGCGACCAGGTGACCACCGATGGACGCGCGGGCAGCCCGAGCAGCGAACGCGGCCCGTCGACGTCGTACTCCCGCCACACCAGCGCCGCGCCGACCGCCACCACGATGATCGGCGCGATCACCTTCGCCGCGGTCCCGCTGAACACCCAGGACACGGCGATCGCGAGCCCGAGCCCGAGCATCGCGAGCCCGATCGCCTGCCGCCGCTCCGTACCGGAGGGTTTCGCCTGATCCGACCCACCGGGCGTGAAGATCCACAGCAGCCCGTACGCGACGATGCCCGCCCCGGCCAGCGCGGACAGCAGCACGAACGCCATCCGCACCTTGAACACGTCGACGCCGAGATGGTCGGCCAGACCGCCCGCCACTCCGCCGACGACCCGGCCGCCCGACCGGCGGAAGATCCGCGCCTGCGGCGGCCATGGGACCGGCGCGGGCGCGGGACCCAGCCCACGTGCAGCGTCGAACCCCCGGGTGTCGAACGCGGGAACAGACGGGTACATGTCTTCGATACTGGCACGGCGACGAAGCTGCCAGCATCGGGATTCACCCTGATCTCGCTTGCTCGACCACACCCGCGCCGACCAGGGCGGACGCGGCCGGGCCCGATCGAACCCGTGCATAGCTGAAAGTTTGCTGCATCGGTGGATCGGTCCAAAGTGTTCAGGCTGTTTTCAGGGTTCCCCCCGATGCGCCGATTCACGGATCGGCACACCATGGGAAACATGACGAAAACGAGCTTCGGCGACCAGGTCCAGCAGATATGGCAGACCCGGCCGATCCGATTGCCGCAGCAGGGGCCCGTCGCGGGCGTCGCGGCGGGGTTCGCGCGCCGCTACGAGATCGATCCGGTGCTGGTCCGGGTCGCGTTCGTCGTCTCGACGATCTTCGGCGGCGCGGGCATCGTGCTCTACCTGCTGGCCTGGCTACTGCTGAGCGCGGCGGGCGACCAGGCATCCGCGGCCGAGTCGCTGGTCGGCAAAGGCCACAGCTCGCAGTCGCAGACCAAGACCATCGTGTTGATCGTGGCGCTGGCCATCGCGGTCAGCACGATGGGACCGGTCGGTGTCGGTCTCGGCGGATCCGGCCTGATCAGCCTCGCCCTGATGCTGGCGGGCTGGTGGATGCTGCACCTGCGCACCCCCAACCCGCCACCCGGGACCACCGAAGTGTTCGGCGGATTCGCCCCGGAGAGCGGAATCAACGCCACCGGCTACCCCGGCGCGGTCTTCCCGCAAGGAGCGACCCGGACGGTCGGTGATCTGTACGTGCCGCCGACCGCCGTGTACACGCCGTACACCAAACTGCCGGATTCCTACGTCCCGGAGACGTCCGCGCCTGCGGCGGACGGCGCGACGGTCCCGCTGCACAAGCCCGCCGTCGATGACGCGACCGTGGTACCGGACAACGTCGCCGCGCCCGCTGCCGGATCAGCGACGAGTTCGGTCGCCGACGAGAGAGAAACCGACGCTCAGGTCACCGATCAGCCCGATTCGCCCGCCACGGTCGGTGATCAAGACGGCCCGGCGGCGGTCGGCAGCGGCCGGATCGATTCGGTCGGCGGAGCCGGATCGGACACGACTCACACCGACCGAGCCGATTCGGCCGGATCGGACTCGGCTCATGACGATCGAGCCGAAAGCGGACCAGGCACGAGACCGTCATCGTCCGACGCTGCGATCTCACTCGGCAAAGACGCTCCGGCCCCGGGCCGCGCTCCGAGCTCGCGTGGCCCCGCGGCCGCTCAGCCCGCGATCATCGGCGGCCCGACCCCGCCGTCCTGGGATCCGCTCGGCGTAGCTCCACTCGCCTGGGACCTGCCGGAGCCCACCCCGGCCCGCACCGTCGTCGCCCCGCCGCAGAAGCGTCCGCGCTCGCGCCTCACGCCGGTGGTGATCGGCCTGGCCATCCTCGCGGCGGCGGGTGCCGGTGCGGCGGCGGCCTCGGGCGCGGAATGGATGACCCCCGGCCGGATCGCCGCGGCGGCGCTGGCCGTGATCGGCCTCGGCCTGGTGGTCGGCGCGTTCCTGCGGCGCGGCTACGGCTTGCTCGTGCTCACCGCGCCGCTCGCCGGGTTCGTCCTGCTCGCCTCCGCGATCGGTCCGATCGAATCCGATCAACTGGGCGACCGCACCTGGGCGCCCGCCTCCGCCGCCGATCTGGCCCAGAACTACAAGCTGACCATGGGCACCGGCACGCTGGACCTGCGGTCGCTGAAACTGACCGAGAACCGCACCGTGGACATCGACGTCCGGATGGGCGAAGCCCACATCCTGCTGCCCGCCGACATGACCGTCCGCACCACGTGCACGGCGACGATGGCCGAGGCCCTCTGCCCCGAGGGCATCAGTGGTCCCGGTACTCCCGGCGCGCCGGTGCTCGATCTGAACGTCGACGTCCGCGTCGGCAACGTGGAGGTGCAGCGTGGCTGAGAACGAGAAGAAGGAGACGACCGACTCCCGCCGCGGCCCCGCCGCCTCGCTGCTCATCGCGGGACTGCTGTCCCTCGCGATCAGCGTGTGGGCTTTCGTCGGCCCGGCGTCCTGGCCCGCGGCCGGCATGATCTCGATCGGTTGGATCGTCGTGCTCGCCGCCATCGTCATCGGCATCGTGCTGGTGATCTCCCCCCGCAGACGACGATGAGCGTGCGGCCCGTCCACTTGGACGGGCCGTTTCGCGTTCAGCCCCGAGCCACCGCCGCCGTAGCCGGGCCGCATTCCTACGACAGGACAACCGCATGAAGCGCGACGAACCCGCCGATCAGACGCCACCCACCACCCGGACCACACCGCCCGATCCCAGACCCGGCATCACGAACGGCGTACTTCTGGGCCGCGTGATCCTGTACAGCGCTTTCC
This sequence comes from Nocardia sp. NPDC004168, assembly GCF_040610355.1. Classification (NCBI taxonomy): domain Bacteria; kingdom Bacillati; phylum Actinomycetota; class Actinomycetes; order Mycobacteriales; family Nocardiaceae; genus Nocardia; species Nocardia sp. NPDC004168. The sequence continues at coordinate 2,711 of NZ_JBEXME010000024.1, read as the reverse complement.
ACCGCCCCCGCTGATCTCGCACGCGATGACGGCGGCGAGTAGTCACCGCCCGCTGGGCGGCCGGGAGTTCACTCCCACTCGATGGTGCCCGGCGGCTTGCTGGTCACGTCCAAGACCACGCGATTGACCTCCGCCACCTCGTTGGTGATGCGGGTGGAGATGCGTTCCAGCACCTCGTAGGGCAACCGGGTCCAGTCGGCGGTCATGGCGTCCTCGCTGGAGACCGGGCGCAGCACGATCGGGTGTCCGTAGGTGCGGCCGTCGCCCTGCACGCCGACGCTGCGGACCTCCGCGAGCAGCACGACCGGGCACTGCCAGATCTGGGCGTCCAGACCGGCCGCCGTCAGTTCCTCGCGGGCGATGGCGTCGGCCTTGCGCAGCGTCTCCAACCGGTCGGCGGTGACTTCACCGACGATGCGGATGGCGAGACCGGGACCGGGGAAGGGCTGGCGAGCGACGATTTCCTCCGGCAGCCCAAGCTCGCGTCCGACCGCGCGGACCTCGTCCTTGAACAGCAACCGCAACGGTTCTACGAGTTCGAACTCCAGATCGTCGGGCAGACCGCCGACATTGTGATGACTCTTGATGTTCGCGGTGCCGCTGCCGCCGCCGGACTCCACGACGTCCGGGTAGAGCGTGCCCTGCACCAGGAACTCGACCTTCGGCGTCTCGCCGTCGGCCGCACCGTGCTCGAGCACCGCCTCGCCCACCGCGTCCTCGAAGGAACGGATGAACTCCCGCCCGATGATCTTGCGCTTCTCCTCGGGATCGGTCACACCCTTCAACTCGCCGAGGAACTTGTCCACCGCGTCGACGGTCACCAGTTTGGCGCCGGTCGCGGCGACGAAATCCTGCTGCACCTGCTCCCGCTCGCCCGCCCGCAGCAGGCCGTGGTCGACGAACACACACGTCAACCGGTCACCGATGGCGCGCTGCACCAGGGCGGCGGCGACGGCGCTGTCCACCCCACCGGACAGTCCGCAGATCGCGTGTTTGTCACCGATTTGCTCGCGTACCGAGGCGATCAGCGAATCGGCGATGTTCGCCGGAGTCCAGGTGGAGGGGATGCCTGCGAGTTCGTGCAGGAACCGGCTCAGCACCTGCTGCCCGTGCGGCGAATGCAGCACTTCCGGGTGGTACTGCACACCGGCCAACCGGCGCGCGCGATCCTCGAAGGCGGCGACCGGCGCGCCCGCGCTTGTGCCGGTGACCTCGAAGCCCTCCGGCGCGTCGGTGACCGCGTCGCCGTGGCTCATCCACACCGGCTGGATGGTGGGCAGGCCGCCGTGCAGCAAACCACCGTCGATGTTGAGTTCGGTGCGTCCGTACTCACGGGTGCCGGTGTGCGCGACCGTTCCACCCAGTGCCTGGGCCATCGCCTGGAAGCCGTAGCAGATGCCGAAGACCGGCAGCCCCAGATCGAACAACCGCGGATCCAGCCGCGGCGCGCCCTCGGCGTACACGCTGGCCGGACCACCGGACAGGATCACCGCGAGCGGCTGCTTGTCGGCGATCTCCTCCACCGTCGCGGTGTGCGGAACCACCTCCGAGTACACGCTCGACTCGCGAACCCGCCGCGCGATCAGCTGGGCGTACTGTGCTCCGAAGTCGACGACGAGGACCGGTCTCTGGGTTTGTGCCACTCGCCCAGTTTAGTGAGCGGCGAAACGAGCGAATCATCGGCACAGCGGCACCGTGTGGGAGGCGAGCCGACCGCCCGAATCGTCACCCGCGGCCCGGCTCGCTGGTTATCCTTCTGCTCGTGCCCTTCGCCCGCGCGATCGATGCCGACATCCACTACGAGGACAGCGGCGGGGACGGCCCGGTGGTACTGCTGGCGCACGAGTTCCTCATGGACCGCACCATGTTCGCCGCCCAAACGGCCGCTCTCGCACCGGAATTCCGGATCGTCTCCTGGGATGCCCGCGGCCACGGCCGCACCAGGGACGAGGGCCTACCCTTCACCTATTGGACCGCGGCCAGGGACGCGCTGACCGTCCTGGATCATCTCGGCGCCGAGCGGGCCGTCGTCGGCGGCACCGCGCAGGGGGGTTTCACGGCGCTGCGCACCGCGTTGATCGCACCGGAACGCGTCTCCGCGCTGATCCTGATCAGCACCGAAGCACATGGTCCCACCCCGGAGCAGTCCACCGCGACGCAGAAATTCCTCGACGAGTGGTACGACGACGGCTCCCGCGAACGAGCCGTGCACCAGCTGGCTTCCTGGCTGATCGGCGACGACGAGTGGTACCGCTCGATCTGGACCCAACGCTGGCTGGTGCGCGACCGCCGCGGCATCGAGGTGGCGGCGGGCTGCCTGCTCAGCCGGGATTCGGTACTGGACCGCCTCCGCGAAATCGCTTGCCCCGCTTTGGTGATCCACCCCACCCACAGCGGCATGGACCGCGAGCGCGCCCAGGAACTGGCCCACGGGCTGTCCGGCGCCACCTTCATCGAAATCGCCGAAGCCCGACTCGCGGTGACGATGACCCACCCCGAGCCGGTGAACCACGCGATCCAGCAGTTCCTGCGCGCGCGAACGAAACCGACCCGCGTGCGCTGAACGCTGTGTCGATTCGCAGCGCCTGCGGCGCCGCGTGTTCACGGCCCCTTCATGGCTCGCGTTCCAGCGGTCGAGACTCGCGCCTGCGGCGCATGCGCTCCCGCGCCCGCCATAGCGTGGACCGCATGACGACGATTACGAACGTTTC
>NZ_JBEXME010000023.1:0-113801 GCF_040610355.1 Nocardia sp. NPDC004168 | reverse complement strand
TGAATCAGAAATATCTAAACTAGAGTCCGAAAACCCAGCAAAACAATCGCCAGCCGGAAATTAGCTGACTAAAAATGTCCGACCCTCCACACGGGAAGTGAAAAGGCCGGAACCAAAAATATTTGGCACTGACATTCATCGACACACTATTGAGTTCTCAAAGAACACACGCACACACATTCAATCCGAACTACTTCGGACCTTCAGTGAGGCAACTTTTCCAGCTTAGCTCATTCGCTCACCCGATCAAAATCGGGCTCCCGATCGAGCCAGTGTGATCGTCAGGCGCTCCTCGTCCTACCTCGTTTCCCGGTCCTTCCGCTCGGCGTCTCCGCCTCGCTTCTCGGCTCCGGGTCGGTGTCCGTGTCGCTCTGACTTGGAATAAGTTACGCGGCGGATAACGCTTCGTCAAATCGCCTGCCCAGCGCGCTTTTTCGCAGGTCAGCGGCGTGCGCGCGGCGAAACTCCGGCGCGAATGACACAAGTGTGATTCAGACCACGACAAGATCGATTGGCAGCGCTTCTACGACAATGCGCCCGTCGGCGATCAGCCACCCAGCGGAGCGCGGCGCGGAATGACTTTGCGATACGTGATCCGCCAGCCGACGGGTTCTCGCACCACCACGTCCTCATACGTAACGCTTCCGCAGCGACCATCGGCGGCGATCCCGATTCCCTTCGACAACACCTGTGCGCGGTCGGCCTCACTTTCGGTGACGATCACATTCGTGACGTGATGGCCGACCGGATTCGCGTCGCCGAGCGCGAGGGCCGCGTCGCGCACAGCGGCGATGCCGCGCAATTCGCCGTATCCCATGGCGGTCAGGTCGTAGACGATCTCCGCGCTGAACAACTCGTCCATGCGATCCAGTTCGCCCGCATCGATGATGTGGCCGTGCCGGGCGATGAGGTCGGTGATATCGAGGCGGTCTTCCACTGAGAGCGTCATGCGCAGCACCGTAGTGCCGCTTCCGGCATCGGGCAGCCGAATATCCGCACGCCGCGGCGGCCTTCGCTCAGTCAGGCTTGTCCGCCGCACGAAGCAGTTTGGCGCCGAGCCGGGCGAGCAGGTCTTTCATCTCGACGGGTTCGACGACCTCGAAGTCCAGGTCCAGGTGCGCGATGCGGAGGGCGGTCCACTCCAGCGAATCCGCGGAGGTGCGCAAGAGGCAGGTTCGCTCGTCCAGCGGTTCGACTTCCTCCGCGCGAACGCGGAACGTCTCGGCCAGCACGGCGGCGCGGGCATGCACCCGCAGCACCACGGGACGAACCGGTCTGGAGCGCGCCAACTGGCTGGTCACGAAACTCGCCGCGTCGGCGGTGGGCAGCGCGCGAGGTGCGCAGCGTATTCCGATCGGCCGCGGTGACGTCACACGGTCGACGCGGAAAGTGCGCCAATCGGCGCGGTCGACATCCCAGGCGACCAGGTACCAGCGCCGACCCGCCGAGACCAGACTGTGTGGTTCGGCGAGGCGGCTGCTTTCCGTATCGGTCTTGTCGCGGTATCGGAAGCGGATCCGCTCGCTGTCGCGCGCGGCGGCGGCCAGGGCGACCAACACCTCGGGATCGATCATCGGACCGGCGGCGGGCCCGCCGAGCGAGACGGTGGTGGCGTCTATCGCGTCGACTCGGCGGCGCAAGCGCGACGGCAGGACCTGCTGCAGCTTCACCAAGGCGCGAGCAGCCGATTCCTCGATACCCGCGACCGCGCCCTGCGCCGCGCCGCGCAGTCCGAGCGTGATCGCGACCGCTTCCTCGTCGTCGAGCAGCAGCGGCGGCAGTGCCGCGCCCGCTTCCAGGCGGTATCCGCCGATCGCGCCGAGGCTCGCGACCACCGGATACTCCAGCTCACGCAGACGCTCCACGTCCCGGCGCACCGTCCGCACCGTGACGCCGAGCCGCGCGGCCAGTTCGGGACCGCTCCATTCGCGGCGCGTCTGCAACAGCGACAGCAGCTGGAGCAGTCGCTCGGCGGTCCGGGTCACGTACTCGAGTATGGCCGCGAAGGAGGACAGAAACCGACCTCATCGCTGCCTAGCGTGAGGTCCGTGCATGCAGATCGAGACACCATCAGGATCGTCGGGGCTCGTGAGAACAATCTGCGCGATGTCTCGCTGACGATCCCCAAAGGCAAGATCGTGGTCTTCACCGGCGTCTCCGGTTCGGGCAAGTCGTCGATCGTCTTCGGGACCGTGGCGGTCGAATCGCAGCGGCAGCTCAACGAGACCTTCCCCTGGTTCATCCGCAATCGGCTGCCCAAATACGAGCGTCCGGAGGCGGACGCGATCGACAACCTGGCGCCCGCCGTCGTCGTCGATCAGAAGCCGATCGGCGGCAATTCTCGTTCCACGGTCGGGACCATGACCGACATCCACTCCGTCATCCGCGTCCTGTTCTCCCGGCACAGCGTGCCGAGCGCGGGCGAGGCCACGCGCTATTCGTTCAACGATCCGCTGGGCATGTGTCCCGCGTGCGGCGGTCTCGGCAATGTGGTGCGGCCGGATCTGGGCAAGCTCATCGACCGCGGCAAATCGCTCAACGAGGGCGCCATCACCTTCGGGCCCTTCGCGGTCGGAACGTTCCAATGGCAGCTCTACGCCGAGTCGGGGCTCTTCGATCCGGACAAGCCGCTGCGGGACTTCACTACCGAGGAATGGCAATTGTTCCTGCACGGCAAGGGTTTCCGGGTGCCGCGCAAGAATCGGAACGGTTCGGCGGGAAACAACGCGTACGAAGGCCTGTTGGAGCGGTTCGACCGCCTCTACGTCAAGCGTGATCTCACCGCGTTGTCGGACAAGAATCGCGAAGCCGCCCGCGCGGTGGTCACCGAGGAGGTCTGCCCGGACTGCGGGGGCGCACGGCTCAACGCCGCCGCGCTGGCGAGCCGGATCGATGGGCTCGGCATCGCCGACTACGGCAGGCTGGAGATCACCGACCTCATCGAGGTGCTCGACCGCCTGGACGATCCGGTGGCTCGGCCGATCGCCCAGGCCGCCGTCGCCCGGTTGCGCCGGATCGAGGAGGTCGGGCTCGGCTACCTGTCGCTCGATCGGGAAACCGCCACCCTGTCCGGCGGCGAGGCGCAGCGCCTGAAGGTCGTCCGGCATCTCGGCTCCAGCCTCACCGGCATGACCTATATCTTCGACGAGCCCAGCGTCGGCATGCATCCCCGGGATGTCGGGCGGCTGAACACTCTGCTGAGCCGGCTGCGGGACAAAGGGAACACGGTGCTGGTGGTGGAGCACTCCCCCGATGTCATCGCCGTCGCCGACCATGTGGTCGACATGGGGCCTGGCGCCGGTTCCCGCGGCGGGCAGGTGGTGTTCCAGGGCACCGTCGATCGCTTGCGGCGTGCGGAGACGCCGACCGGTGCGGGCCTGCGCCGGGTGCGGCGGGTGAAGGAGGACGTCCGCGAGCCGGCGGGATGGCTCACCGTCGCCGATGCCGACGCCTACAACCTGAAGAACCTCACCGTACGGTTTCCGACGGGCGTGCTCACGGCGGTGACCGGGGTGGCGGGCTCCGGGAAGAGCACGCTGGTGTCCGGCGCGTTCGTCGCGGCGCATCCGCAGGTCATCGCGGTGGACCAGGCCGCGATCGCCGCCTCCCGGCGCTCCAGCCCCGCCACCTATCTCGGCATCATGGATCCGCTGCGTCAGCTGTTCGCCAAGCGGCACGGTGTCCGACCGGGCTTGTTCAGCTTCAATTCCGACGGCGCGTGCGGCGAATGCGACGGCGCCGGAGTGATCTTCACCGACCTGGCGTACATGGATCCGGTCACCACGATCTGCCAGGCCTGCCACGGACGCCGATACCGTCCGGAGGCGCTCGCTTACGAGATTCGCGGGGCGTCCATCGCCGACGTGCTGGAGATGCCCGCGGCGGAAGCGCTGGACTTCTGGGCCGCGGACGGGGACCGGCGGATCGGCACGCCGTTGCGGTCGCTGCTCGACGTCGGTCTCGGGTATCTCACCCTTGGCCGGTCGTTGTCCTCCTTGTCCGGTGGCGAACGCCAGCGCGTCAAGCTGGCCGATCACCTCCAGCGTCGCGCCGAAGCCGCTGTCTACGTGCTGGACGAGCCGACCACGGGGCTGCACATGGCCGATGTCGACGCGCTGGTCGGGCTGCTGGACCGGCTGGTCGACGCGGGCAACACGGTGATCGTCATCGAGCACGACCTGGACGTCGTCGCTCGGGCCGACTGGGTGATCGACCTCGGACCCGACGGCGGAAAGCACGGAGGCGAACTCGTTTTCGCCGGGACACCGGCGGACTTGCTGGCCGACGACCGGTCGCTGACCGCGGAATACCTGCGGCGCAGTGTCGTTGCCCGATGATTCCGCCACCGAGGACGTGATCGCGGCATCATGAATCCATGGCGACACGGGAGGTGGTCCGGGCGGGAGCTTTCGCGCGGATCTACGATCCGAGCGCCGGGGAGTCGGAAGCCTGGTACATCAACGATCACACATTCGTTCGCGACGCCGCCGGGAGGTGGCACCTTTTCGGGATCACCCACCCTGAGCCCGCGGATCCGTTCGACGAGATCGAGTTCGCTCACGCCACCGCCGACCGGCTGCACGGTGCGTGGACCAAGCATGCCTCCGCGTTGCGGGTGGACCGGGACTACGGGGAGACGCATCTGTGGGCGCCTTATGTGCTCGGCGCTCACGGCCGGTACTACATGTTCTACGCCGCGGGCGGCGCCGACCGCACCGCCGCGGCGATGAACCTGGCGACCTCGCCCGACCTGTTCCACTGGACCAGATCGGCGGAGGGCCCGCTGTTCCGCGACGGCTACGACGCTCGCGATCCCATGGTGGTGCGCGTCGGCGAACAATGGGTGATGTACTACTGCGCGACCAGCGCCCCGGCGGGTGGTCACCATGTCGTCGCCTACCGCACCAGCGCCGACCTCCTGCACTGGGGCGATCGGCACATCGCGTACACGGACCCGGCCAAAGGCACCGAGGCGGGCAACACCGAATCGCCTTACGTCCTCCGGTACGGGGGATGGTGGTACTTGTTCATCGGTCCGCGCCCGCATTACGCCGGCACCGACGTCTTCCGCAGTGACAATCCTTTCCATTTCCGCATCGGCGACAAGGTCGGACACATCGCGGCGCACGCCGCCGAGGTGGTCGACGAGGACGGCCGCTGGTGGATCACCAGTGCGGGGTGGGGACAGGGCGGGGTACATCTGGCGCCGCTCGGCTTCCCGCAGTCGCGGGTCGTCAAAACGGTTCCGCGCTAAGCGGTCCGAAGCACCGGGCCGAGCGCTATTTCGGCGAAACGCGTCTCCGAGCGCGGTCGCGGCTGGTATCTCTTGAGCGAGTCGAACTCTCCGATCACCCACCTACGGGAGGGACCGGCATGGCCCGTATCGGCATCATCAGCATCTCCGATGGCCGCGACTATGTGCATGCGGGCATCGCCGATTTCATCGCCTCCACCGAGGACCGGCTGGTGGCCGCGCTCGCGGACGCGGGCCACGATGTGGTCCGTGGCGCGGCGCCGATCAGCGACAACGCGTCGGCCGGTGCGGTGGCGCGCGCGGTCGCCGCGGCGGGCGTCGATCTCACCGTCCTGCATTACGCGGTCTGGGCGTTCCCGCATTTCACCATGCTGGCGGCGGGCGCGATTCCGGGGCCGCTGCTGTTGCTGTCGAATATCGACCCGGTCCAGCCGGGAATGGTGGGCATGCTCGCCGCCGGAGGTGCGCTGGATCAGATCGGACGTCGGCACAGCAGGCTGTGGGGCGATCCGTCCGATCCCGAACTCATCGACGCGATCGGCGTGCGCGCGCGGGCCGCGGCAGCCGTGGCGAGCCTGCGCGGTTCGACGTTCGGGCGCTTCGGTGGGCGGCCGATGGGCATGAACACCGCGGTCGCCAACACCGATCAGTGGCAGCGCGTGTTCGGCATCGACGTCGAGGAAATCGATCAGTGGGAGATCGTGCGGCGCGCGGAACTGGCCGACGCGGGCGAGGCGAAGGCCGCGCGCGAGTGGCTGGAGCGCAACACCGCGGGCGTGTACTACGACGGCGCCAAGCTCACCCCGCAACTGCTGGAACGTCAGATCCGCTCGTACCTGGCGGTGCGCGAGCTGATCGACGAGTGGCGCCTGGATTTCTCGGGGATCAAGGGGCAGCCCGAGCTCACCCAGTATTTCGCCACCATGGACGTCACCGAGGCCTTCCTCAACGATCCCTACGACTGGAACGGACCGAAGGAGCCGCACGTCTGCGCGACCGAGGCGGACATGGACGGCGCGCTGACCATGCAGCTGCTCAAAGGGATCGCGGGCACCCCGGTGCTGTTCGCCGACGTCCGGCACTATCACGCCGATCGGGACATCTGGGATCTCTGCAATTCCGGCCAGCACGCCACCTGGTTCGCCGCCCGCAGCGACGATCCGGCGGAGAACCTGGCGAAGGTGCACTTGTACCCGGAGGTGTTCTTCTTTCCCGCGGGCGGCGCCTCGGTTCATCATCTGGCCGCGCCGGGCCGGATGACTCTCGCCCGGCTCACCCGGCTCGACGGCGACTACCGCATGCAGCTGATGCTCGGCGAATTCGAGGAATACGACGAGCAGACCAACGAAGCCCTGATGAAGCAGTCGACCCGGGAATGGCCGCACGCGTTCGCCCGGCTGGACGCGCGCGCCGAGGATTTCCTGAACCGCTTCGGCGCCAACCACATTCACGCGGTGCCCGGCGACCACCGCGAAGCCGTGCGCGCGACGTGCGAATTGCTCGACGTCACGGTGGACGAGTTCACGCGGTGACGATGTTTCTCGGTATCGACATCGGGACCTCGAGTTCGAAGGGCGTGCTCACCGACGCGCGCGGCACGGTCATCGCCAGGGCCGAGCGGGCGCATGAGGTATCCATGCCGCACCCCGGCTGGGTCGAGCACGACGCGGAGAAGGTGTGGTGGGCGGATTTTCTCGCACTCGCCAGTGAGCTGGTGGCGGCGGCCGGCGGCGCCGCGCTCGAGGGACTCGCGGTGTCCGGCATCGGCCCGTGCCTGTTGCCCGCCGACGCGAAGGGCAGGCCGTTGCGCCCGGCCATCCTCTACGGCGTCGACACCAGGGCGAGCGTCGAGATAGCGGAACTGAACGACGAATTCGGCGCGCGGGCCGTGCTCGACCGCGCCGGATCGCCGCTGACCAGCCAGGCTGTCGGCCCGAAAGTCCGGTGGCTGGCCCGGCACGAGCCGGATGTCGCCGCACGCACCGCGATGCTGCTGATGGCGAGTTCTTTCCTGGTGCACCGGCTCACCGGCCGGTACGTGCTGGACCACCAATCGGCCAGTCAGTGCGTGCCCCTCTACGACCTGCGCGAACGTGCCTGGGCGAGCGACTGGGCCGAGCGGATCGTGCCGGGCTGGCGGCTGCCGGAGCTGGCCTGGCCCACCGAGATCGTGGGCCGGGTGAGCGCGGACGCGGCGGCCGCGACCGGACTTCCGTCGGGGCTGCCCGTCACCACCGGGACCATCGATGCCTGGGCCGAGGCGGCCAGCGTCGGCGTCCGCGCTCCGGGCGACGCGATGATCATGTACGGCACCACCATGTTCCTGGTGCAGGTGCTCACCGACCCGCGCCCACATCCCGGCCTCTGGGGCACCTGCGGCACCTGGCCGGGCACGTATACCCTCGCCGCGGGCATGGCCACCTCCGGCGCGGTCACCGACTGGCTGCGCAAGCTCGTGGGTGGCGAGTTCACCGACTTGGTCGCCGCGGCAGCGGAGGTGCCCGCGGGGAGCAGGGGGTTGCTCGCGCTGCCCTATTTCGCCGGGGAACGCACGCCCTTGTTCGATCCGGACGCGCGCGGCATCGTCGCGGGATTGACCCTCGGGCACGGACGGGCCGAGCTCTACCGCGCGGTTCTGGAGGGCATCGCCTACGGAGTGCGCCACAACCTCGAGGCCATGACCGAAGCAGGCGGGCAGGCGGGACGTCTGGTCGCGGTGGGCGGCGGCACCAGAGGCGGGCTGTGGACCCGAATCGTCTCCGATGTCACCGGGCTGCCGCAGCAATTGCCCGCCGATACCGTCGGGGCGAGTCTCGGCGACGCCCTGCTCGCGGCCGAGGCCGCCGGGATCGACACCTCCGGGTGGAATCCCGTCGTCGACACCGTGCGACCGCAGCCCGAAAGTGTCGCGATCTACGACGAGTACTACCGGCACTACCGCGATCTGTACGATCGGACGACGAATATCGCGCATTTCCTCGCGGCCGAACAGCACCGCGCCGGGGCGGCTTCCTGATCGCGAATATCCGTGCGACGATGCACAGTTGCTCCGCGGAACGATACGAGGATGTCATGCCCACGATCACCTTGACCCAGGACAATTTCGACTCCGTCGTCACGTCGCATCCGATCGTGCTGGTGGACTGGTGGGCCGGTTGGTGTGGGCCGTGCCAGTATTTCGCTCCGGTGTACGAAGCGTCGTCGCAGCGGCATCCGCAGATCGTGCACGGCAAGGTCGACACCGAAGCCGAGGTCGCGTTGACCGCTGCCGCCCAGGTGACGCAGTACCCGACGGTGATGGCGTTCCGGGACGGCATGCTCGTCTACTCCGCCGCGGGCGCCCTCGCCTCGGACGCGCTGGAAGACCTTGTGCAGCAGATCCTCTGGCTGGACATGGACCAGTTCCGCCGGGAACTCGCCCAGCAGACCGACACCCGGCAGTTGGCCGCGACCGGCGGGGCCGCCACGGCGCACCGGGCCGGGCTCGCGCCGACCGCACCCCGGTACGGATGGCCGGGACTGTGACCGCGCCGGGCGGTGAACTGTGGCGGCTGGACGGCACGCGAACGCGGTCGGTCAGCGCCGAGAATCCGACGGGGGCGCCCGGCGCGGGCGCGCGGGCGACCGACGGCACCGGAGCGCACGCGGCACGGCTGCTCGGGGCGGGGTGGAAGATCTCCCCCTCGATCGCGCTCGCCCACGGCGAAACCGCCACGCTGGCCGACGTATCCGGTCCCGGCGTTTTCCGGCATTTCTGGTTGACCACCGAGCGTTCCGTCCTTCGCGGGCTGACGCTGCGGATGACCTGGGACGACGCGGCACGGCCCGCGATCTCCTCGCCCCTCGGCGACTTCTTCTGCAACGGATGGGGCGAGACCGCCCTGCTGAGTTCGGAGATGGTGGTCGTCGCGCCAGCGGGTGGATTGAACAGCTACTGGCCCATGCCGTTTCGGAACCGCGCTCGCATCACGCTCGAAAACCACTGCGGCCGCGAGGTTCCGGTGTACTACCAGGCGACTTACACCGAAGAGGACGTACCGGACGAAGCGGGGTATCTGCACACCCGGTGGACGCGGACCACCGGCCTGGGGAACCCTGCCGTCCACACCGTGCTCGACACAGTGCGGGGGCCGGGCCGCTACGTCGGCACCTACCTCGCCATCCGCCCAGGCGCGCCGGGATGGTGGGGCGAGGGCGAGGTCAAGTTCTTCCTCGACGGTGACACCGAGCATCCGACCATTTGCGGGACGGGCACCGAAGACTATTTCGGCGGCGCCTGGAATTTCGATCTCGACGGGACATACCGGACATATTCCACGCCTTATCTCGGGCTGCATCAAGTGCTGCCGCCGGAGGAAATCTATCGAGCGGATCAGCGCTTCGGCATGTATCGCTGGCATGTGCGCGATCCGATCTGTTTCGACCGCGAACTGCGCGTCACCGTCCAAGCCCTCGGATGGCAGGACGCCGAGACCTATCTCCCGCTGGAGGACGCCGACGTGGCGACCACCGCCTGGTGGTATCAGGCCTGAGCGGGGTCGTCCGCATCCGGTGGGAGCTCCGACGCCAGCAGTTCGTCGGCGCGCGCCAGCGCCGCGTCCATGCCCGCGGTGAGATCGTCCATCACGGTCAGGCCGTCCAGCAGTCCGGTGAGTTCGTCCTGCACGGCGCGTAGCTCGGCGATCGCCGGGTCGACGGGGAACCACGCGACCGAGTCGCGCCACCACGGATCGTCGCAGAGCCATGCCCACAGCACATCCCGCACCAGCACCGGGTCGGAGGTGTACATCTGGAACGACTCGGTCGCCGACCCGGCCCGGTGCTCCAGCTCGTAGACGCCGTCGGGCAGCAGCCTGGCCCGGATCTCGTGCAGGTCGGCACGGCTGAGTTCGAGCACGGCGTCTTCCGGCCCGGCCGGTTCGCCGAGCAGGTCGCCGAGCGCTTTCTCGGTCAGCTCCGGCAGCTGCGTCCCGTCTCCCGTGCGGATGCGCACGTCGGTGGGGTCGATGCTCATCGCGACAGTCTGCCCGATACGGCGGCGGAATACCCGAAATGCTCCGGTGCCGGGCGGCGAGGGGCAAGGTGGTCGGTATGGGTGTGCTCCAGACGATCGGACGATTCGCCGGATCGCGCGACGGGCTCGTCCTCGAAATGCGACCGGTTTCCGCCGAGGTGTCGATCCGCCCGCGTCCGCTGTGCGACGCGGGCGGTGTCGGCGACGCGAGCGGGCTTCGATCGGGGCAGGCGCCATGACGACCGTGGCGGGAGTCGACAGTTCCACCCAGGCGTGCAAGGTCGTGGTCTGCGACGCCGACAGCGGTGAGATTCTCGCTCAGGGGCGGGCCACGCACCCCGAGGGGACCGAGGTCGCCCCGGCCGCGTGGTGGGACGCGCTACAGACGGCGAGTGCGGGATTGCTCGACGACGTCGACGCGGTAGCCGTCGCGGGGCAGCAACAGGGCTTGGTCCCATTGGACGCGGCGGGTGTCCCGGTGCGGGACGCGCTGCTGTGGAACGACGTCCGCTCCGCCGACGCGGCGAAGGAACTGATCGCCGACCTGGGCGGCCCGCGGGCGTGGGCCGATGCGGTCGGCAACGTACCGGTGGCAGGCCTGACCGTCGCCAAACTGCGCTGGCTGGCCGACCACGAGCCGGAACTCGCCGACAACACCGCCCACGTCGTGCTGCCACACGACTACTTGACCTGGCGGCTACGGGGCGGCGGACCGGGACACATGCTCGAGCCGACCACCGATCGGGGCGATGCTTCCGGCACCGGCTATTGGTCACCAGCCGACGGAGACTATCGCGAAGATCTGCTCGCCATGGCTTTTCGTGGGCGCCACCCGGGCCTGCCCCGGGTCCTCGGCCCGGACCAGTCCGCCGGGCACACACCTTCGGGCGCACTGGTCGCCGCCGGAACGGGAGACAACGCCGGGGCCGCGCTCGGCTTGGGCATCACTGATGGCGATGTGGTGGTCTCCCTCGGCACCAGCGGAACGGCATACGCTCGCACCGACCGTCCGGCCGCCGACGCGACCGGCGCGGTGTCCGGTTTCGCGGACGCCACCGGCGCGTTCCTGCCGCTGGTCTGCACGCTCAACGCCGCCCGCATCCTCACTTCGACCGCCGATCTGCTCGGCGTGGATCTGCCGACGCTGGAATCGCTGGCCGCGCAGGAGCCGCCGGGCGCGGACGGCGTGGTCATGCTGCCCTACCTCGCCGGTGAACGCACGCCCAACCTGCCGCACGCCGCGGGCAGCCTGCACGGGTTGCGGCCGGAGGCGATGCGCCCCGGCACGGTGGCCCGCGCCGCCTTCGAGGCTCTGCTGTGTCATCTCGCCGACGCGCTCGACCACCTCACCGAGATCGGCGGGGTCTCGCCGCGGCGCGTGCTGCTCATCGGCGGCGCGGCGCGCTCCCGGCTGGTGGCGGCGATCGCCGCGCAGGTGTTCGGCGTCACGGTGACGGTGCCGGAACCGGCCGAGTACGTGGCGCTCGGCGCTGCCAGGCAAGCGGCATGGGCGCTCAGCGGCACGTACCGGCCGCCGTCCTGGTCCGCATGCTCGGTCGCGGAGATTCCGCCACCGGCCGACACCGCGACCGGACGGGACATCCGGGCCGCGTATCGGAGGACCCGCCAGGCGCTGTACGGCTGACCACTGTCTTCACCGCAGTCCCTGCGTGCGCAGCGAATTTGGAAGCACTCTGTTTTCCGCTCTGCGGGTAGCCGATTTTCGTCGCCGGGTGGCGCCTCGACGGCCGGAGGGGTTGGATCACCTCGTCGAAGAGAGGTGGACGAATGACCGATACCCAGGTGCGAAGGGCGGTGACGGCGGAACGAGCCGAACTCGCCGAACTCCTGGCCGGACTGGACGCCGAGGGCTGGGACTCGCCGACCCTCTGCGCGGGCTGGCGGGTACGCGAAGTGGTCGCGCACATCACCATGCCGTATCGCCTGTCGAGCGCGCGCCTGGCGGTGGGGATGGTCGCGGCGTTCGGGAACTTCAACCGCTTGGCCGACCGCACCGCCCGGATGGACGCCGCCACGCTGAGCACCTCGGATCTGCTGAAATCACTGTGGGACAACGTCGATCACCCCTGGCGCCCGCCGGGCGGCGGGCTCTCCAACGCGTTGAGCCACGATGTGATCCACGGGCTGGACATCACCGTTGCCCTGGGCCTGGACCGCTTGGTGCCCGAGGACCGGATGCGCTTGGTGCTGGACACGATCGACCCCAGGACCGTCAAGCTGTTCGGCGCCGAACTCGGCGGCATCGAACTGCGCGCCGACGACCTGGACTTCAGCTACGGGTCCGGGACGGTGCTGTCGGGGCGCGCCCAGGACCTGCTGCTCGTCCTCTGCGGCCGCAAACTGCCCGCCGGACACCTCACCGGCGAGCCCGCGGAGCGATTCACCGCACGCGACTGACCCGACGCCCGTCGCTCACCGGCCGGTTTCGGCGCACGCACGCAGGTAGGCAGCCGTTTCGTCGTCGGCGGGGAAGTACGCTTCGACCGCGACCTCGTCGAGCGTGATGTCGAATGCCGCGCCGAAGGTCGTGATCGTGCTGAAGAACGCTAGTTCCGTGTCGCGGTGGCGCAGTCGGATCGGCAGCAGGATGTCCGCGATGTCACTGTCCGCGCCGCCCGGCGAGCCGTAGGAGCGCAGTTCCTCGTGCAGCGCGGCCAGTTCGGGATCTCCGGTCGCCATCACCTGGCGCGCCAGGCGGGGCAGCAGGAAAGCGCGGACCTGCTCGAGGTTGCGCAGCCGGGAGGCGAAGCCCGCCGGGTGCAGGCCGAGCCGCATCATGTTGATCGGCGGTTCGAGCAGTCGCGGATCCACACCGTCGAAGAACACGCCCACACAATCGTTGGCCTGCACCAGATTCCAGCGCCGGTCCACCGCCAGCGCCGGATACGGTTCGTGCAGCCGCAGTACCCGCTGCACCGCGTCGCGGGCGCGCCGCAGCGCGGGGTCGCTCCAGTCACTGCGCCGGAACTCGGGAGCGTGTCCGGCGGCGATCAGCGCGCGATTGCGTTCGCGAAGCGGAATGTCGAGCTGTTCGGCCAGGTGCAGCACCATGGCTCGGCTGGGCGTCGTGCGGCCGGTCTCGACGAAACTGACATGCCGGGCGGACACGTCGGCCTGGATGGCCAGGTCCAGCTGGCTCAGCTTCCGCCGGTGCCGCCACTCTCGCAGCAGCTCGCCGACCGGTCGATCACCGTTCATCGGCCCAGTATCACGACGCCCGGGTCACGCCCGCCATTACATGGCGGGTAATCGACACCCCGGTTCGCGCGCTGCCAGTCTCGTCGGCATGACGAACGACAGCGCGGCAGCGCGCAACAGGGAACTGCTCCGGAACGGCTTCACGGAGTTCGCGGCGGGCAACGTCGACGTGCTGGGCACTCTGCTGCACGACGACTTCCTCGAGCACAGCCCCGGAAATCCGTCCGGGAAGGACGCTTTCATCGAGTTCATCGCCCAGGCACCGGTGGCCGGGTCGAAGCTGGAGCTGGCGCGGGTGATCGCCGACGACGAATACGTGGTCATGCACTACCGCATGATCCCGCCGGGCGACGAAGAGCCC
The DNA here is from genome assembly GCF_040610355.1 of Nocardia sp. NPDC004168. Taxonomy (NCBI): domain Bacteria; kingdom Bacillati; phylum Actinomycetota; class Actinomycetes; order Mycobacteriales; family Nocardiaceae; genus Nocardia; species Nocardia sp. NPDC004168. The sequence goes on along the minus strand of NZ_JBEXME010000023.1, from coordinate 99,953 downwards.
GACCTGGCTGTGGTCGACATCTGGCGGGTGGCCGACGGAAAGATCGTGGAGCACTGGGATGTCGTGCAAACGGTGCCCGAGCCCGCGCAGATACCGCACGGCATGTTCTGACCGGGAAAATTCGGTTCTCCGGCGACGGTTTCGCCGGAGCCTGACCGTCACCTGCCGTGCAGCGCCCGCATCCGATCGGGTACCGGGGCTCGAGTACCCGATCGGATCGTCGGTGGTACGCGCGTGATACGCGCACCAGCCGCGACCTGCCATCGCGCCACGAGTCGGTCAGCGCGAGAGCGGGTGCCAGATGGTCACCGCAGGGCCGAGCGTCCGGCAGCGCGCAGGATCGCGGCGAATGCCGCCGCCTGCGCGGAATCGGCTCGGCCGCAGGACCAACCGAGGTGTTCGCCGCTGCGGTATTCCAGGTAAGCGATGGCGCCCTCGTCTCGGTCCGTCGCCTGCTGGGTCAGGCCGAGCACCTCGATGCGATACCCCGCCTCGGCCAGTGCCTCGGTGAGCGCCGCGACCGGGCCGCCGCCGCGCCGCGTACGGCGGGTGACGCCGTCGACGATCAGCGTGATCTCGGTGTCCGCTTCGGCGCCGTCGCCGCTGGTGCGCCAGTCCTTCACGGCCAGCCCCGACGGGTCGTCGCAGTAGATCGCCTCGAACAGGTCACGCAGTTCGACGGCGCTGATCTCGACGCCGGTGTCGTCGGCGAGCGCTTGCACGTGCCCGGCGAAATCGATCTGCAGGCGTCGTGGCAGGTCCATGCCGTATTCGGTGTGCAGCAGGTAGGCGATGCCACCCTTGCCGGATTGGGAATTGACCCGGATCACCGCGTCGTAGCTGCGGCCGAGGTCGGCGGGATCGATGGGCAGATACGGCACGTGCCAGTCGGCCGCGCGCTCGGGAATGCCCGTCGCGGCGGCCCGGGTGCGATGCTCGGCCATGCCCTTCTTGATCGCGTCCTGATGAGTCCCGGAGAACGCGGTGTGCACCAGATCGCCGACATACGGGTGTCTTTCGTGGATCGGCATACGCGTGCAATATTCGACGGTTCGCCGGATCTCGTCGATGTCGGAGAAGTCGATCATCGGATCGACGCCCTGCGCGTGCAGATTCAGCGCCAGCGTGGCGATGTCGACGTTGCCGGTACGCTCACCGTTGCCGAAGACGCAGCCCTCGACGCGTTGCGCGCCCGCGAGTACCGCCAGTTCGGCACACGCGACGCCGGTGCCGCGATCGTTGTGCGGGTGCACCGACAGGATGACGCTGTCGCGGCGAGCCAGATTGCGGTGCATATATTCGATCTGGTCGGCGTAGACGTTCGGGGTGGCGACTTCGACGGTGGCGGGCAGGTTCAGGATGACCGGCCGCCGCGGTGTGGCGTCCCACAATGTCGTCATCCGGTCGCAGATCTCGAGGACGTAGTCGGGCTCGGTCAGGTTGAACACCTCGGGCGAGAACTCGAACCGCACGTTCGGCAGGTCCCCGGCGCAGTCCAGCACTGCGCGCCCGCCGTCGAGGATCAGCTCGCGCAGCGCCGTGCGGTCCTTGCCGAGCACGATGTCCCGCCATGCGGGAGCCGTCGCGGTGTACATGTGGATCACGACGTCGTTGGGGATGCCGCGGACCGATGCGACGGTGCGCTCGATGAGATCGCGCCGCGCCGGGGTGAAGACGGCGATCGTCACGTCCTCGGGCGCGAGATCCTCCTCGGCGATGAGGCGAACGAAGTCGAAGTCGGTCTGGGACGCCGACGGGTAGCCGACCTCGATCTCCTTGTAGCCCATGGCGACCAAGAGCTCGAAGAAGCGTCGTTTGCGCGCCGGGTCCATCGGCTCGGCGAGTGCCTGATTGCCGTCGCGCAGATCGACCGGCACCCACAGAGGCGCCTGCGCGAGCCGGGCGTCGGGCCATTTCCGTTGCGTGAGCGGTACTTCCACGCGTCGGTGGATGTCACGATAGCGGTGCGACGGCATTTGCGAGCGCCGCTGGCGATTCCACGCCGGAGCCTGATCGGGCACCTGCCCCGCAGGCGTGTGGATGGTGGGGAATGCGGTGGTCATGGGTCTGCTTCCTGGCCATTGCGGCCGTCACGACAAGGGTGACCGGCCACGACGAAGCCCCACGGCGGGCGGCCGGTCGTTCAGGCCCCGCTGTGGCGGCTAAGCAGAAGCATGGTGCGCATGATGGCTAGACTGTACACGACTCCTCAGACAAGTAGAGAGGTAGTGAATGATCTCCCAGGTACGGCGCCATCCACTGGCCGCGCAGGCGGCCGAAGTGCTGCTCGTCCGCATCCAGGCGGGCGAATGGCCGCTGGGTCACCGCCTGCCCGGTGAGACCACCCTGGCCGCACAGCTCGGCGTCGGACGCTCGACGCTGCGGGAGGCGATCCGCGAGCTGGCCGGTAAAGGCGTCCTGGACAGCAGGCAGGGCGCGGGCGTTTTCGTGACCGCGCTCGAGGCGACCGAGGAATGGGACGCCGTGTTGCGCCGCGCCACCATCGCCTCGGTGATCGAGGCGCGCATCGCCATCGAGGCCGAGGCCGCCGCACTGGCCGCCCAGCGGCGCACCCCCGCCGACCTGCGCATGATCCGCCGGGCCCTGGCCGCGCGCGAAGCACACGGCGAGCCGGTGGCCGAGCACGTAGACGCCGATATGGCGTTCCACCGGGCGGTCATCGTGGCCGCCCACAACGACGTACTGACCCAGTTGTTCGACAGCTTCCTGCCCCGGTTGCGGCTGGCGATGATCGACATGTTGAAGATCCGCCCGGTGCCGTCGGAGTCCGTGGATCACGCCGCGCATCAGCGGCTGGCCGACGCCATCGCCGCCCGCGCCCCGGCCGCCGCGGCGGAGTACAGCCGCGCCCACCTGACCACTCTGAAAGAGGCTTTCACGTGACCGAACCGGTGCTGGAACTGACCGACGTGACCTTCCGCCGCGAGGGCAAGAAGATCATCGGCGGGATTTCGCTGACCGTGCGCGCCGGCGAACGCTGGGCGCTGCTCGGTCCGAACGGCGCGGGAAAGAGCACCCTGCTCGGCTTCTGCGGCGCGGTCACCTTCCCCACGTCGGGTTCGGTCCGTGTGCTCGGCGCTGAACTCGGCCGCGTCGAATTGCAGCAGCTGCGCCGCGGCATCGGCCAGGTGAACCCACGCCACCCGTTGCGGTCTCCGCTGACCATCCGCGAGGTCGTGCTGACCGGCCTGACCGCGACGATCGACACCCCCATGCGCTGGACACCGACAGCCGACCAGCTCGACCGAGCCGACGCGATGATCGACACCGTGGGCCTGACCGGCAAGGCGACGGAGATCTGGCCCACGCTGAGCCAGGGCGAGCGCGGCCGCACGCTCATCGCCCGAGCGCTGATCGCCGAGCCACGGCTACTGCTGTTCGACGAACCGTCCACCGGCCTGGACGTCGCCGCGCGCGAGCAGTTGCTGGACACTCTCGACACCCTGGACCGTACCCACCCCGACGTCGCCTCCATCCTGGTCACCCACCACTTGGAAGAGCTGCCCAGCACGACGACCCACGCGTTGCTCATCGCGGGCGGTCACGCCGTCGCGGCGGGCCCCGCGCTGGAGACGATCACCACCGAGAACGTCACCGCCGCCTTCGCACACCCGGTGGAGGTCCGCCATGACGACGGCCGTTGGACCGCGCGAGCGGCCCGCAAAACCATCGCGTGGCCGCGGTAGGCGCTTCGGCTGGAGAAATTTCCGCCGACATGTCGATTCGGGCGGGGGTCGTTCGATGCAGTGATGTGAGGATCGACCGATCCTGACGCCACATCGACCGAGGATGCCGAGATGCGATACATGATGCTCATCCGCCTTGACCCCGACACTTCCCCGGAGCCGGACGACGCGCTGGTCGAACAGGTGGGCAAGGTGATCGAGGAGATGACCAAGGCGGGCGTGCTGCTGGACACCAACGGTCTGCACTCGATCACCGAAGCCACCAGGGTCACCCAGTCCGGCGGCAAGCAGACCGTGCTGGACGGACCGTTCACCGAATCCAAGGAGATCGTCGGCGGATACTGCATTCTGCAGGTCAAGTCGAAGGAAGAGGCGGTGGAATGGACCTCTCGTTTCCTCGCCGTACACGGACCCGAATGGGACATCGAGGTCGAGGTCCGGCAGATCGCCGACCCCGCCTGAGCGGGCACGGCGGATGAGCGGGCAGCCGTCCGCGGATTCGGCGCGACGCGCCGCCGAAGCCGTGACCCGGATGGAATGGCCCCGGTTGGTCGCCGGGCTCACCCGGGTGGTCGGCGATATCGGCGCCGCCGAGGAACTGGCGCAGGACGCGTTGGTCGCGGCGTTGGAGCAGTGGCCGCGCGACGGCGTGCCGCCGAACCCGGGCGGCTGGCTCATGCTCACCGCCAAGCACCGGGCGATCGATCGGGTGCGGCGCAACCGCACCTTCGCCCGCAAGCTGGAGCTGCTCGGTCGCGATCTCGTGACCGAGCAGCCGCCGCCCGATACGAACGACGACCTGGTCGAGGACGACCTGCTGCGAATGATGTTCACCGCCTGTCACCCGGTGCTCACCGAACCGGCGCGGGTCGCGCTCACCCTGCGGCTGCTCGGCGGGCTGACCACCGAGGAGATCGCCCGGGCGTTCGTCGTGCCGGAATCGACCGTGGCGCAACGGATCGTGCGCGCGAAACGCACCATCGCCGACAAGCGGGTCCCCTACACGGTGCCACGCGGTGCCCAGCTGGCCGATCGGTTGGCCTCGGTGCTGGCCGTGGTCTACCTGATCTTCAACGAGGGCTACGCGGCGACGGCGGGCGAGGACTGGGTCCGCGAGGAGCTGTGCCAGGACGCGCTGCGCCTGGCCCGCATGCTCGGCGAGTTGTTGCCCGCCGAGCCGGAGACGCACGGCCTGGTCGCGCTGCTGGAGCTACAGGCTTCCCGGCTGCCCGCGCGCACCGGAACCGGCGAAGAGGTGGTGCTGCTCGACGACCAGGACCGCGCACGGTGGGATCGCCTGCTGATCCGGCGCGGGCTGGCCGCCCTCGGGCGGGCGAACAGCACGGCACGTGAGCGCGCCTTGCCACCGGGACGGTACGCGCTGCAAGCCGCGATCGCCGCGGTGCACGCGATGGCGGCGACGCCGGAAGAGACCGATTGGCGGCGCATCGCCGGACTGTACGCCGTTCTGGCGCAACGCTTTCCCTCCCCCGTCGTGGAGCTGAATCGCGCGGTCGCGGTGAGCAAGGTGCACGGCCCCGCCGCGGGGCTGGAGCTGGTGGACGCGCTCGTCGCCGCCGGCGCCCTCACCGACTACCACCTGCGCTACGCCGTGCGCGGCGACCTGCTCGCCCAGCTGGGCCGGTATGCGCAGGCCCGCGCCGAATTCACGCGCGCGGCGGAACTGACGGGCAATACTTCCGAGCAGGCCCTCCTGCTCGACCGGGCGGTCGCCTGCGCGCAGGCCGATTGACCGCACCACGGTGGTAACGCCGCTGTAATCGCCACACCGCAAACGCGTGTGAGCATGCAACGAAATCGATTACCACCGAAGGGAATACGACTACGTGTGGCAGCTCTATCGAGCAGTACTCCGCACCGGCGACCACCGCCTGCTCGGCTACGTGGACGCGGGCCCGCGGCTCATGGAACACGCCAGGATCGGCCACCACCTCGTCCAAGGGATCGAGCGACTGCTCACCGAACCCGCTCGGGTCACCTGGGCGGGACGGGATGCGCAACAACCACGACTAGGCGAAAACCTTTATCGCACAGCAGGTTCGGTCGCCGCACTGCGGCCGCCGGAACACGGCGCGGTCGGCCGCTATCTCCTCAATCACGACCTGCGGATCTTCGTGGACAAAGCGACCGTACTGGAGAACGAGGCCCGTCACCGCATCCACCCACTCCCCTTGCTCACCGCCGAACCCACACCGGATCCCGGCCGCACGGTGGGCGACCGCACCCTCCTCGGCTCTTGGGCACACGCCCTGATCTCGGTCCGCGACACCGTGCCGAAAGGCTATGAACAACGCAAGTTCGATTTGGTCGAACGCCTTTCGTAAACCTCACCCTTCGCTCGTGCGGATGACCTCCGGTCTCCCCACCGTCCGGATCGCTCTACCGTCGCCGGTCGGGCACCTCTCGGCCGATGCGGCGCTACCGTTCCGGTGGTCCCGGAGAATCCGCTGGGGCCGTATGGTATTCGGCTTCGGCGAGTTCCTTCAGCGTCAGCAGTTGCTTACGCATCATGAGCAGGTCGCCGAGGGCCAATGTCACCGCGACGAGTCTGGGCGCGCCGCAGCGTATCCGGACCAGGAGGCGGGTTCCCGTGCCTTCTGGTCGCACCGCATAGGTGACGCACACCTTGCCCGAGACCAGCGTGATGTGCCTGCCCAAGGCGAAGGAGACCAGCTCGAATTGGGACATGAACCGTTGCCCCACTGCCAGTTCGGTGAGCATCGGGTCGCGCCGGCGCGGGCTGCGTTTGCCGAAGTTGTCCAGCAGGTCGTAGCTGTACGGCGCGACGCGCAACTGGCACAGCCAGGCGTAGACGAGAGCGGGCGGCGCGTCGACGCTGATCGCTCGATCGGCCTGGAGACCGCCCGGTTGCCGGTCGTCGCACGGCAAGGGAGCCTCGCGTTCGGCTTCGGTGGCGCCCCACACCGTCCCCAGGATCATGCCGCCGCCGCGATCCTGCGCAGCATCTGACGCACCGCCAATCGGTGACCCCCCGTCCCCACGACCAGCGCACGATAGATCCGGCCGTGCAGACCGGGAAAGTCGCCGTAACTACGCGCGCGGACGCGAGTCCGGCCGGGGCCCTCCTCGTCCAATTCGAAGATCAGCGCGTATTTCGAGAACCAGTGCTGGCCGCGCAGCGCCAAACGGTGCGGTTCCGCGACGGAATCGACGACGAACCCGGTGGGCGGCGACGGCTTGTGCGGGTCGCGACAGACGACTCTCAGCATCGCTTGCCACGCCCGGTCGCGATTCGCGTCGACCGATCTGGCATGCTCGTCAATATAGGACAATCGCTCCATATAGAAGGAACGTACTAGTACATGGCGCCGCCCCGCAAGCACGACAGCGACGTGATCCTCGACGCAGCACGCGCGCTGGTCCTCGCCGAAGGGCCCCGCGCGGCCAGCGTGTCGGCCATCGCCGAGGCCAGTGGCGCTCCGGTCGGCACCCTGTATCACCGCTTCGGCAACCGCAACGGTGTGCTCACCGCGGCGTGGCTGCGCGCGCTGCGCCGTTTCCAGGACGGCACCCTCGCCGCCGCCGACCAGCCGGATCCCGTGGAGGCGGGCGTCGGGATGGTGCGCGCCGCCTTGCGGTTCGGCCGCGAACTCCCCCAGGACGCCAAGCTCCTGCTGGAGCTGCGTCCCAGCGATCTGCTCGACGGCGAGCCGGACGCCGAGTTCCGCGCGACCCTGGCCGAGATGAATGCGCCGCTGATCGAGCATCTGCGCCGCATCGCGCTCGCCTTGTTCGGGAGGGACGAGGAGCGAGAGATCGATGCGGTCAGCCGCGCGATCGTCGACCTGCCCTATGCGGCGCTGCGCCGCCACGCCCACGCCGCGCAGCTGCCCGCCTGGCTGGAAGAGGACCTGGCTGCCGCCGCCCGCACCCTGCTGACTTCTTATCGGCCCTGACCTGGCCACGGCTCAGCCGGTGATCAGCCCAGGAGTGAGTTCGTCGAGGCCGGAGATGACCTTGGCGGCCAAGCCGAGCGCATCGGAAGCGGGCGGGTACTCCGGGCGCGGCGCCGCGATCACCCGCATCCCGGCCGCGTGGGCCGAGCGCATGCCATTGCTCGAGTCCTCGACGGCCACACAGTCACTCGGCCGCTGACGCAGGAACGTCGCGACCGTCAGGTAGACGTCCGGCGCCGGTTTGCCGCGATCGACCTCCTCGGTGGAGAAGGTGACGGAGAAGTACTCGATCAGACCCGTCCGGCCCAGCACCGTGTCGATGAGCGCGCGCGGCGACGAACTGGCCAGCCCCAGCGGCCAGTGCTCACAGATCCGCTGCACGGCCTCGACCGCACCCGGCAGCACCGGCACGCCCTCGGCGTAGCGCTCGGACATCCGCTCGATCACCTCCCGCGCGACGGTCTCCGGGGGCTCGCCGACCCCGAGTTCGCCGCTCAGATAGGCCGACCATTCCCCGGTGCTCATCCCCATCAGCCGCTGCTGGGTGTCGGGCAGCCATCGCCCACCCTTCTCCGCGACGTAGCCACGCCGCACCAGTTCCCAGACCGGCTCGGAGTCGATCAATACGCCGTCCATGTCGAACACGACCGCGGTGATACCCATGCGCACAGAGCCTTTCGCCAGCCGAAGCGGTCAGGGATCCAGCGCGGCCACAACGCGTATCCGGCCCGCCGGAACCAGGCCGATACCACCCGGGAAAGGCGATATGCGGTCGCGCACCAGCCTAGGCGGTGACGGCTCGTGACGACGGACACAGCACCCGCGCGGCGAGCATTCACCGGGCAACCGATAACTTGTTCTCATGAACGAACCGCAGGACGGCGACTCGCTGCCGAGTCAGGAGCACCACGAGGGCGGGTTCCGGCCGATGACCCAGCTGATCGCCGCCCACGAGGCAGCCAAGGACGACATCTCCCGCGGCGGGCCGCACTACGGCCAGTTCATCGAGCAGGTGCGCGGCCTGATGGACCGCGTCCGGCTGGCCTCGCCCACCGACGAGCTGGCGGTGGAGGCGATCGGCATTCTCAAGGAGCTGAACGACAAGCTCGACGCCGCACGGGTGGACGAGTGGTCGACGCCCAACTGGACCCGCTTCGACCTGCCCGCCCGCGGCAACATCACCCTGCCGCCGTTCTTCATCGACCATGTCGACCCGCAGAACGGCGTCGACGCGCGCCTCACCTTCCGCACCTTCCACCTCGGCGGCAACAGCGCCGCCCACGGCGGTCAGATCGCCATCGCCTTCGACGACTTGCTCGGCATGGCGGCCGCGGTGCGCTCCGGCGCGGTGACCAGAACGGCGTCGCTCACCGTCGACTACCGCTCCATCACGCCGCTGAACACCGAACTCAAAGTGCGCGCGTGGGCCGAACGGCAGGAGGGGCGCAAGGTCTATGTGCGGGCCACCCTGCACGACGGCGACCGGCTGTGTGCGGAGGCGAACGGCTTGTTCATCGTGCTGAAGCCCGGACAGCCCTGATCCTCGGCGCCTGCGCGGCGAGGATCGGCCGGTTCGAGCCTCGGTACCGCATCTGCCGGAGTCCGCTGGGCGGCGTCGGCTTCGCGCACGGGTGGTGAACGGCGCGGCCACCGAATGCTGGGGAGAACGTGGGGCCCCAGTTCCCTGTCCACTACGCTCGCGCCGCCTTCATAGCGCCCGTGCTCGCTGGCCCCCGGTGCACACTTCCGCGTCGACGGATCGCGACTCCGCCGACACGGAAATGGTTGCGCACCTGGATGACCGAATCGCCTGCCGACGAGCCGGGCGCCGGGCGCCCTTGCGAATGGCGCACTGTGCGCAACTGCATGGAATGCCTTGTCGGGCAAAGTAATACCCGTCGATCTCACAAAGCGCAGGCAGGCGAGCCACCCGCGAATCCGGCGCGACCGCACCTGCACACGATGCAAACTCGCGTGAGATGCCTTCGCCGTGTTCCGGCGCTCGCCGGTCGGACGTGCCACCGGCGAGCGCCGACCGCTCACCGCCCCGGGAAGTGCGCTTCCCGGTACGCGCCGAACCGCGCGTCCACCTGCTCGGCGGTCAGCCCGAAATCGGCGAGGGTGTAGCGGTGCGCCGGGCGTGCCGCCCCCGACGTGCTCTCCGCGTGCAACGCGGTCATCGCCGCCTCGGCCTCGGCGGTCAGCGGCAGCCCGAAGTGCCGGTAGATCGACGTCACCGTGCCGATCGGGTCGGCGACGAACTCGTCGTAGTCGACATCGCAGAACTGCGCCGCGTCGTGGCGCTTGCGGTCGGCGAGGAACCGCTCCGCGCCGCGCGCCCACAGATCCAGCTGCGTCGCGCCGACCACCGGGCCGCGGAACTTCTCCGACCAGCCCGCCGACGCCTGCTCGTTCAAACTGCACACCGATGCGATGATGGTGCGCGGATCGCGGTGCATCTGGATGACCAGCGCGTCCGGATAGACCTCGAAGATCGCGTCCAGCGCGAACAGGTGACTCGGGTTCTTCAGCACCCATCGCTTGCCCGCGTCCGGCAGCCCGATCAGTTGCAGGTTGCGCCGGTGCCTGCGGTAGGCGGATGTCCAATCCCGATCGCGCAACCACTCGGAGTAGGTGGGCAGGTAGGCCAGGCACTCGTAGGACACCGACATGGCCGACTGCCGCAGCAACTGCCAGCACTCCTCGACCTGGTCGGCGGAGATGTGGTGCACTCCCATGAACTCCGGATGTTCGACGTGGTGCTTGTCGTAGGCGGCGGCGAGGCGCTGGTAGACCGGGTTGCTCGCCCACGTCTCGCGCGGCGGGCGCGGCTGCGGCATCTCGGTCAGCCACATCTCCAGCCCTTGGTGCGCCGGGTCGGCGTTGAGCAGGCGGTGCACCGCCGTGGTGCCCGAGCGCGGCAGACCGGTCACGAAGATCGGGCGCTCGATCGCCACGTCGGCGTGTTCCGGATGCTGCCGCCAGGCCGCCTCGCTGAGCAGCCGGGCGATCAGCGCGCCGCGCAGGAACGCGCGGTTCACCTTGTTGCCGAAGGGCGTGAGTTCGGCGTCCTTCGCATAGGACTCGAGCAGCACCTCGAGCCCTTCGCGGTAGTCGTCGGTGCCGAAGTCGTCCAGCCCGACCACCTTGGTCGCCGAGGCGTGCAGATCGTCGACGGTCCCGACGTCGTCCCTACCGATCACGGTCATCTCCTAGTGGTGGAATTCGCCGGCGTTGACGTCCAGGCACGCGCCGGTGATCGCGCGCGCCATGGCGGACGCGAAGAACACGACCGCGTCGGCGATCTCGTCGGGTTCGGGCAGTTTGCGCAGGTCGGTGGTCTTCGCGGTCTCGGCGTAGACCTCCTCGGAGGTGATCCCCCGCTGCTGCGCCAGGTGGTTGAAGTACCACTTCAGGTTGTCGGCCCAGATGTAGCCCGGCGCGACGGAGTTGACCCGGATGCCCTTCGGACCGAGTTCGGTGGCCAGGCTCTGCGCCAGCGCGAGCAGGCTGGCCTTGGCCATCTTGTACGGCCCGAAGGTCCGCCGCGAGTGGTGCAGCACGGCCGAGTTGATCATCACCACCGAGCCCTTGCTCTCCGCGAGGGCGGGGACGAACAGCCTGGTCAGACGCAAGGCGGCCAGCACGTTCGTCTCGAAGCCCGCGCGCACCTGATCCAGGTCGACGTCGGCGAGGTCGACGATCGGCGGGATCGCGAAGGCGTTGTTCACCAGCGTGTCGACCTTGCCGAAGGCGCTGTGCGCGGTCTCGACCAGATTCACGACCGCGGCGTCGTCGTTGATGTCGGTCGGCACGACCACCGCGCGCCTGCCCAGTTCGGTGATCTCCTTGGCCACCTCGGTCAGTCGCGATTCGGTCCGGGAAGCAAGCACTACGTCCGCGCCCGCCTTCGCGCTCTGCACCGCGATCGCACGCCCCAGTCCCGGCCCCACGCCGGAGACGACGACCACTTTGTCCCGCAGCAACATCAGCCGAGCATCCTCTCCGCGACGGCGACCTGACGCGCCGCGATCCGGTCGCGCCACTGCTCCGGCGTGACCCGCGCCTGTTCGTGGAACGGCAGGCGATTCGGTAAATCCGCGACGGAGACGATCTCCACGGTCGGCCCGTCGTCGGGTTTCATCTCCCGCGACAGCCGCTGCCAGCGGAACTGGAGGTAGCCGCGGGAATGACCGGTGCGCTCGATCCAGTTGGCCAGGCCCGGATCACGCTCGCTGACCACCAGCCGGATCATCCCGTCCGGGTCCACGTGTGCCTGGTCGGCGGTGAGGCTGGTCTGATGGTTGATGTAATCCAGCGACAGGTACCACATGCTGCCGAGCTGGAAGCCCTGGTAGGGGGCGTCGGATCTGGGCACCGTGATGATCATGGCCTGGTCGTCGTCCAGGTCGTAGTGACCCACCGAGGAGAACTGGGTGCTCAGCCCGCCCGGCGTTGGCCTCGGCTCGGTCAGCGTGTTCACCGGAAGGTTCAGATAGAACCACTCCGGGAAGGCCAGGAAGGTTTTCAACCGCGACACCAGCATCTTGCCCGCCACGCCGTATCGCTTGGTGAGCACGTCCTTGGTCAGCGGCGGCGGCGCGTCGCCGATCCGGTCGACGCGCTGGATGCGGATCGTGCCCGCCTTCTCCGTCACCCAGTCGCTGTGCACCTCGCGGACCACGAGCATCGCCGCGTCGGCGCCGAGGTGCACATAGCCGGGGCCCGCTTCGCCGGGTCCGAAGCGGATCTCGTAGGTCCCGTCCGTGCGGATGTCGAGCTTTCGGTCGTCGAAAGCGGTGAGGCTGTCGGGCACGTCGACGGGCGAATAGTTGCCGTTGAGCACCTGGAAGCTCAGGTCACGGGTGGTGCCGCGGGTTCCGGTCACCACATATTCGGCGTCCGGGCGCAGGTAGGAGTGGTAGTAGAGGGTGTCGGGGTTGTCCAGGCCCATCTTGGTGTACGGGCCGGTGGACATGACGAAGAACGGGAAGTCCAGCTCGTAGGCCCAGGCCATCTGCAACGACGCGCGGATGCTGCCCGCCAGATAGTCGTAGCCCTCGACGAGGTCCTGTTCGGTGCGAATGTGCGCGGCTCCGGTGATGATCTGCTCGGCGGCGGCGATGGCGTCCGCGAACGGCTGTGTCAGCAAGAGGCTCTCTCCGGTGTTCCAAATATGTACCACTCTGGTACATTTCGATAGAAGAAAGATTAGAACGTGTTCTAGGAGTGGTCAATGGTCGGTCGTCGGTCCGCGCCCACCGCACGCGTGGTGCAGGTCCTGGATTTCTTCGTCGAACAGCGCGGGAAACGCTTCGGGCTCTCCGAGCTCGCCCGCGAACTCAACCTGGCCAAGCCGACCTGCCTGGGCATCCTCACCGAGCTGACCGCGGGCGGCTACCTGATGCGCGACGCCGACACCCGCACCTACGGGCTCGGGCCCGCACTGATCGCGGCGGGCCGGGTGGCGCAGGACAGCTTCGCCATCTCCGCGCTCGCCCGCGTCGAGCTGGACAAACTCTCCGCGCGCTACCACACCACCTGCACCGCGTCCGCGGTCGTCGGCGAGCAGATCATGGTGCTGGAGAGCACCGGACCCGGCCTGGTGAAGGTGGGCGCGGCCTACCATTTCGCGCCTCCGGTCGGCCTGATGTACGTGCTCTGGGATACCGACGCGGCGTTCGACGCCTGGCTGGCCAAGCCGCCCGCGGTGCCGTTGCGACAGGACGAGACGCGCCTGCGTCAAGTGGTCGCCGAATGCCGCGAGCGGGGATTCCTGGTGGAGAGCATGACCACCGCCGGACGTCGGCTGTACTCACTGCTGGCCGGGGTCGCCGATCGGGACCTACCCCCTGAGCTGCGCGAACTGGTCGGCGAGCTGGTGACGAGCCTCGGCGAGCGGGTGTATCTGGGCGCGGATCTACGGCCGCGCAAGGAACACGCGGTGAGCCTGCTCGCCGCACCGACCTACGACGGCGACGGCAGGCAGAACATGGTGCTCACGATGTACGTCGGCCGCTCGATCACCGGGGCGGAGATCGCCCGCCGCGGCGCGGCACTGGTGGACGCCGCTGACGCGGTGACGGCGAACTCGGGCGGACGCAGACCATTGACCGAAGACCGAAACGTGTTCTAGTTTTGCGGTGTGAGCCAGTACGCGAAGTCGACGGCGAGCACCTACGAGCTGCCCCATCTGGACGCGCTCGAGGCCGAGTCGGCGCACATATTCCGTGAAGTGGCAGCGACATTCGAGCGCCCGGTGTTGCTGTTCTCCGGCGGCAAGGATTCGGTGGTGATGCTGCACCTGGCGGCCAAGGCCTTCTGGCCCGCGCCGCTACCGTTCCCGGTGCTGCACATCGACACCGGGCACAATTTCGACGAGGTGATCGCCTATCGCGACGAGACGGTGGCCCGCCTGGGCCTGCGCCTGGTGGTCGGACGGGTGCAGGACGACATCGATGCAAAACGGGTCGTCGAGGAGACCGGGCCGCGCGCCTCCCGCAACCGGTTGCAGACGACGACGCTGCTGCGGTCGATCCAGGAGGGCGCGTTCGACGCGGTCTTCGGCGGCGCGCGCCGCGACGAGGAGAAGGCCCGCGCCAAGGAGCGGGTGTTCAGCTTCCGTGACGAGTACGGCCAGTGGGACCCGCGCAGGCAGCGCCCCGAACTGTGGAACCTCTACAACGGCAGGCACCGCGCGGGCGAGCATATTCGCGTCTTCCCGCTGTCGAACTGGACCGAACTGGACATCTGGAGCTACATCGCCGCCGAGGGCATCGAGCTGCCGCCGCTGTACTACGCGCACCGCAGGCCGGTGGTGCAGCGCGACGGAATGCTCCTGGCGCACACCCGCTTTCTCCAGCTGCTCGACGGCGAGGAGCCGTATGAGGCCACCGTCCGTTTCCGCACCGTCGGCGACGCGACCTGCACCGGCTGTGTCGAGTCCACCGCGGCCACACCCGCGGACGTGGTCGCCGAAGTCGCCGCGGCGCGGGTGACCGAGCGCGGCGCCACCCGTGCCGACGACCGCATCTCCGAGGCGGGGATGGAAGACCGCAAACGCGAAGGCTACTTCTGATGACGACCACACTGTTGCGCCTGGCCACCGCGGGCAGCGTCGACGACGGCAAATCGACGCTGATCGGCAGACTGCTGTTCGACTCCAAGACGCTGTTCACCGATCAGCTCGCCGCCGTGGAGCGCACCAGCCGCGACCGCGGCGACGACTACCCTAACCTCGCGCTGCTCACCGACGGCCTGCGCGCCGAACGCGAACAGGGCATCACCATCGACGTGGCGCATCGCTATTTCGCCACGCCCAGAAGAAAATTCATCATCGCCGACACCCCCGGGCATGTTCAGTACACCCGCAACATGGTGACCGGCGCGTCCACCGCGGACCTGGCGCTGATCCTGGTGGACGCCCGCAAAGGCGTGGTCGAGCAGACCCGCAGGCACGCGTTCCTCGCCAGTTTGCTCGGCATCCCGCACCTGGTGTTGTGCGTGAACAAGATGGACCTGGTCGACTGGTCGCAGGAACGGTTCGAAGAGATTCGCGAGGAGTTCGCGCGGTTCGCCTCCAAACTCGACGTCTCCGATCTGACCTTCGTGCCCGTGTCGGCGCTGCACGGCGACAACATCGTGCACCGGGGCGCGAGCATGCCGTGGTACGAGGGCACTCCCCTGCTGCATCACCTCGAAGAGGTGCACATCGCCTCCGACCGCAACCTGATCGACTCCCGCTTCCCGGTGCAGTACGTCACCCGCAACCATGCCCAGGACTTCCGCGGCTACGCGGGCACGGTGGCGGGCGGGGTGTTCAAACCGGGCGACGAAGTGGCGGTGCTGCCGTCGGGTTTCACCACAACGGTGCAGGCGATCTGGGGGCCGGGCGGCACGCCTGTCGCGGAAGCGTTTCCGCCGCAGGCGGTCACCATCCAGCTCGCCGACGAGCTGGACATCTCCCGCGGCGACCTGATCTGCCGCCCGAACAACCGCCCGAACACCGGGCGCGATTTGGACGCGATGGTGTGCTGGTTCGCCGAGGAAAACCAGCTCACGCCCGGCGCGACCTACACCATCCGGCACACCACCCGCGCGGCCACCGCCGAGGTGCGCTCCCTGGACTACCGGCTGGATGTCAACACCCTGCACCGCGACGAGCACGCGGAGACGTTGTCGCTCAACGAGGTCGGCCGCGTCCAGCTGCGCACCCGCCAGCCCTTGCTGTTCGACCCGTACCGGCGCAACCGCGCCACCGGCAGCTTCATCCTGGTCGACGACACCACGAACAACACCGTCGCGGCGGGCATGATCACCGGTCCGAGCCTGCCGTCCTCCCGGGTGGTCTGGCACTCCACCGCTGTCGAGCGCGACGAGCGCGCCACCCGTGGCCTGACGGTCTGGCTCACCGGGCTGTCCGGCTCCGGAAAATCCACCGTCGCTGTGGAACTGGAGCGCAGGTTGGTGGCGGCGGGCCGCCCGGCGTTCCTCCTCGACGGCGACAACCTGCGCCACGGCCTCAACTCCGATCTCGGATTCAGCGCGGCCGATCGGGAAGAGAACGTCCGCCGGGTCGGCGAAGTAGCGAAACTGTTCGCCGAAGCCGGTGTGGTAGCGGTCGTTTCGCTGATCAGCCCCTACCGCGCCGACCGCGACCGCGCCCGTGCCGCCCACGAAGCGGCGGGCATCCCGTTCCTGGAGGTGTTCGTCGACACGCCGCTGTCGGTGTGCGAAGCGCGCGACCCGAAAGGCATGTACGCCAAGGCCCGCGCAGGCGAGATCCGCGGCTTCACCGGCATCGACGCCCCTTACGAAGCGCCGACCGAAGCCGAGATCATCCTGCGGCCCGACCACGGGGATCCGGCGGCGATGGCGGCGACGATCGTCGCGCGGTTGAGCCGGATGGACTGACCGGACGAATCCCGCGGTCGACCGATGCTCTCACCTCGTCGGCGTTGCATCGGGGATACCAGAGTGTCAGCCGGAGCCCTGCGCCGCCGGTTGCCGGACCTTCACGCGCCTGTCCCGGGCCGGCCGCCACGCTCGGCGGTGCGAGCGGATACCGCGGGCTTCTCGGCGCGTGGCGCGCTGAGTGCGTCGCGGATCGTCTCGCGTAGCCAGCGCTGGGCCGGGTCGGCGTCGAGCCGGGCGTGCCAGAGCAGTCGCACTTCGACTTCCGGCAGGTCCGTGGGAAGGGGAAACCAGCGAATGCCCAGGGTTCGGCCGTACTGTTCGGCGAGGCGTTGCGGGACGAGGCCGACGTAGCGGCTCGCGGAGACCAGCAGCGCCGCGACGGCGAAGGACGGAACGACGGCGGCGACGTGGCGGTGCAGACCCGCGGCGTCGAGCGCGTCGTCGAGTGGGCCGCGCGCGCGTCCACGACGCGAGGCCGAAACGTGGGGATACTGGCACAGTTGCCGCAAGCTCGGGCGGCGGCGCCTGCCCAGCGGGCTGTCGGCGCGGACGATGCCGACCATCCGTTCCCGGTACAGCAGCGTTGTCCGGATGTCGGGAGCCGCGATGTCGCCCACACCGATGTCGAGATCGACCGAGCCGTCGCGGAGCGCCTCGGCGCTCTCGCTGCCTTCGGTGACGAAACGCAGGACCACGCCGGGGGCCACGGTGGCCGTGGCTTCCACCGCCGCCGTCGCCAGGGTCACCGCGAGGCCGTCGTTGATGCGGATCGTGAAGGTGCGCTCGAGCTCGCCGATCGCGACCTCGCGGTCGGCGCTGATCAGCGCGGACGCCTCGTCGAGCAGTGACCGCACCCGCGGCGCGGTGCGCAGCGCGAACGGTGTGGCAGCCATGCCTCGCCCGGCCCGCACCAGGATCGGGTCGTTCATCGCCCGGCGCAACCGGCCCAGCGCCCGGCTGGTCGCCGGGATGGACAGGTGCAGGCGTTCGGAAGCCGCCGTGACGCTGCCTTCCTGGAGCAGCGCGTCGAATACACGCAAGAGGTTCAGATCGAGCTGCTCGGGCATAGTTGCATGGTACGCAAAATAAAATTGTGAAAGTTGCGTGGCATGCAGAGATGCGCGGTAAATACCGTCGAGGGCATGCCATTCAAAGTCTTGGTCCGGGATCGTGCGCCGTCACGAGACCCGATGTCTCCTGCCGCCGCGCGGCGCGGCCTGCTCGCGCTCATGTGCGCCTGCGTCGTGCTCGTCGTCGGGATAGTCGCCGCGATCAATCTCGCCGTCCCGATGCTCGCCTCGAGCGCGTTGCGTCCCTCCGCGTCGACGTTGGTCTGGATCGTCGATACCTATGTCATCGTCTTCGCGTGTTTCGTGATACCGGGCGGTGCCGCCGGGGATCGCTTCGGGCGCAAGGGAGTACTGCTCACGGGGTTGGCGCTGTTCGCGGTGGGCGCGCTGCTGTCGGCGACCGCGCCGAACGTGGCCCTGCTCCTGGCGGGCCGTGCGATCACAGGGCTGGGCGCCGCCGCGGTGCTGCCCAACACGCTTTCCGTCCTGCTGCACGCCGTCCCCACCGAACGCAAAGGCGCGACGATCGCCACCTGGGCCTCGATGACGGGCATCGGCGGAGTCGTCGGCAACGTCGGCGGAGGGACGATCCTGGCGGGCGGATCGTGGCGCTGGTTGTTCGCCGCCGCCGTGCCGATCGCCCTGATCCTCTGCCTGCTCGTCGGGCGCGTCGCGCCGGTGTCGCCGCGCCATGACCGCCGCCTGGACCCGGTCGGTGCGGTGCTGCTCGTCGGTGCGTCGATCGCGCTGCTACTCGGCATCGCCCAGGGGCCGGAAGCGGGGTGGGACAGCGCGATCGTCATCGCCGGATTCGTCTGCGCCGCAGTGCTGTTCACCGTGTGGACGTTCGTCGAACTGAATGTCGAACACCCGCTGCTGGATCCGCGATTGTTCCGTGTACCGGGCCTGCGCAGCGCTTGCCTCGGCATGACGACGGTCTTCTTCGGCATGTTCGCGCTGTTCTATGTCAACGCGTCGTTCCTGCAGTACGGCAAGGGATTCGGCGTGCTGGAGACCGGGCTCGGCATCGTGCCGCTGACCGTCCCGATCATCCTCGCCGCGCGCCACGTCGGCCGCCTCGCACAGCGCATCGGTCTCGACACCACCATCGCGCTCGCGTTCGCGTTCGTCGGCTGCGGACTGCTCGGGCTGTCCACCAGCGGCACGCAGACGCCCTACACCGAGTACGCGGCGTGGCTCGTCGTTACCGGAATAGGTGTAGCGCTTGCCCTTCCGACACTCTCCGCAGCCATCGCCGGTTCGCTGCCGCCGGAGCAGGCGGGGGTCGGAGCCGGATTGCAGGCCACCACCCGCGAGTTCGGCAGCGCCTTGGGTGTCGCCGTCATCGGCACCGTGCTCACCGCGCGCTTCGCCGCCGCGCTGCCATCGGACATCCGCGCCGCACACGATCCGCACACCGTGGCACAGGCACTCGCCGCCACCGCGCCCGATCGCACCGCCGACATCGTCGCGGCGTTCGTCTCGGGCACGGACGCCGGACTTCGGGTGGTCGGTGTGAGCGTGCTCGTCCTCGGCGGGCTCGTCGTGCTCCAGTCGCTGATGTCCCGGCGTGGCGGGTCCCGGTCGTCGTCGCCCGATACCGCAGCTCACACGATGTGACACGCACGGTCGATCACACCACGGCTGCCGAAACCACTCAGGTGAAGGCTTGCGCGCGCCCGGTCGCTGTCATCGTTTCGCCGATCAGTGGACGATACTCGCGCTCCGTACGACATACCGAATGCGGTCGGTGTTGTGCGCCTCTGCGCTGAGGTCGATGACCGTCGCCTCACCGACGCGCTCGACCAACTCCACGCCGATCTCGACCGGTACCGGATAGACCGAATCCGGCCCGAGATCATCTGATCCGCCGAAGATCGGCAGCTTGTCGATCAACGTGTGCGTGACGCCGTCGACGTCGGTGAACTCGACCGCGATAACGCCCGGCTGAGTGTCCGACACCCATCGAACGGCTTTCCCCCGAATAGTTGCCATTTCTCGAGCATGCCAGCGATTCGGTGCACGAGCCCGAACGCGCAGGCCTCCATGTTGCGGCCGAGCCGAACGGCCTCGCCCCCGACCACCGGTCGCTCGCTGATGGCCACCGAAAGATCAAGTCCGCGACTGTCGATCGCGGACCTGCACGAAGGAGTATCGACATGCACGTTTTCGTCACCGGAGCGACCGGATGGATCGGCTCGTCGGTCGTCGACCAGTTACTGGACGCCGGTCACGAGGTCACCGGACTCGCCCGCTCGGACGCCTCCGCAGCCGCGCTCGAACGGAAAGGAGCCCGGCCCCGGCGGGGCGACCTCGACGATCTCGACAGCCTCCGCGCCGGTTCGGCGGACGCCGACGCCGTCGTCCATCTGGCAAACAAGCACGATTTCGCTGACCCGGCCATGACCAACCAGACCGAGCGCGACGCCGTGCTGACCATCGGCGAGGCCCTCGCGGGCTCGCACCGCCCGTTCGTGCTCGCCTCCGCCCTTGCCCTACTCGCCCCCGGCCGTCTGGCCACCGAGCAGGACCGGTCCCCGGCCCACGGCGCCGGCTCACTACGCGGCGGCAGTGAGAATCTGGCGCTGGAATTCGTGGAGCGCGGCGTCGGGACGATCGTCGTGCGTTTCGCGCCCACCGTGCACGGCGACGGTGACCACCGCGGATTCATCACCGGTTTGGTGGCGACCGCTCGCGCCAAGGGAGTCTCGGCATACCTCGGCGACGGAACCAACCGCTGGGCGGCGATCCACCGCAGCGACGCGGGCCGCATCGTGCAACTCGCCCTGGACAAGCACGCGCCTGCGGGCACAGTCCTGCACGCCGCGGCCGAGACCGGCATCCCGACCCGCGACATCGCCGAGGCCATCGGACGCGAACTCGACCTGCCCGTCGTCTCGGTCCCGACCGACCGCGGCGACGAGCATTTCGGCTGGCTGAGCCGGTTCTTCGGAGCGGACATGGCCGCGAGCAGCGACGCGACCCGCGCGCTGCTCGGCTGGTCCCCCAGCGGGCCCGGACTGTTCGAGGACCTCGACAGCGACTGCTATTACCGCTGAGGAGGGGTTGCATCTCCGCGCGGTCGCAGAAGGGCAGGCGGTCATCAACCCGCCTGCCCTTCTACTTGCGTTCGCGGATCGGCCGACCTCGGACCTGGTGAAGCCGACTGGGATTCAAGGCCGAAACGGATCCGAACGGCGGGGATATTTGGATGGACGCATCCGGCCGGTGATCCGTAACGTTTCGACCGCCGCGCATTTCCATGAGCATTCGTCCGCGTCACACTCTCGATGAACCTGCATGAGCGTGTGGGCGTCGTCGGGGCTGAATTCGGGCCCGTCCATCGGCTCCGCCGCGGGCCAGCCCAACGGCGGCCAGCCGTGCAGACACAGTTGTTCGTGGCTCACGCGTTCGGCGATGTGATAGACGCTCGGTCCGTGCGACGGCCTTCGCCACGCTGCACCGACGGCAGCTGGGTCGGCTTGATGAGCTCCTGGCCGCATGGTCACGCCGACCGCCACGGCAGGAGCCGACGAACCGCCTTTCGTCCCGAGGTGATGTGCGGGGGTTTCGACATCAGGGAATCCTTGCCCCGAATACACCACCCGAACGCCACCCACCGGTCGTCGTCATCGGTGATCACATACTCTTCGGCGCCCCCGAGAATGATCGCCTCGACCGCCGCGGCCGCCTGGGACGGCTTGTCCTCGAATTGGATTTCGTAGTCGGCGATGGCGCGGACGCACCAGCCCGTTTCGATGCGCACCGCGGCGTCGCCCATATCCACCAGTTTGATGTGTGGATTGACCCCACGCGCTTGGGCTTCCATGGACGAGGATCCGCTGGAGAGCACCAGGGTGCCGGGATTCGAAAACGTCTGGATGGCGTAACGCTCGGCGATGGCAAACACCTCCGAGCAGAACATCTCCCATTCCGTCCCACTCATCCCGGCCTCCCAGCCCATTCGCGATCTTGCCCCGCCTCGACACTACTTACCGCACGAATTCACCACCGTGTCCTTTCATCCGCCTTCCGCCATCGCCCGACCCCGCCCCAGCACATCGGGAAACCGCCGCAGATGCGTACCCCCGTTGAGATTGATTGCCGCCCCACTCATCCAGGCTGCCTTGTCCAACGACAGGAACACCGCGACATCCGCGATCTCCGCCGCGCGCCTGCTACGCCCCAGCGGAGTGTTCTCGAGCTACTCCTCCTCGTCGCCACGCATGGCGTAGGCAGGCGGTGACAACCGCCTGCCTATGACTTCCAGCCGATCAACCGAGCGCGCTGAAGAACTCGCGGATGTCGCCGATCAGTAGGTCCGGCACCTCGAGGGCCGGGAAATGGCCGCCGGAGTAGAACTCCGACCAGTGGGTGATGTTGTGGGTTCGTTCGGCGAAGCGGCGGATGGCGTAGTCGCCGTCCTTGAACACCACGACGCCGGTCGGCCGTGCGATCACCGGAGTCGGCGCCGCCGCCGTGCTGCCCAACACCCTTTCGGTCCTGCTGCACGCCGTCCCCGCCGAACGCAAGGGGGCAAGGGTTTCGGCGTGCTGCGCACCGGGCTGGGCATCGTGCCGCTGACCGTCCCGATCATCCTCGGCGCACGACACGCCGGACGCGTCTCGGGACGCATCGGCCTCGACGCGACCATCGCGCTGGCCTTCGCGTTCGTCGGCTGCGGACTGCTCGGACTGTCCACCAGCGGCACACAGACGTCCTACATCGCGTACGCGGCATGGCTCGTAGTCACCGGAACCGGTGTGGCACTGGCACTTCCGACGCTGTCCGGCGCCATCGCCGGTGCGCTGCCGCCGGAACAGGCCGGAGTCGGAGCGGGACTGCAAGCCACCACCAGGGAATTCGGCAGCGCCTTGGGCGTCGCCGTCATCGGCACGGTGCTCACCGCACGGTTCGCCGCCGCCCTGCCGCCGGACATCCGCGCCCGGCCATTCTCCGCACACCGTGGCCGAAGCCCTCGCCTCGACTGCCCCCGATCGCGCCACCGAAGTGATAACGGCGTTCGTCTCGGGCGCGGACGCCGGACTCCGCGCGATCGGCGTGACCGTAGTCGTCCTCGGCGGGCTGGTGGTGCTGCAGTCTGCGCTGTCCCGGCGGAGGGGGCCCGTCGCCGGTTGATCAGCGGACGATATCGACATATCGGGTGCGGTAGTCCGACAACCATCGAACAGCTTTCCCCCAAATAGCCGCCATCAGCTCAATATGCGGGCCGATTCAGCGCTCTGCCCAGTGCGCTGCGCAACCACCGGTCGCCGTGTCAGCACCCGCAGCCGACCAGCGGATACCGCTGCACGGGTTACGGGCGTCCGCCTACATCACAGACCGCTGGTTGCCGCTCTGCTCACCGCCGGATCGAATCAGCGAAGTAGTCGCGGACCTACACGAAGGAGTATCAGCATGGAAATCTTTGTCACCGGAGCGACCGGATGGATCGGTTCTGCCGTCGTCGACCAGTTGCTGGACGCTGGTCACGAGGTCACCGGGCTCGCCCGTTCGGGTGCATCGGCCGCCGCGCTCGAGCGGAAAGGAGCCCGGGCGAGGCGCGGCGACCTCGATGATCTCGACAGCATCACTCGGTAGCCGAATCAGCTTGTGGCCGAGTTGATGACGTGAGCGAGGGTGTCCAGCAGCTGATTCCAGCCGAAGCGGATGCCGGCCATGGCCGGTTCCGAGCCCGAGGTCGGGTCGGACACGTCGATTTGTAGGTCGACGCGGGTGCCGCCGGTGACGCTGGTCAACTCGAGGAGATGGTCGGCCCGGAACAACGGGGTCCCGTTGCCGTCCAGTGGTGACAACTCGAACCGGAGCCGTTCGGGCGGAACGACTTCGAGGTAGCGCCCGGCGCTGGAATACAGCGCACCGTCGCCCTCGCGGAGCACGATCGACAGGGCGCCCCCGACGACCGGCCGCAGGACACAGTCGGCGACCTCGAAATGCGCTGGGTGCCACCACCGGCGCGCCAGATCGGGCGAGGTCCACCACTCCCACACGGTCGCCGGCGGCGCCGACAGCGTCCGATGGAATTCGTGGGCCGACAACGGCTCGGCGGCGATTGCCACCCGGTATTCCGCGAGCCCCGACTCCGAGGGATGGTCGGCCTCGAATCCCGCCAGCCACTGTCGCAACTCACGCAGCGGACGCCGGCGCAGGGCGTAGATGCGGCGCTGCCCGAGCGGTTCCATTACCACCAGGCCCGCGCGCTGGAGCGCCTGGAGATGTTTGGTCGTCTGCGGTTGTCTCAGGCCGAGTGCGGTAGCGATCTCGCCGACCGGACGCGGCGCGGCGTTCAGCAACTCCACGATCCGCATGCGGTTCGGTTCGGCCAGAGCGGCGAATAGTGCGGGGTCCATTGACCAAGCATGCCTCCTCAGATATATTCCTTTCAAGGAATACTTCTGAACCAGGAGCACGACATGTCCGAGCAGATCCGCATCGAACGCGACTACCCCGCCACCGCCCAGGCGATCTGGGAACTGTGGACCACCCCGGCGGGCATCGAGAAGTGGTGGGCGCCCGACGGTTTCACCGTCCGCGTCGATCAGCTCGACCTGCGCCCTGGCGGCGAACTGGTCTACACGATGACCGCGACCGCCCCCGAGCAGATCGAATTCATGCGATCCGCGGGCATGCCACTGTCGACCGAGTCCCGCAAGACATTCACCGAGATCGACGGCCCCGACCGGCTCGCCTACACCTCCCTGGCCGACTTCATCCCCGGCGTCGAGCTGTACGAATTCCTCACCACCGTCGAGCTCGAGCCGACCGACGCGGGCGTCCGCGTGGTCATGACCGTCGACGCCATGCACGACGACGTCTGGACTCAGCGCCTCACCCAGGGACGGGAGAACGAGCTCGCCAACCTCGCCGCCATCGTCTCCGGCGGCTAGTTGCGGACCGAACCGGGACCAGCAACGCAGCAGCTTCGACGCGGCCTTCAACGCACCACGTCGACTGATCAGTGGGCTCACAAGAACGTATCGGGCGCGGGCGGTGTGATGGGCTCGGACTGACATCGATCACCGTCGCCTCGAGCCATACCGCAGTCCAGCCCTGCCTCGGGCAGCATGAACCTATGGTGCGAGCACTACGGGATGCCGAGATCACCGAACTGTTGGACGCGGATGTCGTCGCGCGGTTGGCGACCATCGACCCGGATGGCTATCCGCATGTCACGCCGATATGGTTCTTTTGGGTCGCGGGCGCCTTCTACCTCACCAGCTACGCCAACCGGCCCCACCTCGAGCGAATCCGAGCCAACCCACGCGTCGGCTTGGTCATCGACGTCGAGGACGAACTTCGTGCCGACGGCGAACGACCGAACCGGCAAGTGCGCGTCATCGGCGACGCCACACTCAGCGTCGACGCCAGTGGTTCTTGGACTCAACGCATCCGAAGGAAATACGTCGATCACACCATCGCTCCAGCCGCCGCTCGACGGTATCCGGTCCGCGAGCGAGTCCTGATTACGGTGCTTCCACGCGATATCACCGCTGTCGCGAGCGTCTGACCCTCCGAGTACGGGGCCGGTGATGCTGTTGCTCCGCGATGCCGAGGCAATTTACGGCCCGTCGTGACGACGGGCCGGTAGTTCACGGAGCACGCGACGGTTGCCGACCGGCGGGTCAATGGCGGTCTGGTCGACGCGGATACTTGGAAGGACGCATCCGGCCCGCGAGCCGCAGAGCGTCGACCGCCGCGCATTTCCACGAGCGTTCGTTCGCATCGCATTCCAGATGCACCTGCATGAGCGCGTGCGCATCGCCGGGAGCGAATTCCGGGCAGTCTCTCGGCTCTACCGCAGGCCAACCCAATGGCGGCCAGCCCAGCAGGCACAGTTGCTCATGGCCCACGCGTTCGGCGATGTGATAGACGCTCGGACCACGCAACGGCTTCCGCCACCATCGGCTCGCCGCGAAGAAGACAGTCAGCAGCACCGCGACCGCCGCCGCCCCCAGCATCAGCGCTGTGCCGAACTCGGACCAGCCGGACATCAAACGACCACCCCGCTATCCGACGATCCGAACGGCGGCCACCGGTGCCCGCGCTCCCACATCTGTTCGGGCGCAACGACAATCAGCGCCACCTCCTCTGTGAGCGCACGCCTGGCAGTCCAGATGTGCTCCCGAGTCGGAGCGATCACGGCCGAAGCGCCCACCCGGCGGATCGCCTGTACGAGCAGCAGCGTCGGCATCAGCACATCGCGATCCACGACCAGCACTTCCGGTTCGGGATAGCCCTTTCGTTCGGCTAGCGCCCGAATCGCGCGCTCCTCCTCGACGTGGTCCTTGCCGGACTGATCCAGCCGGATGTAGCCCAGCGCGATTTCCACCATGTCCCACCCTTATCCGTCGATGTGGTGTGGCACCCGGCGCCGGGGATCCCGTGGCCCCTGGGAACGCAATTACTACTGAGACAAGGGATGTGCTCACCCGGCGCCGAGGCCGGAACAGACTGTGACCGACGAACAAGACAGCGAATCGGCAAAAGATTTGTCACCCTGGGGGTAAGGAAGTCTGTGGAATGGAATCCGTGATGACGATGACCCAGGAGTCCGGTGTCGGCGACAAAGTACGTGTCGCGAGGAAGCTAGCGGGATGGAGCCAGGAGAGACTCGCGCGGGAAGCGAACTTCTCGGCGAGCTTGGTCCGCAAGGTCGAACGCGGCCGCGCGCCCGCGTCTCCGGCTTTCGTCGCGGCCTGCGCCCGCGCGCTCAGGGTGAACCTCGCCGACCTCCTAGAGCAGCCCTACCCGCGCCAGACTCGCGACGAACAGCAAGTGCATGCCGGAGTACCCGAGATCCGCCGTGAACTGGCCGCGTACAAGATCGAGCCGGACGGTGCGATGAACGCACGGCCCGAACGCGAGCTCGCCGCTGACGTCGCGAGGGCGTCCGCGATGCGTCACTCCGTCAACCTCGGCGATCTCGGCACACTCCTACCCGGCCTGCTCGCGGACCTCCGCCTCGCATGGCACAGCGCGAGCGGAGCGAAGCGCGAGCGCCTCTTCGGGCTCCTCGCCGAAGTGTTCGCCGCGACCGGGCAACTCGTGTACAAACTCGGCTACATCGACCTTTCCTCGCTGTGCGTCGAGCGGTACGAATGGGCAGCCGCGCAATCCGGTGATCAACTGGCCGTCCTCGCGGGCGATTATCAGCGTGCGGGCGAGCTGATCGGCACGGCCGAATAATCGACCGCCCTGCGCTTTCTCGAATCCAGTCGCGCCACCATCGAATCCGAGATCAGCGGCAACGATCCGACTGTCCTCAGCATGTGGGGCAATCTGCACCTGAAATCCGGTCTCGCCGCAGCTCGCGCGGGGCGGCGCGATGTAGCCGACGAACACCTCGCCGAAGCGCGAGAAACTGCCCGCCGCCTCGGTGGCGACCGGGACGACTACCGGCTCTGCTTCGGCGTCACGAATGTCGGCATCTGGTCGGTCGGGCTGGCCGTCGAGATGATGGATGGCACCGAAGCGGTGAAACGCGCCGAGCACGTGCGTCTCCCGGCCACGACGCCCCGGGAGCGCGCGGGCCACCATTACATCGACCTGGCCCGCGGATTCCTGCTCCACGGCGATCGGACGAAAGCCCTTACCTCGTTGCGCAAAGCCAAGGAGATCGCGCCGACGCAGACCCGCTACCACCCCATGGTGCACGAGACCATCCGCGTCCTCGCCCGCGACGACGCACGCAGCAACGAGAGTGTGCGGGGTTTCGCCGCTTGGTGCGGAATCGATCGCGGCTGATCCGTTTCGGCCGTCGAGCGACTCGTGGTCGCTTGCAGCTGATCAATTTTCGCGACCTCGGTCACGACGCGCGGACGGCTCAGTTTGCGAAACAATCCTTGAAGATGTCGGAAGGGTACACCCGCGGACGTGCGTTCAATCTTTGCCTGCTGGCATCCGCCCTCGTCGATGGCGATCCACACGAAGCTGTCCGACTCGGTACTGAAGCGCTCGAACTCGTCAGTGGGTTGCGATCCCAACGCACAATTGCTTACCTGCGTGATTTGTGCAGTCGCCTTTCTACACACGCGGCGCTGCCCGATGTCGCAGAGTTCCGACAGCAGGTCAGGACGATCGCTAGGCGGGCAGACTGATTGCTCGGTACACCGCGACCACCGTTGCGGCGCCCACGATCTCGCCCCGCCCGATCATCCGTTCCGCTTCCTCGAGTGCAATCCAGCGGATCTCCTCGGCCTCGTTGATGTCCGGCTGGGTGTCGGTCGAGCACGCCCCACGGGCCAGGTAGATCTCCTGCGGTTGATCCAGCGTGCCGATAGCCGGTTGATAGGTGACCAGATGCTCCATGGTGTTCGGACGCCAGCCGGTCTCCTCTTCGGCCTCCCGTGCCGCGGCGGTCGCTACGTCCTCGGCACCGTCGACGTAACCGCCCGGAAGTTCCCATACCCAACGATCGATGATGAAGCGATGCCGGTACATCAGTAGTGCCTCGCGCTTGTCGTTCAGTACCAACGTCATCGCGCATCGCGGCATGCGCGCAACGTATTGCGTGAACTTCACTCCGTCAGGTAGCTCCACATCCACGGTCGACAATCTGATATGGCGATTCTCGTCCACGAGACGCTCGCCGCGGATAGTCCACTGAGTGCGGTTCACCTGCTCGACGTTATCTCAGTCCGGCGGGCCGCCGACGAGCATCGGTGGTCGTGGCATGACCTCAGGCAGGCGGCGACGACCGCCTGCCCAACGACTCCATTCCAATCAGCCGAGCGACCGGAAGAACTCGCGGATGTCGCCGATCAGCAGCTCCGGCACCTCGAGTGCGGGGAAATGCCCGCCGGAGTAGAACTCCGACCAGTGGGTGATGTTGTGGGTGCGTTCGGCGAAGCGGCGGATGGCGTAGTCGCCGTCCTTGAAGACCGCGACGCCGGTGGGTACGGTGCCCTTCGGTTTCGGGGCGAACATGGTGGCGTCGTGGAAGCGTTCGTAGTACAGGTTCGCGACGCTGCGGGCGGTGTCGGTCAACCAGTAGATGCTCACGGTGGTGAGCAGGCGGTCGATATCGACGGCTTGTTCGGGCAGGTCGTTGGCGCTGTCGGTCCACTCGCGGTATTTCTCCGCGATCCAGCCGAGCAGCCCGGCCGGGGAGTCGGCGAGTAACTGGGCGATAGTGTCTGGGCGAGAACCTTGCAGGTTCATGTAGGCCGAGCCGTCGTCCTGGAATTTCTTCATCGCGGCGAGCCGTGCCTTTTCCGCGTCGGTGAGGGCGGCAAGGTCGGCGGGGTCGCCGGTCGGGAAGGTGACCAGTGCGTTGACGTGCACACCGAGCACGTGGTCGGTGTCGATCCGCGCCAGGGCCGGGGCGATGAACGCGCCATGGTCGCCGCCCTGCACGCCGTAGCGGTCGTAGCCGAGGCGAGCCATGAGTTCGGCGAGCGCCGCCGCGATCCGGCCGTCGTTCCAGCCCGTCTCGGTGAGCGGGCCGGAGAAACCGTGGCCGGGCAGCGACGGAATGACCAGGTGGAACGCGGGCGCGTCCGAGTCCGGGTCGGTGAGCGGGCCGATCACGTCGCGGAAGTCGGCCACCGAACTGGGCCAGCCGTGCAGCAACAGCAACGGTGTGGCGTCCTCCCGCGCCGAGCGCACGTGCAGGAAGTGGACGTTCTGGCCGTCGATGGTGGTGGTGAACTGCGGGTAGGCGTTCAGCTCCGACTCGGCCGCACGCCAGTCGAATTTCTCGGCCCAGTACCCGGCCAGCTCCTTCAGGTACGCCGTCGGCACACCGCGCTCCCAGCCGGCGCCGGGCAGCTCATCGATCCAACGGGTACGCGCCAGCCGCAGCCGAAGCTCGTCCAGGTCGGCCTGCGGAATATCGATACGGAAGGGGCGGATCTCGATGTTCGTCATGCCATTGATATTTCGCGTAACGAGATGGCCGCCGAATCCCGAGAAATCACTATTTCCGCGCTTGCCCAGCCCACCGACGAGTAACGCAGAACCCGGACCGTACCACTATGGCCACGAACCCGGCGGCGCGCTGGTCGCGCCGAGGCCCCCCCGGTCTCGAGTTCGCGAGTGGCACACCACTGCGGCATCGGCCGAGAAGACCTCTCGATGGTGTGCCACTCGCGAACTGGCGTCGAGCGCGCGGTGCGGGCATGATCGCGCCGTGGTCAGCCTTCCGGTGTGCGGCGCGTTTGTGGGGCGGGCCGCTGAGCTCGCGGCGTTGCAGAATGCCTATCGGGACCCGGCGGTGCATACCGTGCTGGTCGGGGGTGAAGCGGGTCTCGGCAAGTCGCGGTTGGTCGCGGAGTTCCGGACGCGGCTCGGGGCTCGTACGGTAGTGGCGTACGGAAGGTGCCCGGAATTCGGCGCTAAAGGGGTGCCGTTCACGCCGTTCGTCGCGGTCATGCGCACACTGCTGCGTGACCAGGGCGTGGAGGCGCTCGCGACGCTGCTCCCAGTGCGACCGGCGCTGGCGCGCTGGCTTCCGGAACTGGCGGCGCGGTCGGGCGCGGCGGAGGCCGACACCGACAGGATCCGGTTGTTCGGCGAGATCCTCACCGTGCTGGAACAATTCTCGATGACCAAGCCGCTGTTGGTGGTGCTGGAAGATCTGCACTGGGCCGACGACGCCAGCCTGGAATTGCTCGCCTTCCTGGTGGCCAACATCGCCGAAGGCGATCTGTTCTTGGTCGGCACCCACCGGCCTGCCGATTCCGAGCCGTTGCGCAAGCTGATCGCGAGCCTGCGCCGAGACCCGAGTGTCCGCTTGCTGAATCCAGCACCGCTGACCAGGCACGAGGTCGGCAGGCAATTGGCCGCGCTGCGCGGCAGGGAGCCGGAGCCAGGGACCATCGGGCGGATCTTCCAGCGCAGCACGGGAATTCCGCTGTACGTCGAGGCACTCGATCCCGCACCGGAGGACACGCCCGCCGAGCTGTCGGAGCTGTTGCTCGATCACCTGTCCGACCTACCCGATCAGGCCGCGTCGGTGCTGCGGCTCGCGGCGGTGGCCGGGTCACCGGTCCGGCACACCCTGCTGGCGGCCGCCTCCGACCTCCCCGAGGGAGCGCTCGCCACAGCACTGCGTCAGCTGGTCGACCAGCGGCTCCTGCTTTCCACCGACACCGGCTACCAGTTCCGGCACGTTCTCATCCGCGATGCCGTCTACGAACACCTCCTACCGGCGGAGCGAAAAGCGCTGCACAGCAGACTTTCCCAAGCCCTGGCTACCCGGCGAAGGAAGCCGGGCGCGGACCGATGCCCGGCCGCCGAACTGGCCTACCACGCGTATGCCGCCGGAGACCTGCCGCTGGCATTCGAAGCCGCGTGGGACGCCGCGGCGGAGGCGGAAAGGGTGAGCGCGCATCGCGATCAGGTGCGCCACCTGGACCGGGTGCTCGATTCGTGGGATCGCGTACCGGATGCGGCGCGACGGGTGGACGCCGATCGGCTCGACGTCTTGGCAGCGCTCGTGGCCGCGTGTCATCGCGGCGGCGTCGTCGAGCGCGGGATCGCAGCGGCGGACGAGGCGCTGGCCACCATCGATGCGGGGACCGACCCGGAGCGTGCCGCGCGCCTGCATTACTACCGCGCCGGACTGCGCAATCAGAGCAGCGGCGGCGGCGAAGACGATCTGCTCGCGGCGCTGACCTATCTTCCTTCGGACCAGCCGACCCTGCTACGCGGTGAAATCCTCGCCGAACTCGCCGCGGTGCGGGTGTTCAGCGGCGCGACGGCGGCCGAGAACGACGCGCGCGACGCCGTCGAGGTAGCCGAACAGTTACGTGGTGACCCGCCCGTCGACGACACCTCGCCGGTCATGGCATCGGCGCTCCGCGCGCCGGGCGCGGTCGCGACGAACCCGGGCGGGGGCGTCGAAGCGGAGGACACGGACGCCGCGAGGCACCGACGGCGTTCGAGCGACCCTCGCGAGGACCGGAGCGCCGCGTCGCTGGCCGCGCGTGCCCACGCCTATCTCGGGCTGGCCACCGCGAACCGTCCCGACGCCGCCATGACCCATTTCGAGCGGGCGCATGCCGCCGCTGAGGCCGCGGGAGATCCGGGCACCTTGCTGACCGTGGTGCTGTGGGAGACGGCGCTGCTGGTCTCGGCAGGCGCCGACGAAGCGGCCATCACGGCGATCCAGCAGGGGCTGCGCGCCGCGCACGAGAGTTACCGATTCGCCGAGGCCGCGCCGATCCTGCTGGTCAAGTGGGCGCAGGCGCTCACAGCGCTGGGCCGCTGGAACGAAGCGTTGGATCTGATCGACGAATCGCTCACCGAGCAGTTGCCCCCGTTGAGCACCGCGGCGCTGCTGCTGTGTCACGCGCGGATCATGCTGGCGCGTGGGGACGACCAGGCCGCGGCGGCGAGCGCGGCGACCGCGCGACCCTTGCTCGGGAATCGGCGCTGGGCCAGGCAATATCAGATCCTGCTGCACACCGTGCAGACCGAGATCGCGCACGCGGCGGGCAATCCGCAGCGCGCCGCCGAGATCGGCGCAGCGACGCTGACCGCGGACGATCTGGTCGCGCACCCGCACGAGGCATGGGCACTGGCCGAGGCCATCGCCAGGACCCGCTGCGCGCCGATGGTCCTCGACTCCGCTGTCGCCAAGCTGCCGGTGACCACCGCGGTCGACGCCGCGTACCGGAATTCCTGCCACGCGGTGCGCAGCGGCCGTCCCGCCGACTGGGCCGCGGCGGCTTCCTCCTGGCGAGCCCTGGGTCGGCCGTACGAGCTGGCGCGCGGCCTGCTCGAATCCGGCCGCGCGGAATTGGCCGCGGGTGATCGCGCGGCGACACGCGACGCACTGCGGGCGGTCCTCGGGCTGGCGGACGAGTTGGCGGCGGCGCCACTCGCCGAGCAAGCCGGACAGCTGGCCCACCGCGCCGGGATCGACCTGGCCGAAGCCGGGAACCGGCCCGCGCCTGCCCGGTCGGCGAGCGCCTCGGGCCTGACCCCGCGTGAACTCGACGTCCTACGCCTGGTGGCCACAGGCGCGAGCAACCGGCAGATCGCGGCCGAGTTGTTCATCAGCGCCAACACCGCGGGAGTGCACGTCTCGCGAATCCTCACCAAGCTCGGGGCGTCCAGCAGAACCGAGGCGGCCGCGATCGCGCGAGAACGCGGATTGCTCGTCTCCGGATGACGACCACCGGCGGACGACCGAAGTGGAAGCGGGGACGATCCGCCTGGTGGGCGCGTCGGCGAGGACATCGTCGACAGCCGGTCCGGCGTCGCACCCGGATACACATTCGGCAGGGACTACCGGTCCCGCACCCGCCCACCGGCCCGTAAGATACAGTAAGTCGAACATGTCTCGAAAGGACTGACTGATGCGGTCGACCTTGTTGTCCCGGCGCGATCTCGAGTTCCTGCTCTACGAGTGGCTGGACGTCGAAGCGCTCACCAAACGCGAGCGGTACGCCGAGCACTCGCGGGAGACCTTCGACGCCGTGCTCGAGCTCAGCGAGCAGCTGGCCACCAAGTATTTCGCGCCGCACAACAAGCTCAACGACGCCAACGAACCCACCTTCGACGGCGAGCGCGTGACCATCATCCCGGAGGTCGGCCAGGCGCTGGCCGCCTTCGCGAAGGCCGGCCTGCCTTCGGCCGCAATGGATTACGAACTGGGCGGCGCCCAGCTGCCCGCTACGGTCGCGCAGGCGAGCTACGCCTGGTTCCAGGCGGCCAACCCGGGTACCGCGGGCTACCCGTTCCTCACGGTGGCCAACGCGAATCTGCTCCTCGCCCACGGCCCGGAACACGTCGAGAAGTTCGTGAAGCCCATGCTCGCGGGCCGCTTCTTCGGCACCATGTGCCTGTCGGAGCCGCAGGCCGGTTCCTCGCTCGCCGACATCGTCACCCGCGCCGAACCGCAGGGCGACGGCACGTATCGCCTGTTCGGCACCAAGATGTGGATCTCGGGCGGCGATCACGAACTCGGCGAGAACATCGTGCACCTGGTGCTGGCCAAGATCCCCGGCGGCCCCGCGGGCACGAAGGGCATCTCGCTGTTCGTGGTGCCCCGGTTCCTGGTCGGCGACGACGGCGCGATCGGTGAGCGCAACGACGTCGCTCTGGCCGGGCTCAACCACAAGATGGGCTACCGCGGCACGGTCAACACCGTGCTGAACTTCGGCGAGGGCCGCTGGACGCCCGGTGGCGCGCCCGGCGCGATCGGCTACCTGGTCGGCGAGCCGCAACGCGGACTGACCTACATGTTCCACATGATGAACGAGGCGCGCATCGGCGTCGGCCTGGTCGCCACCGCCCTCGGCTACACCGGATACCTCGAGTCGCTCGACTACGCCCGCACGCGCACCCAGGGCCGGGCCAAGCTCCCCGCCGACCCGTCCGCGCCGCAGCGGCCGATCATCGAGCACGCCGATGTGAAGCGGATGCTGCTGGCCCAGAAGTCCTATGCCGAAGGCGCGTTGGCGCTGGTGCTCTACTGCGCGCAGTTGGTCGACGAGCAGCGCACCGCCGAATCCGAGGACGACCGCCGCGCGGTCACCCTGCTGCTGGATATCCTGACCCCGATCGCCAAGAGCTGGCCCTCACAGTGGTGCCTGGAGGCCAACAGCCTCGCCATCCAGGTACTCGGCGGCTACGGCTATACCCGCGAATACAACGTCGAGCAGCACTACCGGGACAACCGGCTCAACCCGATCCACGAGGGCACGCACGGCATCCAGGGCCTGGACCTGCTGGGACGCAAGGTGACCCAGCAGGGTGGCGCGAGCCTGCTCGCGCTCGGGGCCCGGGTGGACGCGACCATCACCGCCGCGCGCGCGGCCGGCGGCGAGGCCGCCGAGCTTGCCGCTCAACTCGATTCGGCGTGGCGGCGTCTGGTCGAGGTGACCGCGGGACTGTTCGCCTCCGGCGACATCGAAGCCGCGCTGGCCAACAGCTCGGTGTACCTGGAAGCGTTCGGGCACACCGTACTGGCCTGGATCTGGCTGGAGCAGTTCCTCGCCACCGCGGACCGGTCCGGTGATTTCTACGATGGCAAGCGGCACGCGGCCCGGTTCTTCTATCGTTTCGAATTACCCAAGACCGCACCGGCGCTGGATCTGCTCGCCACCTTGGATACGACCACCTTGCAGATGCGGGACGAGTGGTTCTGAGCACGGCGCGTTTCGATACATGTTCTAAAAGATGTACCATTCCGCGGTGATCGATTCCAGTCAGCGGACCACCCGTCCTCCCGGCCGCCCGGCCTCCGCGACCAGGGAACAGGTCATCGAGCATGCTCGCAGGGCGTTCCTGTCCGGCGAGCGCGTGGACATCCAGGCGATCGCCGGGCAGCTCGGACTCAGCCGCGCCTCGGTCTACCGCTGGTTCGGCTCCCGCGACGGAGTGCTCGGTGCCGTTCTGGCCGGCGAGTTCGAGGCGTTGCTCACCCGCGCCGACGCCCGTCGCCGCTCCACCGGCGCGCGACGCATCCTGGACGTGCTCTACCGGGTCAACCGCTGGATGACCGACAACGAGCCGTTCCGGCGCTACTTCGAGAACGAGCCGCTGTCCGGCCTGCGCATCCTCACCGCGAGCGACGGGCCGGTACAGCCGCTGGTCGTCGGCACCGTCCAGGAGTTGATCGCGCGCGCCGCCGAAGAGGACGGATACGATCCGCCGCTGGAACCCGCGCTGCTGGCCTACGCGCTCGTCCGGCTCGGTGAGGCGTTCCTGTACAACGACAACGTCGCGGGCATTCGCGGCGACATCGACCGGCTGCACGAGGTACAGGCGGCGCTGCTGGGCATCCCCAACGCGATCACACCGTGACCGGGGCGCTGCTGCACCAGCGTTTTCCCGAGGTGGCCGACACCTTGCCGTTCGTCCGCCTCGGCACCGCTCCGACTCCCGTCGGCCGGTGCGACCTCGGCACCACGGCCCAGCTGTGGTGCAAGGACGAAAGCGGATACGGCGACGGCGAATGGGGCGGCAACAAGGTCCGCAAGCTGGAGTGGCTGCTGCCGGAGGCACGGCGACGGGGCGCGCGCACCATCCTCACGGTGGGCGGCACCGGAACAAACTGGGGGCTCGCCACCGCCCTGTACGGCCGCGCCCAGGGCATCGATACCGAGCTCGCCCTGGTGGACCAGCCGGTCGACGACCACGTGCGCGCGCAACTGCGGCGGCTGGAGAAATCAGGCGCCGCTCTGCATTTCACGCACACCAAACTGCGCACGATCCTCGCGGCGCCCTGGCTGTATCTGCGACGCGTGCGGGGCGGCACGCGTCCGTACTTCCTGCCTGCGGGCGGGTCGTCGCCGGTCGGAGCCCTGGGTTACGTCGAGGTGGCGTGCGAACTCGCGGCACAGATCGCGGCGGGTGAGCTGCCCGAGCCGGGGCACATCGTCACCGCGGTCGGATCCGGCGGCACCGCCGCGGGCCTCGCACTCGGCCTGCGCCTGGCCGGGCTGCGCACGCGCGTGGTCGGAGTCGTCGTCAACGACACGCTCCCCCTCGACGCGAAGCACATCGTCCGGCTCGCCGGACGGACCGAGCGTCTGCTCCGCGCCCGCGGAGCGCGCTTCGCGCCGACCGGGCTGCGGCCGGAGGACCTCACGCTGACCATCGAATGGCTCGGCCCCGGCTACGGCCACACCACGCCCGCCGCCGTGGATGCCGCGCAGCGCGCCGAACGGGCCGGGCTGCACCTGGAGACCGTCTACACCGCCAAAGCGCTCGCGGCGCTGCTCGCTCTGGATCGCGCGGGCTTCTTCGGCGCCGGACCGGCGCTGTTCCTCAATACCTACGGTCCGCGACCGTAGATCCGTGCGACGCGGCCCGCAGGACCCTGCTTTCGAATCGCTGTGATCCGAATTCGGCCACCGGAACCCGACGTGGCGTATTAGCCGGACGGCCGCGCATATCGCCAGGTCGGGCGGCGAGGCTCCCGGCGCAATAACATCCCCTGATTTCTCCCGGCGACGACGCGGGAAAGCGCGCGACCACAACCACACTATCGTCGCTATTCGTGCAGGTCAGCGATAGAAAGGCGGAGACGGTGGCAGCGGAACCCACGCCGGTGCGGCAGTTGCGCGCCGATCAAGCGCGGCGGGTGGCCGACATCTTGCGCCACCAGTTGCACGCGGGCGCGTTCGAGAACGCGCTGCCCAGCGAACAGGAACTCGCCGCCGAGTACGGCGCCTCCCGCAACACCGTGCGCGACGCCTTGGCGCTGTTGAAGGACGAGGGCTTGATCGACCGGGCGCCGAAAGTGGGCACCCGGGTGGCCACCCGCAAGTACGACCACGGGCTCGACGCTCTGCTCGGGCTGCAGGAGACCTTCAAGGGCCACGGCACCGTGCGCAACGAGGTGCGCGCGGCGATGCACGTCGCCGCGCCGCCCGCCGTCGCGCGCAGGCTCGGTCTCGCGCCCGGCGAGCGCGTGGTCTATCTGGAGCGCCTGCGCTACCTGGCGGATCTGCCGCTGAGCCTCGACCTCACCTACCTCGTGCCCGACATCGGCACCGAGGTACTCGGCCACGACCTCGAGCACACCGACGTCTTCGTGCTGCTGGAACGCATCAGCGGCCAGTCGCTCGGCTCGGCCGACCTCGCCCTCGAAGCGGTGCCCGCAGATCCGCACACCGCCTCCACCCTCGACGTCCCCGGCGGCGCGCCGCTGCTGATGCTGGAACGACTGACCCGGCTCGACGACGGCCGTCCGGTCGATCTGGAGTACATCCGCATGCGCGGCGACCGCATCACCATGCGCGGCAGCCTGACCCGCAGCACACCCGAATGGAAGGTCCTCTAGATGGCACTCGTCAACCAGCGCGCCGACATCCCCGTCACCATCGACGAGTCGCTGTGCATCCAGGGGTGCACGCTGTGCGTCGAGATCTGCCCGCTCGACTCGCTGGCCATCAACCCCGAGAACGGCAAAGCCTTCATGCACGTGGACGAGTGCTGGTACTGCGGTCCCTGCGCGGCCCGCTGCCCCACCGGCGCCGTCACCGTCAACATGCCCTACCTGCTCCGCTGATCTGGAAGACCGATGAAAGTGAAACTCGCCCCCGTCCTGCTCGCCGCCGCGCTCGCGTTGACCGGGTGCTCGCTGGAGCAGTCCGACGACACCCCCGCCGGCGCCGTCAAGGTGGTCGTCGGCTACCAGTCCAAGACCATCAACACCGTCACCGCGGGCACCTTGCTGCGCGCGCAGGGCTACCTCGAGCAGCGGCTACAGAAGATCACCGACAACGGTGGGGCGAAGTACCAGGTCGAGTGGCAGGACTACGACACCGGCGCGCCGATCACCGCGCAGATGGTGGCCGAGAAGATCGACATCGGCTCCATGGGCGACTACCCGTTGCTGATCAACGGCTCTCGCACCCAGGTCAACGAGCGCGCGCGGACCGAACTGGTGTCGGTCACCGGGTACAACCCCAAGGGCGCGCTGAACATGGTCGTCGTGCCGAACGATTCGGCGGCCACCAGCATCGGCGACCTGGCGGGCCAGAAGATCTCGGCCAGCGTGGGCTCGGCCGGGCACGGCACGCTGGTGCAGGCGCTGTCCCGGGCGGGCATCGATCCGGCCAAGGGCGTGGAAGTGCTCAACCAGCAGCCGCAGGTCGGCGCGACCGCCCTGGAATCCCACCAAGTGGGCGCACTGTCCCAGTTCGTCGCGTGGCCCGGTCTGGTCGTCTTCCAGAACAAGGCCAAGCTGCTCTACGACGGCGCCGAACTCGGCGTGCCGACCTTCCACGGCGTGGTGGCGCGGCGCGCGTACGCCGCCGATCACCCTGAGGTCTTGCAGGCGTTCCTGGCCGCGCAGTTGGATGCCACCCAGTTCCTGCAGGAGAAGCCGTTCGAAGCCGCCAAGATCGTCGCCGACGGGTCCGGACTGCCGCAGGAGGTGGTGTATCTCTACAACGGTCCCGGCGGAACGAGTTTCGACACCACGCTCAAGTCGAGCCTGGTCAACGCGCTCAAAGGCGATGTGGCCTACCTGAAGTCGATCGGCGACTTCGCCGACCTCGACATCGATCGGTTCGTCGACGACGGGCCGCTGCGCAAGGCGTACACGGAGACCGGACGCGGCGACTACGACCGCGACCTGGCCGCCACCGCCAACCCGACCCGGGTCACCGGCGCCGACCCGGTCTGCGGCAAAGCGGCGGAGAACCCCGCGCTGGCCGGCGAACTGTGGGTGGACGGCGCGGCGAAGCCGCAACCGGCCGCGGACCCGACCTGCCTGCTGCGCGCCGTCCAGGCCGCGAAAGCGCAGGGCCGGACGATCCGCGCCGCCTACGTCCCGGACACCGAACTCGGCACCCGCTGGTTCGCCGACAAGTCGATCTGGTTGCGCGACGGCGCCGCCTACCTGCCCTTCACCACCACCGCGGCCGCGCAGCGCTACCGGCAGGCGCACCCGTCCGCCACGCCGGTCGGCTACGACCAGGCCGTCACGGAAGTACGCGGATGACCAGCGAACTGGCCGCACCGGCGGTGCGGGCCGCGGCCGAACCCGCCGCCACCCGATCGGCGGCCACGCCGGCGTTGCGATCGGCCTGGCGCTCGCGCCTGCTGCGGGTGGGCTCGGTCGCCGCCGCGGTCGGACTGTGGCAGCTGCTCACGGTCAACAACGTGCGGGCGGCGGGCCTGCGGTTCGACACCCTGCCGACTGTCACCGAGATCGTCGCCGAATTCGGCACGCAGTTGCGCTCCGATCAGTACTACCTGGACATCGCGCAGTCGCTGATCCGGATCGTCACCGGCTTCGGGCTGGCCGCGGTCATCGGCGTGATCGCGGGCATCGGACTGGGCCGGTCGCGGCTGCTCGCCGACACCTTCGGCCCGCTGGCCGAACTCGTCCGTCCGATCCCGGCCATCGCCCTGGTGCCGGTCGCGATCCTGCTGTTCCCCAGCGACGAGTCCGGCATCGTGTTCATCACGTTCACCGCGTCGCTGTTCCCGGTGCTGGTCAGCACCAGGCACGCGGTGCGCGCACTGCCCACGATCTGGGAGGACGCGGTCCGCACGCTGGGCGCGTCCCGGCTGGACGTGCTCACCCGCGTGGTGTTCCCCGGCATCCTGCCCGGCGTCTTCAGCGGGTTGTCGGTCGGCGTCGGCGTGGCGTGGATCTGTCTCATCTCCGCGGAGATGATCTCCGGACGCCTCGGCGTCGGCTACCGCACCTGGCAGGCCTACACCATCGTCGACTATCCGGGGGTGTTCGTCGGCATGATCACCATCGGCGTCCTCGGTTTCGCGACATCGGGGCTGGTCGAACTGGCCGGCCGCCGCATCACCCGCTGGCTGCCCAGGGAGGTCGAAGCATGACCACAGTGATCGACGCACCGGCATCGACCGGAATGGCCTTGAGTCTCAGCGGTGTCCGCATCGCCTATAGCGGCGAGCCGGTGCTCGACGGGCTGAACCTGTCCATCGCGCCGGGCGAAATCCTCGTCGTGGTCGGCAAATCCGGCTGCGGCAAGTCGACGTTGCTGCGCGCGGTCGCCGGACTGCGGCGGCCGGAGGACGGAGCCATCCTGGCCGACGGCGACCACGTCACCGGACCCGCGGCCGACCGCGCCTTGGTGTTCCAGGACGACGCGCTGCTGCCGTGGCGCACCGTGCGGCAGAACATCGAACTCGCCTTGCGCCTGCGCGGCACACCGCGAGCCCAGCGGCGGGCCACCGCCCTGCACTGGGTGGACGAGGTCGGGCTCACCGGCTACGCCGACTACCTGCCGCGCGACCTGTCCGGCGGCATGCGCCAGCGCGTCCAGCTCGCGCGCAGCCTGGCCGCCGCGCCGCGCGCCGTGCTGATGGACGAGCCCTTCGGCGCACTGGACACCCAGACCAGGGAAACCATGCAGCGCCTGCTGATCCAGACCTGGCGCGCCCACCCCACCACCATCGTCTTCGTCACCCACGACCTCGACGAGGCCCTGCTGCTCGGCGACCGCATCGCCGTGCTCGGCGGCGGCACGCTGCGGGCGCTGGTGCCGGTGCCCAGCCCGAGGGACGCGATCGACCGGGCCGCGACGAAGGCCGAGATCCTGGAGAAACTGTGAACATTCCGCCGCTATCGGAACGGATCCGGCTGGACTGCGACGTGCTCGTCATCGGCGGCGGCACGGCGGGCACGATGGCCGCGCTCACCGCCGCCGAGCAGGGCGCGAACGTGTTGCTGCTGGAGAAGGCGCATGTGCGGCACTCCGGCGCGCTGGCCATGGGCATGGACGGCGTGAACAACGCCGTGATCCCGGGCAAGGCCGAGCCGGAGGACTACGTCGCCGAGATCACCCGCGCCAACGACGGCATCGTCGACCAGCGCACGATCTACCAGACCGCGACGCGCGGCTTCGCCATGGTGCAGCGGCTGGAACGCTACGGCGTGAAGTTCGAGAAGGACGAGTACGGCGAGTACGCCGTGCGCCGAGTGCACCGGTCCGGCTCGTACGTGCTGCCGATGCCCGAGGGCAAGGATGTCAAGAAAGCGCTGTATCGCGTCCTGCGCCAGCGCAAGATGCGCGAGAAGATCCGCATCGAGAACCGGCTCATGCCGGTGCGCGTGCTCACCGAGGACGGACGCGCCGTCGGCGCCGCCGCCCTGCACACCCGCACCGGCGAATTCGTTGCCGTCGGTGCGAAAGCCGTGATCCTGGCCACCGGGCCGTGCGGCAGGCTCGGGCTGCCCGCCAGCGGATACCTGTACGGCACCTACGAGAACCCGACCAACGCGGGTGACGGCTACTCGATGGCCTACCACGCCGGGGCCGAACTCAGCGGCATCGAATGCTTCCAGATCAACCCGCTGATCAAGGACTACAACGGCCCGGCCTGCGCCTACGTCGCCAATCCGTTCGGCGGCTACCAGGTCAACGCCGAAGGCGAACGCTTCGTCGACTCCGACTACTGGTCCGGCCAGATGATGGCCGAGGTCAAGCGCGAGATCGAATCCGCGCGCGGTCCCATCTACCTGAAGGTGTCGCACCTGCCCGACGAAACGCTGAGCACGCTCGAAGGGATCCTGCACACCACCGAGCGACCCACCCGAGGCACCTTCCACGCCAACCGCGGCCACGACTATCGAACCCACGACATCGAGATGCACATCTCCGAAATCGGTTTGTGCAGTGGCCATTCCGCCTCCGGGGTGTGGGTCGACGAGCACGCGCGCACCACGGTGCCCGGCTTGTACGCGGCGGGCGATCTGGCGTGCGTGCCGCACAACTACATGATCGGCGCGTTCGTCTTCGGCGATCTCGCCGGTGCGCACGCCGCGTCCACCCTGGACGAGGTCGCCGCGCCCGCCGAGTTGCCCGAGGACCAGCTGGCCGCCGCCCATGAGCTGATCTACCGGCCGCTGCGCCAGCAGGAGGGGCCGCCGCAACCGCAGGTGGAATACAAGCTGCGACGTTTCGTGAACGACTATGTCGCGCCGCCCAAGACGGCGACCAAGCTGGCCATCGCGGTGGAGACCTTCGACCGGATGCGCGGGGAGGTCGAGGGCATCGGCGCGCGCACCCCGCACGAGCTGATGCGCGCGGTGGAGGTGTCGTTCATCCGCGACTGCGCCGAGATGGCCGCCCGCAGCTCACTGACCAGGACCGAATCCCGTTGGGGCCTCTACCACGAGCGCGCCGACCTACCCGAACGCGACGATGTCGAATGGCGATACCACCTCAACCTGCG
The DNA here is from genome assembly GCF_040610355.1 of Nocardia sp. NPDC004168. Classification (NCBI taxonomy): domain Bacteria; kingdom Bacillati; phylum Actinomycetota; class Actinomycetes; order Mycobacteriales; family Nocardiaceae; genus Nocardia; species Nocardia sp. NPDC004168. Next base: position 57,674 of record NZ_JBEXME010000023.1, on the reverse strand, counting down.
CAAGAACCCCGACGGAACCATGGCGTTCCTGAAACGGCCGGTGGCGCCGTACCTGGTTCCGGTGCCCGGGCTCGACGACCTGCCCTCGGCCGATGCCGAGGTGGTGCCGGTGCACCAGCCGCACCAGGTCGTCGGCCGTGCGCCGCACACCGGCGGCGGCGCTGAGCACGATCGCACCGCGGCCGGTTCACCAGCGCAGCCCGCCACTCCCCCGTCTCCCCGGCTCGTCGCGCTGCTCGCGCTCGACGAGCCCACTGTGGAGCAATTGTCCAGCTATCTCACCGATGCCGACGCGGGCGTGCGGGCCGCGGCGATCTCGGTGCTGACCGAGCACACCCCGGAGGGCTTCGCCACCGCCCTGGGCGACGCGCTGGACGACACGGCGGCCTCGGTCCGGCGCGCCGCCGCGGCCAGCCTGCGCGAACTCGTCGAGGTGTTGCCCTCGGCGGCAGGACTTTCCGACCGGCTCGGCTCGGCCGACCCCGTCGTGCGGTCCACGGTGATCGATCTGTTGCGCGCCCTGCGGGCAGGCGAACCCACGCACTACCGCGCGGCGTTGGCGGACAAGGATCATCGCGTCCGCATCGAGGCGGTCCGCGCGCTGGTCTCGCTGAACGATCGGGACGGCGTCGCCACCCTGGCCGCCGACGGCAACCGGGAAGTGCGGATCGCGGTCGCCCAAGGCCTGGCCGCCATCGGCGACGGCGGGGCCGAGGTGATCCGCCGCCTCGCCGACGACCAAGACCCTCTGGTCCGCGCCGCGGCCCTGACCGCGTTCGCGCAGCTGGGCGCCGAGCCCGCCGACGTCACCGCGCTGGCGGCCGCGCTGCGTCACTCGGCCTGGCAGATCCGGGTAGGTGCGGCGCGCGGGCTCGCGGGTGGCGACCCGGATCTCGCGGTGCCGATCCTGGCTGCGGCACTGCACGATCCGCATCTCGACGTCCGCAAGGCGGCGGTGCTGTCGCTGTCGGCGTGGCCGGACCTGCCCGCCGCGCACGACGCGCTGCGCGCCGCGATCGACGACACCGATGCCGACGTGCGCGCGTATGCCCGGCGAGCGCTGGCCACCCAGCCGACCGCCTAGCGCGGCGTGGTTGCCGCAGCTCGAATCGCTGATTAGATTAGCGGCTCGACCGTTGCCGACTCGTCGGCCGTGACACAGCCGGACGGCGACGGGGCGGCCGACGACGAATCCGTCGCCGTTGTCCACCAGCAGCGACGGGAGTATGGCGTTGACCTTGCCGAACTGGCTGGATCTCGCCGTGCTCACCACCGTCGTGGTGGCCGCGGTGCTCGGCTGGCGTCGCGGCGCGATCGTAGGGCTGCCCGGTTTCGCGGGCGCCTTGGCAGGAGCGATTCTCGGCGCGGCGCTCTCGGCCACGGTGTTCGGTCAGCTGGCTCCCGGCGCCGTGCGGCTCCTGCTCGCGCTGACGGTGGTCGCCGGGTTGGTCGCGTTCGGCGCGGTCGCCGGGAACCGGGCCGGACGAGCCGCACGCGCGACGGTGTCCGATCCCGTCGCGCAACGCGCCGACGCCGTCTGCGGATGTCTCGCCTACGCGCTCGCGGTGCCGCTGGTGGTGTGGCTGTTCGCCGCACCGCTGGAATCGTCCGCCCTGGTGCGTGATTCGACGACCGTGCGGACCGTCGACGACGTCGCGCCGTTCTGGCTGTCCGGACTGTCGGAGGTGCTCACCGGACCGATCGTGGACGCCGGGCTCGGCCGCCCGCTCGCGCCGCCCGATCCGGGCATCGTCGCGGGACCGATGCCCGCCGCACTGCGCCAGAGTGTGCTTCGCGTCCAGGATCTCGCGCCGACCTGCGGCGTGCGCCAGTCCGGCTCCGGATTCGTCATCGCGCCGGAGCGCGTGCTGACCAACGCGCACGTCGTCGCGGGCTCGAGCAAAGTGTCGGTCGACACCGCGGCCGGATCGCTCACCGCGACTGTGGTGCGGTTCGATCCGACCATGGACATCGCGGTGCTCGCCGTCCCCGGGCTCACCGCGCCCGCCCTGACTGTCGCGCCCGAACCGGCCGATCCCGGCGACGACGCGATCGCGCTCGGCTACCCCAGGGGCGGGTCCTACACCGCGTCCGCCACGCGGGTGCGCGGCCGGGCCCAACGCCAGGTGCGCGACATCTACCGCACCGGTGTCGGGGAACGCGAGATCTACACCTTGGACGGTTCGATCCAGCACGGCAATTCGGGCGGGCCACTGGTCGACCGCGACGGCCGGGTGCTGGGCATCGTGTTCGGTGTCGACGAGAACAACAGCAATGTCGGATTCGCCACGAGCCTGCCGGAAGTCCTCGACCGGCTCGACCACGGGTGGCGTTCCGACCGCCCGGTCGACACCGGCCCCTGCGCGTCCTGACCGCCGGTCAGGACGCGTCGGCGATGATCACCACACCGCTCGAGGCATCCAGCAGCGGAATGGTCCGCTCCGCGGCATCGTCGACATGCACGCGCGGGTGCGCGGGCAGCTCGGTCTCGTAGTAGGTGCCAGGACCGTAGAACTGGCCGTACTTCACCACCACGCCGTCGAAGTCCAGCACGGCCGCTTCGTGCTCCTGGATCACCGCGCCCCGGCCCGCGGGCGGCTCCCACGCGATACTCTGGGCGAGAAAGCGTTTCGCCCCGGCCGCCCGCGCGGCGGCGATCAAGTTACGGGTGCCCTCGGTACGGATGCGCGCGTTCGCCTCGGCCCGCTCCGGCAGCAGCGCCGCGTCGTCCGGCAGGTCCGTGAGCTGATGCATCACCATGTCGGGCCCGAACCCGACCACGGCGGCGGACAGGGCGTCGGCGTCGTACACATCGCACACCACGGGCTCGGCCCCCAGCGCCCGCAAAGGATCGGCCTTCCCCGCCGATCGGGTCATCCCCGCGACCTCGTGCCCCGCTTCGACCAACAGCGGAAGCAAGCGGACTCCGATAACGCCGGTCGCACCGGCCAAGAAGATGCGCACGGTGTTTATTTTGCAGCGCCTGCGGCGCTGCGTGTTCGCGGCCCCCTCATGGCTCGCGTCCGAGCGACCGCCGCTGGCGACTTCGTCGCGGACGCGGCGGCCACTCGGACGCGAGCCGGGCCGCGAACGGCGGATGCTCGGTCTCGCTTCGCTCGAAAGACGTGGTTGCGGTGCGCTGAGCGCGTTTGTATGTAAGCCCCTGACCCAGTGCGCGGGGTCGGGGCGGCGATTGTCAGGTTTGTCGGCAGGTGTGGCTCACCGGGGACCGGGTAGTCCTTTGGACCGACCGCTCGCAATAACCGCGATGTGGTCGCCACGAGATCACTTGTCGGCCCGACAAGAATCCTTCTCGAGTTCGACTTCAGAAGCTCGAAGGCCGTGCGGTCGTAGTCGCTGGTTCGCCGCATCGAGATCCGGACAGCGCCCTTGGGGAACCGGTGCCTCCGTGTTCCAGTTGGGCTATCCGCCCGTGCGGAACTGCTGCGCTTGTGCGCCCGATGCGTCAGTTCCGCGGACCTCAGCCCGCCCGGGGATGAGTGAGGGGCTCGGGCTGCGGTCGGTTTCGCCGTGGGCGGAAACACCGCCTGCCCGGAATCGACTTGAACTCAACCATTGTTGAGGTCTTAGTGTCGGTGGCCAGGTCTTGGATGGGGCGGGGAGCGAGAGGGAGAACAACGTGAGCATCGAATCCGTGGCGTGGAGCCAGATGTACCGGCGGGCGAACGCGCCACAGGAACAGCGCCCGTTCCGCCGCGCCACCGCAGGGCGCATCGTTCGGTTCGCCGCGCCGCACCGGCGGCGGATCGGCGCGTTCCTGCTGTTCAGCGTGATATCGGCGGTACTCGCCGTGGCCACGCCGGTGCTGGCGGGCCGGGTCGTCGACCACATAGTCGGCGGCGCTGCGCCGCGGGTGGTGGTCGTCCTCGCGGTGGTGATCGGCGTGCTCGCGGTGTTCGACGCCGGACTAGGGGTGGCGACCCGGTGGATGTCGGCGCGAATCGGGGAAGGGCTCATCCTCGACCTGCGCACCGCCGTGTTCGACCACGTGCAGAAGATGCCCGTCGCCTTCTTCACCCGAACCAGGACCGGCGCGCTGGTCAGCCGATTGAACAACGACGTCATCGGCGCCCAGCGCGCGTTCAGCGACACCCTGTCCGGCGTGGTGGCCAATCTGGTGACCCTCGTGTTGACCCTCGGGGTGATGATCAGCATCTCGTGGCAGATCACGTTGCTGGCGCTGGTGTTGCTTCCGGTATTCGTGCTGCCTGCGCGCCGGATGGGCAACCGCCTAGCCGATTTGCAGCGGGAAGCGGCCCGGCTGAACGCGGCGATGAGCACCCAGATGACCGAGCGGTTCTCCGCGCCGGGCGCGACGCTGGTCAAGCTGTTCGGTCGTCCGGAACAGGAGTCCGACGAATTCGCGCTGCGGGCCCGCCGGGTGCGGAACATCGGCGTGCGCACCGCGATGCTGCAAACGGTCTTCGTCACCTCGCTCACGCTGGTGTCCGCGCTGGCGATCGCCTTGGTGTACGGGCTCGGCGGCTGGTACGCGCTGCGCGGGCAATTGGACGCGGGCGCGGTGGTGTCGCTGTCGCTGCTGCTGACCAGGCTCTACACGCCGCTCACCGCGCTGGCCAGCGCCCGGATGGAGATCATGGCCGCGCTGGTGAGCTTCGAGCGCGTCTTCGAAGTACTCGACCTGAAGCCGCTGATCGAGGACGCGCCGGATGCGAAAACGGTGCCGGCGGGCCCGGTCGCGGTGGAGCTGGACGCGGTGCGCTTCGGCTACCCGTCGGCCGACAAGGTGTCGCTGGCCTCGCTGGAGGACGTGGCGAATCTGGACACCCGCGGCGGGGTGGAGGTGCTGCACGACGTGTCGCTGCGCGCCGAGCCCGGTCAGCTGATCGCGCTGGTCGGCTCGTCGGGCGCGGGCAAGTCGACCATCGCGCAGCTGGTCTCCCGCCTCTACGACGTAGACGCGGGCGCGGTGCGGTTGAACGGCGTGGACGTGCGCGAGCTGACCACCGGATCGATCCGCGACACGGTCGGGCTCGTCACCCAGGACGGACACCTGTTCCACGACACCATTCGCGCCAATCTGCTGCTCGCGCGGCCGGAGGCGACCGAGGACGAACTCTGGGACGCACTCCAGCGCGCCCGGCTGCGCGACTTGGTCGCGTCGCTACCGGACGGGCTGGAGACCGTGGTCGGCGAGCGCGGCTACCGGCTCTCCGGCGGTGAACGCCAGCGCCTGACCATCGCGCGCCTGCTGCTCAAGCAGCCGCGCGTGGTGATCCTGGACGAGGCGACCGCTTCGCTGGACTCGACCTCGGAAGCCGCCGTGCAGGAGGCGCTGTCCGAAGCGCTGGAGGGCCGGACCGCGCTGGTGATCGCACACCGGCTGTCCACCATCCGCGCCGCCGACCAGATCCTGGTTCTGGAAGACGGCCGGATCGTGGAACGCGGCACGCACCCCGAGCTGCTGAACGCCGATGGCCGCTACGCGGAGCTGTACCGGACGCAGTTCGCCGAGGAACCCGTCACGGCCGCGGCGTGATCCGTCGTCCGGTCAGCTCGCCGTCTGGTCCGCGGTACAGGTCGTGTCGGCGTCCGGCAGGGTTCCCGCGCCGAAGTAGGTGTTGATCGCGTTGTTCACGCAACTGCTCAGCTCCGGCCGGAACGTCATGTGGATACGGACGTCTTGCAAAGTGACCATCCGCGACTGCGACAGATACTGGTGCAGCCGGACGCCGTGCGCATAGGGAGTGCGCGGATCTCCCGTCGCCTGCACGATGAGGGCGGGCACCGCGTTCCGGACCACGGTCGCGGGTTCGACCGGTCGAGGCCAGAAGGCGCACGGCTGAATGTTGCCCGCCAGCGCGCCGAACACCGGTTGCGTGGCCCGGCTCTCCTCGATATTGCGCCAGTACCAGAGGGGATCGATGGGCGCGCTGACATCGCCGCATGCGACCTCCGCCAGGACGGAGTTCTCGTTGTCCCGCAGCGCCGCCACGATGGCGCGCAACCGCGGCGTCTGCGAGGTCGTGGGCGGACCGCCCGCGGCGTCGGCGAGTTCGCGCACCGTCGCGGCCAGCGGTTCGTTCAGCCGGAAGTTCCACAGCAAGGCGTGCAGGATGAACGGCAACCAATGGTCGTCGATCGCGAATCCGTCGATGACGATCGGCTGGCGGTGGACGATGCGAACCAGCTCCTCGATCTTCGCGCGCACTTGCTGCGGTGTCGCGCCGAGCCGGAACTCTTCGTCGTGGGCGGCGGCCCACACCGCCCAATCGTCCAGCGCGATCTCGTCGGCGGGTCCCCAATCCTGTACCAAGCCCGTCCAATACCGATCCGGGTCGATCGCGCTGTCGAGGACGACCCGATCGCTGCGCTCGGGGAACATCTGGGTGAACACCGCCCCGAGATACGTGCCGTAGGACAAGCCGTAGAAATTGATCTTCTCCTCGCCCAGGGCCGCCCGGACGACGTCCATGTCCCGCGCCGTATTGCGAGTGGTGAACTGCCGCACCAACTCCGGATCACGAACCACGCAGCTCGCGGCCATGCCTGCGGACTGAACGGTGTCGTGCACGAAACCCAGCGGATCAAGGCCCGCCGACCGGACCATCTCGCCGACCGGCCACCCGCACCGCGGACTCGAGGTCGATTCGCCGACTCCGCGCGGGTCCATCCCGATCAGGTCGTAACTCGCCAGCACGTCGGGCGACAGCACATCACCGAGCAGATCCACACTGTCCAGGCCCGGGCCGCCGGGACCGCCCGGATTCGACACCAGGATGCCCCGCCGCCGCGCCGGATCGCTCGCCTTCACCCGGGATATCGCCAAGGTGATCGTGCGACCGTCGGGACGCCCGTAGTCGAGCGGCACGAGGACATTCGCGCACTCGCCACCGGCTTTGTCCAAGTTCTCGACGCCGCACGGCTTCCACTCGAGCGTCTGGCGGTAGAAGCGGTCCGCGCCGCTCGGGTGCGAGTCGGCCACCGGCTCGGCCCGGCCGTACGCGGGCGCGGCCAGCAGTGCGGACACCGCCACTATCGACATCGAACGCCAGAACGGATTCGTGGACAACGAAATTCGCCTCTCGACCGGAGCGAGCACGTAGGTGGATGCGGAAGAACCGTATCGGATCGGTGCTCGCGACGGTGGCAACGGCTTCCCCCGCGCGGCGAGCTCCGATCGAGGCCGTCCGCGGAAGGGGAGCACGCTCGGGCAAGTCGGCGAAGCCCGGCTCGAACGAATCGAGCCGGGCTTCGCTGATCGGTCTCATGCCCTGCGGTCTCGGTAGGTCCGGAACGCATCCGGCGTGGATGTCGTCCGAGCGCTACCGAGGACTTGCGGTCAGAATTCGCCCTTGACGCCGAGAACGGTGCGCCCCCGGTGGCTGCCGTTGCGGATGGAGTGCAGCACCCGCTCCACATCGGTGATCGGAGCGTAGTTCTCCAAGGTCGAAAGATGCTGCGGTCGTAGTTCTTTGCCGAGCTGGGCCCACACCTCCCTGCGGCGCTCGATCGGAAGGTTGACCGAATCGATGCCTTCCAGGGTGACGCCGCGCAGAATGAACGGCATCACCGTAGTGGGCAGTTCCGCTCCGCCGGTGAGCCCGCTGGCCGCGACCGCGCCGCCGTAGCCGATGGCGCTCAGCACGTAGGCCAGCGACGCGCCGCCGACGCTGTCCACGGCCGCGGCCCACCGCGCTTTGGTCAATGGCCGCGGCTTGGCGTTCGGGTCCTCCGGCAGCCTGCCGATCACCTCGTTCGCACCGATCTCGCTGAGCAGATCGTTCGCGTCGGTCTTGCCGGTGGAAGCGATGACTTCGAAGCCGAGGCCAGAGAGAATGTCGATGCTCACGCTGCCGACCCCGCCGGTCGCGCCGGTGACCAGCACCGGGCCCGCGTCCGGCATGAGGCCGCGATCGAGCAGGGCCTGCACGCTCAGGGCCGCGGTGAACCCGGCGGTGCCGAGCGCGGCCGCGTCGCGCAGGCTCAGGCCCTCCAGCTTGACCACCCATTCGGCGGGCACCCTGGCGTATTCGGCGAAGCCGCCGTTGTGCGCGACACCGATGTCGTATCCGTGCGCGATCACCTGGTCACCCGGGGCGAAATCGTCGTCGGCGGACTCGACCACCTCGCCGACGATGTCGATCCCAGGGACGATCGGGTAGTTGCGCACCACACCGCCGCCCTTGGTGATCGCCAGCCCGTCCTTGTAGTTCGCGCTCGAGTAGTGCACTTTGATCGTCACGTCACCCGGCCCGAGGAAATCCTCGCCGGCCTGCTGCCGGGTCAGGACGATCCCGCTATCCGATTCGTGTGCCACCATCGCCCAGAACTCCATGCGGACGAGCATACGAGCGTCCGGACGGGTCCGGGAGTTACCGCGGCAGGAGTTCCAGCCGCACGCCGAGCAGACGAACCGGGCGGTCGAGGTCGAACCGTTCGATGATGCGCAGCGCCGTCTCGGCGATTCGCGCGACGTCGATGGTCGGTTCGGGCAGTTTTTCCTGTTTGCTGCGTGTGTAGAAGGTGTTCGTGCGCACCGTCACCGAAACGCGGGTGCCGATCCGGCCCGCCGCGGCCATCTCCTCGGCGACCTCGGTGGCCAGCCGCGCGACCTGGGCGCGGATTTCGCCTGGATCGGTCAGATCGTGCGGGAAGGTCTCGGATTTGCTGCGGCCGATCGGGATTCGCGGTTCGGTGGTGACGTCCGTATCGCCTTTGCCGTGGCCGAGCACCCAGAGATACGGACCGGTGTTCGGCCCGAACTCGGCGGCGAGTCGATGCCGGTCCGCCGTCATCAGCTCGCCTACGGTCCCGATACCGAGTTCGGCGAGCCGGGCGGCGATGCGGTTGCCGATGCCCCAGAGCGCGTTGGTCGGGCGATGGGCCATCACCTCGGTCCAGTTCGCGGCGGTGAGCCGGAAGACGCCCGCGGCGGCGCCCACATCGGCGGCGGGCTCGGCCGACGACTTGCCCGCCGACTTGGCGAAGCCGGTCGCGAGCTTGGCGGTGAGCTTGTTGTCCCCGATGCCGATCGAGCAGGTCAGTTCCAGTCCGGCGATCGCGTCGCGCACCTGCTGCGCGAGGGCTTCCGGGTCGTCGGTGTCGGCGGCGAGGAACGCCTCGTCCCAACCCCACACCTCGACCCGCCCCGGAAACGTCCGCAGCAGGGCCATGACCTCGTCGGAGGCGTCCTCGTAGGCGGCCATGTCCAAAGGAAGGAACACTCCGTCGGGGCACTTGCGCTGAGCGCTGCGCAGCGGCATTCCGGCCCGCACACCGAACCCACGCGCCGGATAGGACGCGCAGGTCACCACCTTGCGCGGTTCGGCGGGATCGCCGTGGCCGCCGACGATGACCGGCAGGCCCCGCAGTTCCGGATGGCGGCGGAACTCCACCGCCGCCTGGAACTGATCGAGATCGACATGCAACAGCCATCTGGCCACATGCCGTTCTTACCGCAGGGGTGCGACACCCGGCCGCAATTCCGGCGCGAGCGCCCGCCGACCGGCATCGCCGCACCCGCCGCCGGTCGTGCCATCGTCCGCAGCACCGCGATGAGTCCCACTGCCTGATCCCCCTCACACGGATGTCCTGACATTGCGCGGCCCGCAGAACAGAACTAAATTCTGGATATGAAGATTCGAGATCGGTTGCTACTGGCAGCCGAGCGCCAGTTCGCCGAGCACGGAGCGCTCGACGCGACGCTGACCCAGATCCGGGGCGCGGCGGGCGCCAGCGTCGGTGCGCTCTACCACCACTTCCCGGACAAGGCCGACCTGTACCGGCAGGTGTGGGCCAACGCGCTGGCGGACTATCAGAAGCATTTCTGGGCGGTGGTCGGCGACAGCGCCGACGCGCGGGAAGGCGTCACCGCCGGTGTGCGCGAACACTTGCGGTGGGTGAGCGAAAATCAATATCGCGCAACGGTACTCACCTCCGCGCGGCCGCCGGGAGTGCGCGAGAGCGAGAGCAATCGCCGCTTCATGTCCGACGTGACGCGGTGGTGGCGCACCCACGCGGGATACGGGGTGGTGCGCGATCTGCCCATCGATCTGGTCTACGCGCTGTGGCTGGGTCCGGCGCAGGAATACACCCGGCAGTGGCTGGGCGGTGACATGCGCATCGCCCCTGCCGAAGTCGCGGGCGAGCTGGCCGACGCCGCCTGGCTGGCGCTCGCCGCCGATCGCACCGCGGCCGCAGGGCAGCTGTCCGAGTGACCGCCACCAACACCCTCGACCTGGACAGCGCCAAGAAGATACTCGCCGCACAGCCCTTCGCCACGCTGATCGGCACCGAGATCACCGCCTTCGGCGACGGCGCCGCGACCCTGATCATCCCGCTGCGCCGCGAACTGACCCAGCAATTCGGCTACGTGCACGGCGGCGTGCTCGCCTATGCCGCCGACAACGCCCTCACCTTCGCCGCGGGAACGGTTCTCGGCGCGAACGTCCTCACCGGAGGTGTCACCATCACCTACCTGCGGCCCGCCGCCGGCGACCGGTTGCGCATCGAGGCATCCGTCACCGGGGCGACACGCCGCCAGGCGGTTGCCCACTGCGCGATCTACGCGGAAAGCTCCGGGCGCGAACCGGTCCTGTGCGCGGTGGGCCAAGGCACCACCCGGCTCGCGGAAACGGACCTGGCCGGCACGAACACCAGTCCCTGACCTCACGACGTCCGTTCGCACGCCGCCCGCGCTATCGGGTGACGGCGGCACTGGCCGGGGTGTCGGCGCGCGGGCGTACTCAGGAACGAGATCCGCCGACCGCCTGTGCCGCAGCCCGGCAAGTGCGTTGCGACACAGCACATTCGGCGAGGGTCAGCCGCCGACCCGGTGTGGCGAGGTCCGTCGATGGTGGCCACACCGGGCACGGCGAGCGATGAGCCGCTCCGGTGCTTCACCAACGTCCCTCCGCCGATCGCGACATGCGAAGGGCCGGGCCCGGATACGCTCCGTGCCCGGCCCGTTCCGTCCAAGGTCAGGCGTACCTCCGCCTTCGCTCCGGCCATGCGTGGGCTGAGGACGGACTACGTCCGATCGCACCCATCAGGCGGTCGCCGCGAAGGCAGGCCCCAAGGCAGGCTCGGCGACCGGCTCGATCGCGTAGGCCAGGATGTCGGCCACGTCGGCGACCGGCCGGACGTCCAGCGCGGCCAGCACTTCCGCCGGAACGTCGTCCAGATCCGGCTCGTTGCGCGCCGGGATGAACACCGTCTTCAATCCGGCCCGCTGGGCGGCGAGCAGCTTCTGCTTCACGCCGCCGATCGGCAGCACCCGGCCGTTCAGCGTGACCTCACCGGTCATGCCGACGTCCGATCGCACCTGACGACCCAGCGCCAGCGACACCAGGGCGGTGACCATCGTGACGCCCGCGGACGGCCCGTCCTTCGGCACCGCACCCGCCGGGAAGTGGATGTGGATATTGCGATCAAGCACCGACGGCTCGATGCCGATCTCCTCCAGGTGCGAGCGCACGTAGGTCAGCGCGATCTGTGCCGACTCCTTCATGACGTCGCCGAGCTGGCCGGTGAGGGTCAGCGAGCGCTCGCCCTCGGCGGCGTTCGCCTCGATGTAGAGGACGTCGCCGCCCGCGCCGGTCACGGCGAGGCCGGTGGCCACACCCGGGACGGCCGTGCGTTCCACCGAGTCGGGAGTGAAGCGCGGACGACCCAAGTAGTCCTTCAGGTCGTCCAGACCGATCGTCAGGGCTCCGGCGTCACGCTCGACGTCGTAACCCAGTTCGGGGTCGTAACCAGATCCGGTTTCGCGCTCCGACAGCCGCGTGGCCGCTTTGCGCAGCGCCTTGGCGATCAGCCGCTCCATCTGCCTGACCCCAGCCTCCCTGGTGTAGTCGGCGGCGATCTCGCGCAGCGCTTCCTCGCTGATCGACACCTCCTCGGCGGTCAGCGCGTTGCGCTCCAGCTGCCGCGGCACCAAGAAGTCGCGCGCGATGGCCACCTTGTCGTCCTCGGTGTAGCCGTCGACGGTGATCAGTTCCATCCGGTCCAGCAGCGGGCCGGGGATGGTCTCCATGACGTTCGCGGTCGCGATGAACAGCACGTCGGACAGGTCCAGATCCAGATCCAGGTAGTGATCGCGGAACGTGTGGTTCTGCGCCGGGTCCAGCACCTCGAGCAACGCGGCCGCCGGGTCGCCGCGGAAGTCCGAGCCGACCTTGTCGATCTCGTCCAGCAGGACGACCGGGTTCATCGAACCGGCTTCCTTCATGGCCCGCACGATCCGGCCGGGCAGCGCGCCGACGTAGGTGCGGCGGTGACCGCGGATCTCGGCCTCGTCACGCACGCCGCCCAGGGCCACGCGGACGAACTTGCGGCCGAGCGCTCGCGCCACGGACTCTCCCAGCGAGGTCTTGCCCACGCCGGGCGGACCGACCAGCACCAGCACCGCGCCGGACCCGCGTCCGCCGACCACCTCCAGGCCGCGGGCGGCCCGGCGAGCGCGGACGGCCAGGTACTCGACCATGCGGTCCTTGACCTCGTCCAAGCCGTGGTGGTCGGCGTCCAGCACCGCGCGGGCGGCCGAGACGTCGGCGCTGTCGGTGGTCTTCACCGTCCACGGCAGCTCGAGCACGGTGTCCAGCCAGGTCCGGATCCAGCCGGATTCCGGGCTCTGATCGCTGGCACGCTCCAGCCTGCCGACTTCGCGCAGCGCCGCCTCACGCACGGTGTCGGGCAGGTCGGCCTGCTCGACGCGGGTGCGGTAGTCGTCGGCGCCGTCGGGCTCGTCCTCACCGAGTTCCTTGCGGATCGCGTTGAGCTGCTGGCGCAGCAGGAATTCGCGCTGGCTCTTCTCCATGCCCTCGCGCACGTCTTCGCTGATCTTCTCGCTGATCTCGGCCTCGGCGATGTGCGCCTTGGTCCACTCGATCAGCGTGGTCAGCCGCTCGGCCGCGTCGGGGGTCTCGAGCAGTTCACGCTTCTGCTCGGAAGTCAGGTACGGGGCGTAACCCGCGGTGTCGGCGATGGCCGACGGGTCGGTCAGCTGATTGACCGCGTCGATGATCTGCCAGGCCTCGCGGCGTTGCAGCACCGAGACGACCAGCTTCTTGTATTCGGCGGCCAGTTCCTTCGTGCGGCCGTCCGGAGCAGGCGTCTCGACCGGCTCGGCCTCGACCCACAGCGCGGCTCCCGGCCCGGTGACACCGTGCCCGATCTTGGCGCGCCGTTCGGCCTTGAGGACGGCCGCCGGGGCTCCGCCGCGCATCCGGCCGACCTGTTCGATGGTGGCGACCACGCCGTAGGTGGCGTAGCCCTCGTTCAGCCGCGGCGCGAGCAGCACGGCGTCGGTCTTTGCGGCGCGCGCGGCATCGATCGCGGCCTGCGCCGATTCGTCCAGTTCGATGGGCACGACCATGCCCGGCAGCACGATCGGATCGGTCAGGAACAGCACCGGCAGGTTCTGAGGTGTAGTCACGTCTTCGACCTTCCAAAAGTTGAGCGATGCCTACTCAACCCCGGGGTGTGTGGGTTTGTTCCGCCCCGACCGGTCCGTTCGCTGACGGCGAAGTGCCGACCGGTGCGGCCCCCGCTTCGCGTTGACACCCCGTCCAAGGCAATGAGAACGTTGGGGCCTTGATATCTCATACCGGCGGTACCGCCGGATCGGCCTAGGGAGTCCCATCGATGTCGTCGCTCGCCGCTGGCGTGTTCATCGACTGGGAGAGCGTGACCGGGCAGCCGAAATTCGTGGTCGACCTGATCACGTTCCCGATCTTCAGCGCGCTGGCGGGATGGCTGACGAACTGGACCGGCGTGCTGATGCTGTTCTGGCCGATCGTCTTTCGCGGCATCCGCATCCCGGGCCTGCACGTGCTCTATCCGTACTTCCCCCGCCGGGTGCAAGTGCTGCCGACCTTCTCCGGCGACGGCCTGCGCCTCGGATTCCAGGGCTTCATCCCGGCGCGGGCGGAGAAGATGGCCAGCATCTGCGTGGACAAGGCCCTGATGCGGATCGGCAGCCCCAAGGATTTCATCCACGAACTCGATCTCGACGGCATCGCCGACTACATCGCGGTGCTGGCGCGGCAGCAGGTGCGCCCGCTGGTGGACGAGCTGATGCACCGGGAGAACCCGGACCTGTGGCGTACGGTGCCGCGCGCCGCCAAGCAGCTGATCTACCAGCGAGTGGATCGGGAACTGCCCGCACTGTCGCGCCGCGCGTTCGCGTCGCTGGGCGACAACGTCGACCAATTGATCGGCATCAAGGGTTTCGTGATCCGCTACCTGCAGGACAACCCGGCCATTCTGAAGGACTTGACCACCACCATCGCGGCGCCCGAACTGCGCTTCATGGTGCGCATCGGCTTGCTCGGCGCGCCCTTCGGCGTGCTGCTGGCTCTGTACCTGCACGTGCACCAGCAGATTCCGGTGCTGGGCTTGGTCCCCGGCTGGGTGATCGTGCTGCTCGCCTCGGCGGCGATCGGCGTGATCGTGAATGTCATCGCGGTGAAGATGGTGTTCGAGCCGGGTGATCCGCAACCGAGGTACAAGTACCTGTGGAAGCAAGCACTACTGGCCAAACGGCAGCCGCAAGCGGCGACCGATCTGGCGCACATCCTGGCCTACCAGGTGCTGACGCTGCCGAATCTGTCCAAGGAACTGCTGGAAGGCCCGAACGGGGACAAGACCAGGCAGTTGCTGGAGCGCTTGATCGCCGACGAGATCCATCGTCAGCTCGGGCCGACCACCACACTCGTGCGGGCGGCGCTGGGGCGTCGCCAGTTCGACAACCTCACGGTGGGCGCGGCGGGCGCCGCGGTCGGCTTGGCGCCGACCCTGGTCGAGGACGAGGAATTCACCCGGGAGCAGGCCAAGACCATCGACGAGTTCGCCGCGCGTAAGCTGCGGCGGCTCACGCCAGGGGAGTTCATGGAGATGTTCTACGCCTCCGTCGAGCAGGACGCCTGGCTGCTGTATCTACACGGTGCGGTCCTCGGACTCGTCGTCGGAGCCGCCCACTTGATCCTTTTCGGCTGGTAGCAGGGCCGGAACCGGCAAATAAAACAAGCATGCTTGCCTTTTTTTGGGCTCGCTGCGATGCTGGACGACGGTGGCGCACGAGGCGGTGGGCCCGGAACCGGCAGGGGCACAGATGGCTGATCTAGAGGCGTTGCTCGGCGACTTCGCCGACGAATGCGCGGACCTGGAACGACTCGTCGCCCCGCTGGCGCCCGCGGAATGGGCGCGCGCCACACCCGCGCCCGGGTGGACCATCGCACACCAGATCGGGCATCTGGCCTGGACCGATGAGATCGCGGCGATCGCCACCGCGGACGCCGCCCGCTTCCAGCAGTTGCTGACCGAAGCCGGACCTCGCGCGCTCACGTTCGTCGACGAGGCCGCCGAGAAGGCCGCGACCGAACCGCCCGCCGAGTTGCTCGACCGCTGGCGGCGTGGGCGCGCGTCGCTCACCGCCGCACTGCGCGCCGTGCCCGCGGGCGCCAAACTGCCGTGGTTCGGCCCGCCCATGAGCGCCGCGTCGATGATCACCGCCCGCATCATGGAGACCTGGGCGCACGGGCAGGACGTTGCCGATGCCATCGGCGTGCACCGCTCGCCCACGGCGCGGTTGCGCACCGTGGCCCATATCGGCGTGCGCACCAGGAATTTCGCCTACACCGTGCACGGAAAGACCCCGCCCGCAGCGGAATTCCGGGTCGAACTCACCGCGCCGGATCGCACCGTCTGGTCGTGGGGCCCCGAGGACGCCGAACAGCGGGTGACCGGACCCGCACTCGACTTCTGTCTGCTGGTGACACAGCGCCGCCATCCGAACGATCTGGAAATCTTGGCGCACGGCGACGACGCCGCGGAATGGCTCACTATCGCACAAGCTTTCGCGGGACCGACGGGCGAAGGAAGGACAGCGGGCCAGTTCGCCTGACCCGCCCACACCCGGCCCGATCCATGCGGAATCGGGAGCGGGCGAGCGCCACACTTGGGTGCGCCGTGTTCATGTCGACGGCCGGACGCCGTTGGCCGGGTGTCTCGAGATGGCAGTCGAGAATGGCGCTCGCCAGCTACCCGAATATTTACCCGCCCGTGCGTTCACGGAAACATCGACGCCATGCACGCCAGGGCGCACCGGCTCGCACCGTGCCGCGCCTGTTGTGATTCCGCTCTCTTCGATGAGGTATGCCCCTCCACCGCACAGGTAATCTGGTCGGGCGTACAGCTTTCCATGGTGCTGATCGCCTGTGGGGAGCAGCGTCGCAGGGAAAGGAGCGCATCGTGACAGCACACCGACCTGCCCAGGTCGCACGGCATGCCGCCGTCGTGCTCGCCGGTGCGGCCAGTCTCAGCCTGACCGTCGCGGCCGGCGCCTATATCGTCCACCAGATCGCCGATACGCAGCGCCCCGATACTCCGATCGCCGCGCCGGTCACCCCAGCCGCCCCGGACGAGCCCGATCGCGGACGAGGCACGGGCTTCTATCCCGTGCTGACCGGCAACAGCTTCGTCTTGCCCGCAGCGGTTTCCGCTCCGCGTGCCCGCCAGCCGGAAATCGCCGAGCCGCAGGTCGATTCGCCTGCCACACCGCCTGGGCGCACGCCGCTGGGCGGGAAAGTTCGATTCGGTGACGCCTACGTCGGCGCGCAAGTCGCGGAGAGCGCGGCCGACACGGTCTCGGTCACCGTGGACACGAATGCCTTGACGGCGCTCACGGGTCTGTTCCGCTCCGGCTCCATGCCGGAGCAACCGGGCGCCGTGACCACCATGCGCACCGACCTCGATACCCAGCGCGGCGAGGTGCGAGTGGCATTCTCCGACCCGAGTCTGGGCGAGCACGACCTGCGCCTGGATCGGCACCCCGCTCCCGCGGCGAAAGGAACCGACGAACGCGCGTCCACGCACGGCGCAGCGGATTCCACCGTGGTGTGACACACCGTTTACCCTGCTCGGCATGAGCGCCTACGACTTCTGCGTCATCGGCGGCGGCATCGTCGGCGTGGCGACCGCGCACCGGATCCTGGTGCGCCATCCCGGTGCGAGCCTGGTGCTGCTGGAGAAGGCAGAGCGTCTGGCAGTCCATCAGACGGGGCACAACAGCGGCGTCATCCACTCCGGCATCTACTATCCACCGGACAGCCTGAAGGCCGAGCTGTGCCGCCGGGGTGCGCGATGGACCAAGGATTTCGCGGCGGCACACGACATTCCGTACCGGGTCTGCGGCAAATTGCTGGTCGCCACCGACGATGCCGAGTACGGACGCATGCTCGCACTGCATGAACGTTCCGTCGTCAACGGCGTGGCCGTCGAGCTGATCGACGCCGCGGAGCTCGCGCGGCGAGAACCGCGCGTCACCGGTGTCGGCGCTCTCTTCGTCCCGGACACCGGCATCATCGACTTCACTCGGGTGACCGAGGCGCTGGCCGAGGAAGTCCGCTGCGCCGGTGGCGAATTCGTGCTGGGCGCCGAGGTCGCGACGCTCACCGAGACCTCGGACGCGGTGACCGCCGCCGGCCCGACCGGGTCGTGGACAGCTCGCCGCCTGGTGGTCTGCGCGGGGCTGCAAGCCGACCGGATGGCACGAGCCGCCGGGCTGCACACCGACTTTCGCATCGTTCCCTTCCGTGGTGAGTACTACCAGCTGCCGCGGGAGCGCAACGGCCTGGTCAGCACGCTGATCTATCCGATCCCCGATCCGGAATTGCCTTTCCTAGGCGTGCATCTGAGCCCGACGATCGACGGAGCGCTCACGGTGGGTCCGAACGCGGTGCTCGGTCTCGCGCGGGAGGGCTACCGCAAAGGCAGTCTGGACCTGCGGGACGCGCGAGAAGTGCTCGGGTTCCCGGGTTTTCACCGCGTCGCCAAGGCGAACGTGCGCACCGGCCTGCGAGAGCTGCGCAATTCGCTGTTCAAGCGGGGATACCTGGCACAGTGCCGCCGCTACTGCCCGGAGCTGACGCTCGCCGATCTGCTCCCCCGGGAAGCGGGAATTCGCGCGCAAGCGGTATTGCGAGAAGGAACCTTGGTGCACGACTTCATGATCGAGCGCACCGAGCGCTCGGTTCATCTGCTCAACGCCCCTTCACCTGCGGCGACCTCGGCCATGCCGATCGCGGAATACATCGTCGACCAACTCTGAGCGCGCTGCGGAGGAGCCTTTTCCCAAGCAACTACTCGGTCGCAATCTTGCGATTCGTCGCATCGAATCGCGCCGAGCCCTCGAATAAAGAGGAGAGCTGTAGTACTTTTAACGCCAGTCGTGGAACAGGGAGGGCCTATGGGCCACATCAAGTACGCGAGTGACGTCGGAGCGCCCGTCGAGGTCGCTTTCAACTACACGGACAACCATCTATTCGTACCGGATTGGATGTTCGGGATCGCGGACTTCGTACCGACTGGCGACCAGGACCGCGGACTCGGCGCGGTCTTCGCCACCACCAGCCGCCTCGCGCTCTGGCAGCCGACCGCCACCTGCGAGATCACCGAATACCGTCGCAACGCGGTGATCGGGTACGCACTGCGCGGACATTTCTCCGGCACACTGCGGCTGCGCTTCGACCCGCTCGGTTACGGGCGCTCGGTGCTGACCTCCGAGGCGGAGTACAGTCCACCTCGCGGAGTGCTCGGACGCCTGAGCGCCGGCCTGCTCGACGCCGCGGTGAGAACGGCGTTGCGCCGCACGGAGTCGCGGTTACGGAGGGAGATAGAGGAATTCCACGGTACCGATCTTGTCGGTCGGATTGCGTAGGGTGCCAGCCATGATCATCGTGAGCACCGACGGATCCTGCCTCCGCAATCCCGGCGGCGCCATCGGCTGGGCTTGGGTCAATCATCAGGGCTCCTCGGCGAGTGGGGGAGCCGCTTCCGGAACCAACCAGGTCGCGGAGTTGCGCGCGGTGCTGGAGGCGATCGTCGCCCACCCCGGGTCCGAACCCCTGCTCATCGAGAGCGATTCGCTCTACGCCATCAAATGCGCCTCGGAGTGGGTGTCGGGATGGCGGCTCAACGGCTGGCGCACGTCGACCGGTGGGGCGGTGAAGAACGTCGAACTCGTCCGGCAGATCGATCGGGCCATCGCGAGCAGGCCGGGACCGGTCCGGTTCCGTTGGGTGCGCGGACACGTCGGCAACTATTTCAACGAGCAGGCAGACGCACTGGCCGGAGAAGCGGCTCGGCAGGCCGCGGTCACCGCGGCTGTCGCCGAGGCGAACACCGTGGAAATGCTCGCGGTGACTGTGGAGGAAACGCCGACGGCGCCGGAAGCGCCGAAAGACGAGGCCGCGGGGAAGGCGGCCGCGCCGTCGGCGCCACAGGCTCTGACGCTGTTCTGATGCGCCCGCCGAAGCGCCGCGAGCTGCCCGAATGACCTCCGGCGGTGGTGGCTCGGCCCACCGCCGGAGGCGCTCGGCTAGTTGCCCGGCTGCGGTACGGGCTGACCAGACGGTGCGGGCTGCCCCGGGGCGCCCGGCGCGGGAGCACCGCCCGGCGCGGGAGCGCCCGGCAGGCCGGTGCCCGCGCCCTTCAACATCGGCGAATCGAGCTTCTCGACCAGCCACTTGTCGCCCGACTTGTGCAGCTGGGCGATCACCACGACGAACTGCCGCTCGGGGTTGGCCTGAGTGAAGTTGGTCCGGTACTGCGTGAGGGTCACCAACACCTTGGCCGAGGTCTGGTCACCGGACTGGTAGCCGCACTGCACGTCATCGACCCAGGATTTGACCTTGGCCTGCACCATGGCGTCCTTCAACGCCTTGGTCGCGTCGTCGAACTCCTTGAGGAACTCGCCCGACGAGCCCGCCTTCACCGTGGTGAAGTAGTCGTCGAGATTCTTCGAGTAGTCGTAGACCGAGACGTCCTTGCCGAACGCGCACGCGGCGTTGGTCGAGTCGCGGATCGCGTCGAGCTTGTCGCCGCGATCCTTGCCCTGCAAGAAGAACACGACCACCGCGGTGATCGCGGCGACCGCGAGCACGCCGGCCACGAACGCGGCCACCAGCGGAAGCGAGGTGGATTTCCCGGCCTTGTCTGCCTTCTCCGCCTTGGACAGGTCGGGCTTCGCCGCGCCGGCGGCATCCTGCGACTTCTCGGTCACCGCGTCGGTGTCGTGGTCGGAGGCGGGCGTGGTCTCGGCGTCCTTGCCGGTCTCGGCGTCGTCGGTAGACATCGATAAAACCTGCACTTTCCCGGCGCGCGTCGGTGCGCACCGATTGGCTTCAGCGGCCCGCGACAGCGAACCTTACGGGTTCCACCGGCGAGTATGCCCGCCCGGCGGGACGACCGCCGGGCCGGGTACGACTCACCGCACCGGAGGCAGCGTCCGCTCGTTGGGATCCACACCCGGCGGCATGTGCGCGCCGTTGTCGGGCACGTCGGGCCGCGGCGCGTTGGCGGCGCCGCGGATCTGCTGACCCGGCGGCGGGTTCTCACAGTAGTTCCACTTCGGGATCGTGCCGTCCTGCACGACCTCGTTGCGGATCTTGGGAGTGTTGTAGGTGCAGAACGGCCGCGGCCAGATGTCGATCATCGCGTGGAACTCGCCGTCGTGCGCCGGAATGCCGAGCGCTTCGCCACCGAGCGCGAGCGAGGGGAACAGCGCGCGCAGCGCGGGCAGTCGCAGCTGCGCCGCCTTCGTGATCGCCTGGAAGTTGGTCGCCAGGCTGGTGATCGGATCGGCCGTCTTGTCCACCACCGCGCCCAGGCTGGTGAGCTGGCCCGGCGCCGTCTCCAGCACCCGTTGCAGTTCCGCGTTCGCCTTGTTGAACTGCTCGAACAGCACGCCGGAGTTGCTGGTCAGCGTGGCCAGATCGGGCTGCGCCATGGACGTGGTGTTCGCGATCGTGCGCAGGTTGGTGATCAGATTCGTGGTCTGCGGCAGCAGCGAATCCAGGCCCGCCATCGCCAAGCTGATGCCGTTGACCAGCCCGCGCAGCTGATCCGGGCCTCCGCTCAGCGCGATGTCCAGCTCGTTCAGGATGACCTGGAAGTGATCCGGGTCGATCTGCGCGATCAGGGCGCTGGAGTTGTCCAACACCGACCACACCGGCGTGGGCGTGTGGATCTTGTCCGGATCGAACTTGATCACCGCGCCGTTGGCCAGATAGGGCCCCTGCTCGGCGTTCGGCCGGAAGTCGATGTACTGCTCACCCGCACCGGACAGCGCTTGCACCGCGATCTGGGTGTCCACCGGGATCTTGTACTTCGACTCGATCTGCGCGGTGGCGGCGATGGACTGGCCGCGATCGGTCAGCTGGATCGAGGTCACCTTGCCGATGCGCCAGCCGCGCAACGTCACGTCGTTGCCCGGCTGCAGACCACCGGAACGGTCCAGATTCACCGTGACCGTGTAGTCGGACCGCAGCGGGTTCACCCGCATCACGTTCACCATCAGGTAGGCGGCGCCGACCAGCAGCACGAGCACCAGACCCAGGTTCGACAGGAAGATCTTGCTTCCGAACACTTTGCGCACGGAGGTCACCGCTGGCCTCCCGCCACTCGACCCTGAACGAGTTGGAGCACCTGGATCAGGCTGCCCGCGAAGTCCTGCAAGTCGTTGAGATCCTGGAGCTTGCCGTGCTGCGGATCGGTGAGCGCGCTGATGTCCAGGTTGGTCGCGGTCGCGTACACCGCGAAACTGCTGCCGCGGAAGGTCGCGTCCACCTTCGGCCGAATTACGCGCAGCCGATCCAGCAGGACGCCGAAGCCGTCACCGGTCTTGGCGATCGCGTCCATCAGCTGATGGGTGTTCTGCAGCAGTCCGTTCAGGTTCTCGGTCGAGGTGTTCGCGTAGTCGCCCAGCGCGGCGCTGGTGGTGGACAGCTTGGTGAGCAGATCGCCGATGGCCCGGTTGTTCTCGGCGATCGCGCCGATCATCTGCGGCAACGTGTCGGCCACCTCGCCGAGCTCCGAGCGCCGCCCCTCGATGGTGTTGGCGAGGGTGCTGAACTCGCCGAGCACGCTGTCCACCCGGGCGGAGTTGGCGTTCAAACTGCCGACCACTCCGGTCATCTCGGTGATCAAATGGGCGAGCTGCTCGCCACGCCCGCCGACGATGGAGTCCAGCTCCGAGCCGAGCTTGGAGAGGCTGGCGATGCCGCCGCCGTTGAACAGCATGGAGACCGAGATGAGCAACTGCTCGACGGTCGCGCCCGCCGAGGTGCTGTCGATGGTGAGCGTGTCGCCGTCGTGCAGCATTGCCGCGCCGGGCTCGGTCTTGGGCTTGGACACCGCGACGAACACGTCACCGAGCGGGGTGGCCTGACGCAGTTCCGCCGTGCTGCCCTTGGGCAACTCGATGTCCTTGCGGATGGTCAGGTCCACGATGGCCTGGAAGTTCTTGGTCTTGATGTCGGTGACCACGCCGACGTCCGAACCGCCGATCTTCACCTTCGCCTGGTCGGGCAGGTTCAGCGCGTTCTCGAAGACCGCGTGGATGGTGTAGGTCTCCCCGCCCTGGCCCGGTTTCGGCAGCGGCAGCTTCTCCACGGTGAGCCCGCAGCCGGAGGTGACCGCCACACCGGCCACCGCGGCGACGGCGACCAGTGCCCTGCGTGCCTTGATCGTCATTCGGTACGTCATTTC
The DNA here is from genome assembly GCF_040610355.1 of Nocardia sp. NPDC004168. Taxonomy (NCBI): domain Bacteria; kingdom Bacillati; phylum Actinomycetota; class Actinomycetes; order Mycobacteriales; family Nocardiaceae; genus Nocardia; species Nocardia sp. NPDC004168. The sequence continues at coordinate 35,141 of NZ_JBEXME010000023.1, read as the reverse complement.
GTCAGTCCGAGCAGTGCGGCGGTGAGCCCGTAGTCGGGGCCGAAGTCCTGCATGTTCCCGGTGCGGCAGCCATCGGCCTTCATCTGGATGCGTTCGCAGAACAGGCTGACGATCTCACCCGACAGCGCGGTGCCGATCACCGCGTGCAACCGGACGTACTGGTGCTCGCGGTTGATGATGTTGTCGACGTTCTGCATGACCATCGGCGCCAGGTCGGCGACCTCGGTGAGGCCGCGAGCGTTGTCGCGCAGCTGCTGGGTCACGTTGGTCAGGCCGGTCATCGTGCCCTGCAACTGGTCCTGGTACTGCGTCAGCGTGGTGCTCGTGTTCTGCAGGAAGGCGAGCAACTGGTCGAGTGTGGCCTGCAAGCCGGGAGCCTGTTCGGCGAGCAGGCCGGTCATCTGGGTCACCCGGTTGCTGAAATCGCGCACCGACTGATCGTTGTCGGCCAGCATGGTGGTGAGGTCGTTCAGCTTGATGATGATGCTGGAGATCGCGTCCTTGTTGTCCACACCGACCTTCAGCGCGCTGGACAGCGCGTTGAGGGTGTCGCGGATCTTCTCGCCGTTGCCGTTGAGCATCGGGTAGAGCACCCGGCCCGACAACGGGCCGATGCCCTCCTGGCCCGGCTCCGGCTTCAACGCGGCGGCGAACTGATCGATGGTCTTGATCATCGTGTCCAGCTCGACCGGGGTCTTGGTGCGGGCCTTGGGCAGGTGCGAACCGTCGGACAAGGTCGCACCGCCGGTGTACACGGGGGTGAGTTCGATGTGCCGGTCGGTCACGATGGACGGCGAGATGATCGCGGCCATCGCGTCCTGCGGGATCTTCACGTCCTTGTCGAGGGACATGTGCACCTCGATCAGCGTGCCCTTGGGCACGATCTTGTCGACCTTGCCCACGTCGAGCCCGAGCACCGTGATCGGGTTGCCTTCGTAGATGCCCGCGATGTTGTCGAAGTCGGCGGTGATCCGCAGGGTGTTGCCCAACGCGTCGTTCACCGAACTCGGCAACAGCGAGCAGCTGCCGACCGTCAGCGCGGCGGCGCTGATCAGGAGCGTCTTCGCGACGGTCCTCAGCGGAAAGCCCGTGCGGAATTTCATCCCTGGCACCCCTCGATAACTTGGGCGAAGCACAACCAGTTGTCCGGGAACAGCCACGGCAGGCCGACATCGCCGTATGGACCGCTGCCACCCCAGGAGTTGGCCAGGTAGCGCAGGGTCGGCGGCATGAGCGACAGCATCCGATCCAGGTTGTCCTTGTTCTTCTGCAGGCCCTCGGCCATGGTGTTCAGCTGCTGGATGGTCGGGCCGAGCTGATCGTTGTTCTCCGCTCCGATCGCCTCCAGCTGCTTGGTCAGCGCCGCGACGTTGTCCAGCAGTTGGCGCAGCAGCGCCTGGCGCTCCATCACCCGGTTGGCGATGGCCTCGCCCTGGGTGATCACCAGCAGGATGCTGTTGCGGTTGTCGGCGAGGATCCTTGTGACCCGATCCAGATCCTTGAGCAGGGCGTCCACTTCGGTCTTGCGGCTGTCGATGACCTTGGCCAGCGCGCCGACGCTGTCCAGCGCCTGGGCGGTGAGCTGGGGCGAGCCGTTCATCTGCTCGTTGATCAGGTTCAGCGAATCGGCCAGCTTCTTGGTGTCGAGCGCCTCGAACTTCGGGGTGCCGACCTGCACCACGTCGGCCAGGTTGTACGGAACCGTGGTGTTGGACACCGGGATCCGCTTGCCCTTCAGACCCGAGCCGTCGCCCGGCTCGAGGTCGACGTACCTGGCGCCGAGCAGCGTGGCCATCTTGATCGAGGCACGCGCGTCGGGGCCGAGTTTCACGTCGTCGCTGACGCTCAGCGTGAGCAGCACGTGACTGCCCTCCAGTTCGGCGCCGACCACCCGGCCCGAGGACACCCCGGCGATGTTCACCTTGTCGCCGACCCTGATGCCCGCGGCCTGCACGAACTCGGCCTTGATCGACTGCTCGCCGACGCCGATCAGCTTGTAGACGCTGGACACCAGCAGCAGCACCACGATGAGGGCGCCGCCGATGATGCCCAACCAGAAGTACCGGTTGCTCTCGAACCTGGACCTGAGCTTCGTCATCATGGGCGGCACACCGCCGAGTGCGAGGTGCCACCGATCTGGGAGAACAGGCCGCGGGGGAACAGGACGCCGTAGAGCGACACGTCCAGGCCGCACAGGTAGGCGTTGGCGTAGCCGCCCTCCGAGGTGTGCCTGCCCGCCGCCGATAGGACGTTCGGCAGGTCGATCGCGGCTTGGTCGAGCTTGGCGCCGTTGTCCAGCAGTAGCGTCAGCGCCGCGCTGGTGGAGTTCTGCGCCGTGCGCAGACTCGGCTGGACCCGGTCGAGCATGCCGACCACCGATGTGGTCGCGCTCGCGATCTGCTCGGTCGAGGCGAGCAACGACTGTCCCTGTTCGTACAGCCCGCCGATCAAGGCCCGGGTCTGGGTCACCAGGGTCTCCAATTCATCACCTCGTTTCGCCAACCCGGACATCACGCCCGACAGGTTGGTGATCACATCGGACAGGATCGCGTCCCTGCGCTGGAAGTCGGTGGCCAGCTGGGCGGCCTGGACGATGAACGCGCTCAGCGAGACGCCGTCACCTTGCAATGCCTGGATGAAGGTTTCCGACAGCCGGTTGACCTGTTCGGGCTGCAACACCTGGAACAGCGGCTGGAACCCGTTCAGCAGACCCGACACGTCGAACGACGGCTCGGTGCGGTCGATCGGGATGGAACCGTTGTTCTTCAGCGGCGCGGGGTTCGACCCCTTGCCGGGGGCCAGCGCCACGTACCGCTGACCGATCAGATTCTGGTAGCGGACCAGCGCTTTGGTGTCGTTGTAGATCGTCTGGTCGCGCTGCACCACGAAGGTGACCTTGGCGACCGACTTCTTCAGATTCCCGTCGCGGCCGAGCTCGATCTTCTCGACCTTGCCGACCCGAACGCCCGCCATGCGGACGTCGTCGCCCTCGTGCAGGCCGAGCACATCGGAGAACGTGGCGGAGTAGGTGTAGGTGTCGCCGCTGACGATGCGCGCCAGCGTGTTCCACACCACCACCGTCACCAGGATCGACACGATGGCGAAGATGCTGAATCCGATCAGCGGTTTGCGAATGCTCATCGTGCGGCACCGTTGTCGGCCACCTGCATGGTTCCGCCCTTCAGAATCGTGCTCAGCAGCAGGTATTCGGCGGTGGTCGGCGTGCGGCCGAGCAGCGCGGTGATCGCCGAGTCACCCCGGTAGGAGATCGGCGCCGCCGACGGCGTGCCCCCCGGCGCGGCGGCCGGAGCCGCGGGCGCGGGCGCTGGAGCCGCGGCGGGCGGGAGCAGGCCCGGGGGCAGCATGGGGAACAGACCCTCGAGCGGGGTGCCCGCGAACGGAGCGGGAGCGCCGCCGGTCGGGGCGGCCGCGGTGGCGCGGTTCGGATCCGGGGTGGTGACGCCGGGAATCAGCGGCAGACCGGGCATCGGCACCACCGGAGGAAGCCCGGCGGCCGAGGCGAGCGCGCGCGGCTTCAGCTGCTCCGGCAGCTCGCCGACATCGGCGACAGCGGGGGCGGTGTAGCAGCTCGGTCCGACCATCTCGCCGTAGCGCGGGCAGTCGGCCACGGTGTAGGGCCGGTACGGGGTGAGCGTGATGCCCGCGTCCCAGACCTGCTGCTTCTGCGGACCCCAGGTGAACGTGGTGTCCATCCGGCGCATGGTCTCGCTGAGGTTCAGCAGGCTCCTGGTGATCGCGTCGGGGTCCGCGGCGAGGGCGCCGAACATGTCGTTCGTGCCCGCGGTGACCTCGATACCCACGTTCGGGTTACGCGCGAACAGGTCGTTCACCGTGTCGATGGTTCCGCTGGTGCCGGTGATCAGCGAGACCAGCTCGCTGCGCCGGTCGGCGATGGTGCGTGCGGTCTGCACCGAGCTGCCGAGCACGTCGACCAGCTCGGGCGCGGACTGGTTGAGCGCGTGGAACGACGCGGAGAAGTCGCCGAGCAGCACACCGAGATCGGGAATCGACTCGTCGACGGCCAGCAGCCAGCGGTCCAGCCGCTCGACGGTGGAGCCGGGCATCCGGCCGCTGCCGTCGAGAGCCTGCGACAGGGTGCCCAGCACCCGGCCGAACTGCACCGGATCGATCTTGTCGAGGATGTTGCGGACCGTGGTGAGCGTGTCCTGCAGCGCGATGGTGCCCTTGCTGCGGTCTTCCTCGATGACCGAGCCCTCGTGCAGGTACTGGTCGGCCGGACCGTTGAAGACGAGTTCGACGGAGGTGACGGCGAACAGGTTGCTCGGCACCACGCGAGCGGTCACGTTGGACGGGATGTCGCCGGCGAACTCCGGCTTCATCTCGATCCGCACCTGCTGCAGCTCGCCCTTGGCCGCCACGTCGACCGTCTTCACCGCGCCGACGAGCACGCCGCGGAACTTGACGTCGGCCTGCTCGGGCAGACCGTCACCCGTGGTGGTCAGGTTCGCGGTGACGTTGACCTTCTCCTGGAAGTAGCCCTTGTAGCGCAGCATCAGGAAGCCGAGCACCAGCGCGAACACGACCAGACCGCACACGCCTGCGATGAGCAGCTGCCGCATCGTGGGCCCGCGCCCACTGGGATCGATGATCATCTGGTGTCTACCCCGAGATCCGGATGCCGGGGTTGACGCCCCAGATCGCCAATGTCATGAACAGGTTCGCGAAAACGACCGCGATGATGCACATCTTGATCGCGCGGCCCGCGGCCACGCCGACGCCCTCGGGGCCACCGGAGGCGAAGAAGCCGTAGTAGCACTGGATGAACGTGGTGATCGCGACGAACAGGATCGCCTTGATCAGCGAATAGATGACGTCGGTCGGGACGAGGAACTGGTAGAAGTAGTGCTGGTAGGTGCCGGTGGCGGTGCCGCCGATCAGCTGCACCGTCAGCGAGCAGGAGACGTAGGCCATCGTGAGGCCGAGGCAATAGAGCGGGATGATGGCCACCATCGACGCGAACATCCTGGTGCTGATCAGATACGGCAGCGGCCGGATGGCGATGGACTCCAGCGCGTCGATCTCCTCGGAGATGCGCATGGCGCCGAGCTGCGCGGTGAACCGGCAGCCCGCCTGAGCGGCGAAGGCCAGCGTGGCGAGCAGCGGGCCGAGTTCGCGAGTCGTCGCGAACGCCGAGATCGCACCCGTGATCGGACTCAGGCCGAGCAGGTTCAGCGAGTTGTAACCCTGGATGCCGACGGTCATGCCGCCGAACGCACTCAGAATGACGACGACGCCGATGGTGCCGCCGCCGACGACGAGGTTGCCGTTGCCCCAGGTGACATCCGAAAGCAGGCGCCACACTTCCTTGGGGTAGTGCCGCAGCGCCAGCGGGATCGAGCCGATCGAACGCAACAGGAAGAACACCTGGTGGCCGAGCCTGGCGAGCAGATCGACCGGAGCCTGCGCGGATTTCCGGAACGCCTGGAGAGGCCGCAGCAGCGGCGGTACATAGGTTGATGACACCGGCTCAGACCACCTGTGACGGGAATAGTGCGTTGTAAACCTGGGTGATGATGAGGTTCACCCCGAACAGCATGATGGCGGAGCTCACCACGGCGGAATTCACCGAGTTCGCGACACCGCCGGGACCGCCCCGGGTGTTCAATCCGGTGTCGCAGGCGATGATTGCCGCCAGCAGACCGAAAATCAGCGATTTCGCCAGAGCGACAAGCAGATCGGTGGTAACCGCGAACGAAGAGAAGGTGCCGACGTAGGAACCCGGCGTACCGTTCTGCGCGAAGATATTGAAGATGTAGCCGGTCAAGAAGCCGACGAAGACGACGAAGCCGCACAGCAGCACGCTCACCAGCATCGCCGCGCCCAGACGCGGAGCGACCAGCCTGCGCATCGGATCGACGCCCATCACCTTCATGGCGTCGATCTCCTCGCGGATGGTGCGCGAGCCGAGATCGGCGCAGACCGCGGAGCCGACGGCGCCCGCGATCATCAGCGAGGTGACCAGCGGAGCGCCCTGCTGGATGATGCCGAGGCCGTTGGCCGCGCCGATGAACGAGGTGGCGCCGACCTGCCCGGCGACCGAGCCGACCTGAATCGAGACGATGACGCCGATCGGGATGGCGACCAGCAGCGTGGGCGCCGCGGAGACGCTGGCCATGAACGCGCACTGCCGGACGAACTCAGCGAAGGGGAAGCGCCTGCGGAAAATCGAGACGAACAGTTCGGCGACAGCGGCGAAGCCCATCGTGATCTGTCTGCCGAAGGTCTCCAGCGAACGCTTGGGATGATCTTGCCAGTAAGACCTCGTCCAATCGACCGCACCACTGAACCGTGACCCTGATGGTGGACTCTCGGTCGACTGCACTGGCTAATCCTCCTCGACGCCGGTTGGTAGCCCCGGCGACTCGTTTGCTTGACGCACCTTACTACGGAGTAGTGCAGAACACACCATCCACTTGTGATCGCAGTCATAGATGTTCCTCACCGTTGCCGGAAAGCAATGGTTAGGGCGCGGAACATTGGGAACCACACCAAAGTTAACCAGCCGAGCTCTGGCACAAGCTACAGCCGAACTGCGGGAATGCCCGATCGCTTCCGGTCATTCGGCGAATTACTTTGGATAATTCTCATCGAAAATCGGATTTGTTTCCGGACACCAACGCGACGCCTCCTTACTATCACCGAGGCACGAACGACCACGCGATTTTCACAATTGCGATAGCGAATCGCTATTGGGCTCGTAAGATACATTTGATCACAGTTGTATGAAATAGGATTGAAGCCCCGAGCAGTGGGGACAACCCCGTAGTGGTGACGCGCCCGAGACCGATTACTGACACGATGGGTGCGACAGATTGATATCGTGCGGGCTTCCGACGTCTGGAGGGACATGTTCAGCAAACTCGCCAAGGTGGCCAACGCCGCCTTCGCCGTCGCCCTGGGCGCGGCGCTGCTCGGCACGGGCGCAGGGTCCGCTAACGCCGACCCGGGCCCGCCGGTGTTGGGCGGTGGATCCGGCATCATCATCGACAACCAGTTCGAGTGCACGGTCACGACGGTCGGCCACGACAACGCGGGCCGTCTGGTCGGCCTGACCGCAGGTCACTGCGGCGACCCTGGCGCACAGGTCTACGCCGAATCCGATCGGGGCTCTGGCGTGATCGGCCGGTTCGCCTACTCCAACCACGATCTCGACTACGCCGTCATCCAGTTCGATCCGGGCAAGATCACCCCGGTGAACCGGGTCGGCAACGTCACTATCACCGGAGTCGGTGCGCCTGCCAGCTTCCCGCAGATCGTCTGCAAGGAAGGGCGCACGACCGGCAACACCTGTGGTCTCGCCTGGGGTGACGTCTTCCGGACGAACGTCGAGACCTGGAGCCAGATGTGCGTGGTCGAAGGCGACTCCGGTGCGCCGGTCGTCGTCGGTACGACGCTGGTCGGCATGGTGAACGCTTACCTGGCCATCGCCTGCTTCGGTCCTGAGGTCGGGACCAACATGAGCGCGATCATGGCCGACATCAACGGACGCGGCGGTGTCGGGGCGGGTTACATCCCGATCTGATCGCCGGCGAATCCCGACGAGCGGCCCGAACGCGAGCGACGCGTTCGGGCCGCTCATTTTTCGCTGGGCGCCACCGCCGGACCCGCGACCGCGCACTGCGGCATGCAGTCGACGCTGTCCAGCGTGGGTGCGTGCCGCTCGGGACGCAGCAATACGGCGGCGAGCACCGCGCCGGTCACCAACAGCCCGGCGCTCAGCCACATCGCGGTGGCGAAGCCCTGGTCGAAGGCGGCGGGATCACCCAGCGCGCCCGAAATGCCCGCGAGTCCGGGCAGCGCCGCCACCGCGAGCAGTTGCGCGGTGCGCGCCACGGCGTTGTTCACGCCCGAGGCGATGCCCGCCTCGCTCGCTGGCACCGCGCCGAGCACCGCACCGGTGAGCGGCGCGACCAGCGCGGCGAGCCCCAGCCCGAAGACGAGAACACCGGGCAGTACATCGGTGAGATAGGTGGTGTCGGGCCCGATGCGCTGCAACAGCACCAGGCCCGCCGCCGCCAGCAGCGGTCCCGTGGTCATCGGGATGCGCGGTCCGTGCCGCTGCGCCCAGCGCCCGGCGGGAGCCGACAGCGCCAGCATGATCAACGTGATCGGCACGGTCGCGACGCCGGACATCAGCGGCGAGTACCCCGCCACCAGTTGCAGTTCCAGCACCAACAGGAAGAACACGCCACCGAGGGCGGCGTAGACCGCGAGCGTCACGAGGTTCGCCGCGGTGAACACCCGCGAGCGGAACAGCGAGGGCGGCACCAGCGGGTGGTCGCTACGCAGTTCGATCACGACGAACGCCAGCAGCAGCGCGACGCCTGCCACGACGAGGACGGGCATCTTGTCGATCAGTCCGAGGGTCAGCGCACCGAGCGCCAGCGCCACCACCAATGCGCCGGGCACGTCGAGTTCGGGGGCGGCGTCGGGATCGTGGCTCTCGGGCACATGCCGCAACGCGACCAGCACGACCACGAGGGTCAGCGGAACGTTGAGGAAGAAGATGGAGCGCCAGCCCGCGATGTCGATGAGCCAGCCGCCGAGGAACGGGCCGAGCGCGCCCGCCACACCGCCGAAGCCGGACCACAGGCCGATCGCCGCGCCTTGATCTCGGCGATCGATGGACGAGGAGATCAGAGCCAGGCTGCCCGGTGTGAGCATCGCGCCCGCGACGCCCTGCAGGATCCGGGCCGCGACCAGCAACTCGATGGTCGTCGCGACGCCGCACAGCACCGATGCGACCGCGAAAGCCACGGTGCCCCAGACGAACACCCGGCGACGGCCGAGCTTGTCGCCGAGCGACCCGCCGAGCAGGATGAACGACGCGAGGGTCAGGGTGTAGCCGTTCAACGTCCATTGCAGCCCGGCGACGTCCGTGTCCAGCGATTCCCCGATCCGCGGCAGCGCGATGTTGACGACCGTCGCGTCGAGCGAGGCGACCGACGATCCGAGGATGGTGGCCAGCAGGATCCAACGACCGGTGCCCGACCGCAGCCGCGGTAGCTCGGTGGTGCTCACCTACCCCAACCTAGTGGCAGGCAGGCGTTGGGAAGTCCGGGTCAGAGTTCCTGGACGCAGATGACGAAACGGCGCTTGTCGTAGACGTATCCGGTGCCGCTGCCGCAGACGTTCACGTCATCGGCGCTGTCCACGCGCTTGACCACCTTGACGCCCTTCGCCGGGGAGGAACCGGTGCAGTCGATGCGCTTGGGGTCGTCACCGCCGACGTCCATGCAGCCGCCGACCACCCAGTCGATGTCCAGGCACAGCGCGCCCTGCTCGATGCCGTTGACGGTCTCGGCGTAGTAGTTGTCGGCGTCGCTGCTGCACTGCGAGCTCTTCGCCGCCTTCGCGATCACCTTGTAGTTCGACTCGCGGCTGCCGCACGACGCCTTCTCGATGGTGGCGTTGGTGGTGGTGCCGCCGAGCTTCACGCAGTCGCCGATGCTCGCGTCGAAATCGGTGTTTCCGCTCGGCTTGCTCGGCGTCGGCTTGCTGGTGCTCGGCGTCGGCCTGCCCGAGGACGGCTTCGGCGTGTTGGTCACCGACACCGCGTCGATCGTCCCGTCCACGGCAGGCTGGGCGGTACCGCTGATCGTGGAAGTGCAGCCGACCAGCGACAATCCGGCCGCGACGGCCAATCCGGCGAAAGCGAGACGACCCCAGGTCAGTTGACGAGACACGTACAGTCCTCCCGAGCTGTAACGCCGGCGAACTCACGCCCCCGTGATCCGAAGTTGCCATGCTGCGCTTGAAATACCACGCCATGAATACACCATCGACCGAGCGCACGTCGAGCCGGAGCCGGAAACGAACCGCCGCCAAGAGCTCTGGGTATGGTGGGTTTTCTGGTGCGAGAGGAGTCCCCGGTGAAGCTGATCAGCGCAATCGCGTGTTCCACCGCCGCGATCGGAGGCTCCCTCTTCGTTCCGGGTATGGCTGCCGCCACCGATGTGCACTGCCGATCCGAGCACGGAACCGATGTCACCCTCATCGATGGGGAGACGGCCTGCCGCGCGGCGACCGATAGCTACGGCCAGGCCCGTGCCACCGGGATCGACGGTGTGGGCTACGCCAACGCGACCTCGGGCGCGACGGCCATCGGGATCGGCGCTGCGGGAGGCGTCGGTGCGAGCGAGGGCGCGGGCGGGGTCCCCGTCGCGCTCGGTCTCGGCCCGGACGCCGTCGCCATGACCTCGACCACGGAACCGGGCATGCGGACGTTCGCGATCTCGATCGCGTTGGAAGGGTCGCGAGCGGGGGTGGAGACCGCCGAACAAACGGTCGTCTGTCTGGGCGCGGCGGCCTTCGCGTGGAATGCCGACAGCGGCGACGCGTGCCTCGCCACGCCTTTTGGGCTCTGGCGCACCCATGGAACGGGTTACCCTGGTTGACCAGCCCGGCTAACGGCGGTCAGGAGGTGACCCCATGGTTTCGGCAATGGCGGCGGACGACTTCGAACCCGCCGATTCGGCCAGCGGAAAGCTGGCGGCACCGCATGAAATGCTGGTCGATCCGCGTTTCATCCGGCTGGCAGATCAGTTCTTCGGCCTGTTCGCTCAGCCTGCGCGCGGTGGCGGGGCGCTCGCGGTCTACCTCGACGGCAAGCCGGTGGTCGATATCTGGGCAGGCTGGGCGGACAAGGAGCGGCGCTGGAACGGCGATACCGTCGCGCTGACCTTCTCCACGGGTAAGGGCGTGGCCTCGACGGTCGTCCACCGCCTGGCCGAACGGGGTCTGATCGACTACGACATTCCGATGGCCGAGTACTGGCCGGAGTTCGCCGCGCACGGTAAAGACGACATCACCGTCCGTGACGTGCTCTGCCACCGCGCCGGCTTGCACCGGGTGCGCGGCCTGGTTCCCGGCCGCGAAGGCATCCTGCACTACGACGCCGTGGTCCGCGCCCTGGCCGAGAGTCCGGCGGACCCCCGGCGCATCCGTACCTCCGGCTATCACGCGATCACCTTCGGCTGGCTGGTCGCCGAACTCGTGCAACGGGCGACGGGCACACCGTTCACCGAGGTGTTGCGCACCGAGATCGCCGAGCCGCTCGGCATGGACGAGTACTGGTTCCGCGTCCCGGAATCCGAACGGCACCGGATCGCCAAGATCTACCGCCACCTCGGACCGCCGGGAATCCGCTGGAACACCGCCTCCTCCGTACTGTCCTGGGTGCGGCCGGTGCGCGGCCTGGCCGAGGCGGGCATGCCGGAAAGCTTCGACGAACTGGTCCACGACCCCCGGGTGCACGACGCGGTGATGCCGGGCTGGAATGGCGTGTTCTCCGCGCGCGCACTGGCGCGTATGTACGGCGCGTTGGCCAACGGCGGCGTGGTCTACGCAGCCAATGCGGACCGGAAGCCGCCCGGGGTCGGCGCCGAGCAGACCGTGCGGTTCCTGGATCCGCGGACGATCGAGACGATCGGGCAGGTGCAGCCCACCCAGAGCCGGGACTACGTACTCGGTGTGCCGATTCATTTCACACTCGGTTACCACCGCCCGGTACTGATGTCCAAGCAGCAGCCGAGGCACGCGTTCGGCCATTACGGCGTCGGCGGGTCCGGCGCGTACGCCGATCCGGATCTCCGCATGTCGATCGCGTTCGTCACCAACGGGCTCGGCAGCATGGTGACCGCGCTCGGCGACGCCAGGCTGGCGCGGCTGGCGGCGACGGCGCAGGGCACGGTGCGCAAGCACAAGCAGGCCGCGGGCTAGCTTCGAACCGCTCCGGTCGCGGCCTCGTGTTTCTCGGTATGGACGTGAGCACACCACGAACCGAGGCGGGTGCCTGCCGGGCGGGACCGCGTGTGCCGCGCGCGACCGTGCTGCACGCCCTGGCCGCGGGCAGCGATTTCGATCGGTACTTCCGCTGGCGCAGGGCGCGGGAAGGCGACCCGTTCTACGTTCGATTTCCCGGCTTCGGCGCGGTGCTGTTCACCGGGACGGCCGCCGGCGCCCGCGAGTTGTTCCGCTCGCCGGTGATGTTCTCCGAGCCGCCGCGTCCGAATCCGATCGAACCGATGGTCGGCGCCGCGTCGCTGATCCTGGCTTCGGGCGAGCGCCATCGCCGCGACCGCGCCCTGCTCACCCCCGCCTTTCACAGTGCCCGGATACGGGAGTACGGCGCGTTGATCCAGGAAGCCACCGTACGGGAGCTGGCCGGAGAGAGCGGTCAGAAGTGGGCGGCGGGTACGCGTATCGATGCGCGGGCGGCGGCGCGAGCCCTCACGCTCCGGGTGATCACGACGGTGGTGTTCGGTGCACGCGACCCGCGGCGGCAAGCGGAGTACACCACCGCGGTGACGGACTTCATCACCGCGTTCTCCGGGCCGTTGCTGCTGTTGCCCACGCTGCGCCGCGGACTGCACGGGCACGGGCCGTGGGATCGGTTCCGCGCCGCACGGGAGCGACTGGATCGGTTGATCCGAGCCGACATCGCACACCGGCGTCAGCATCCCGCCACACCATCCGCCGACGTACTCGACATGTTGCTGTCCGCTTATCCTGACGACGCCGATGACGAGTTGTGCGAGCAGATACGCACCTTGCTGGTTGCCGGGCACGAGACCACCGCGACCTCCCTGGTCTGGGCACTGTTCCGGTTGCACCGCGCACCCGAGGCACTGGCCCGCCTGCGGCGCGAGCTCGACGACGCCGGTCGGGAGGCCGGTCCGGCGGAGCTGGCCGCACTGCCCTACCTCGATGCCGTCTGCCAGGAGACCCTGCGGCTGCACCCGCCGGTACCGATCGTCCTGCGCCGGCTGACCGAACCGTTCGTGCTGCGCGGCGTCACGCTCGCACCGGGCGAGACGATGGGGATAGCGGTGCCATTGCTGCACTCCGATCCCGAGGTGTGGACCGACCCGGGGCGCTTCGACCCGTCCCGCTTCGTCGACCGCCGCTACCGGCCGTTCGAGTTCGCGCCGTTCGGCGGCGGCCATCGGCGCTGCATCGGCGCGACCCTCGCGGACTACGAGTTGCGGATCGCGCTGGCCACCATCCTGGCGCGGGTAAGCCTGTGGCTCGCCCCGCGGTATGCGCGCGGAAGCGTCCCGCTCTCGGTGCCGCACAATATCGCGACCGGTCCGCGTCGCCCGATTTTGTTCGACGTGGTCAGTGAGCTTCGTCACTAATAAGTTTGCTGTGAACCGTCTTTCGCGAATCGAGCGACCGCGCTCCGAGGTTGTCCGATCCGTCGTGACCGGCACATTTGCCCGCTTCGATACCCAATCAGAGCATTTGTGACCCATGCCACAACAAGCACTGGTGCTGCATCAATCTGAAACGCGGGTGGATACGACGCGCGTCCGGACGGTAGGAATGGACGACGGGTCGGGCCGTCGATACCAGTGGGGCGCTCTTCTGGCTCCGCGCTGAAATGAAGAAATCTCGCTACGCGCGCGTTCGCGTGCGCGCGAGAGATGGAATGGACGAGAAACCTATGCATGCCGCTTTGCACACCGGGTCGTCGCCTGCTCCCCGCAAGGGAGCGCGGCTAGCCCGCCGGATGCGCGAGGGCGTCCTGCTGTCGGCCGCGATCGCGGCAGCCGGTGTTCTGCTCGTCGCGCCCGCTCAGGCCGAACCGCTTCCTCCGGGGATCGGCACCGGCTCGGCCGCCGCCGCCACCGAGCCCGAGCCGCAGGCGAACTTCGCTCCGCCCTCGATCAACATCGCCGACGGCGAGGTCGTCGGCGTCGCGCAGCCGATCATCATCACCTTCAAGGAACCGGTGGCCGATCACGCCGCCGCCGAGAAGGCCATCAAGATCACCGCCTCGAAGTCAGCGCCGGGACACTTCTACTGGCGCGGCGACAAGCAGGTGCGCTGGCGGCCGGACGAGTTCTGGCCGGACAACACCGACGTGCAGGTGCAGGCGGGCGGCACCACCAGCTCGTTCCGCATCGGCGACGCCTTCGTGACCACCGCCGACGACGAGACGCACACCATCACCATCACCCGCAACGGCGAGGTGGTGAAGGAGATGCCCACCTCGATGGGCAAGCCCAAGCACGAGACGCCGAACGGCACCTACATCGTCGGCGAGCAGCTGCGCAAGATGACCATGGACTCGTCGACCTACGGCGTTCCGGTCACCGACCCCGAGGGCTACAAGCTCGAGGTCGAGTACGCGACCCGCATCTCCAACAGCGGCATCTTCGTGCACGCCGCGCCGTGGTCGGTCGCCCAGCAGGGCGTCTCCAACGCCAGCCACGGCTGCCTGAACGTCAGCACCGAGGACGCCAAGTGGTTCTTCGAGAACGCGCGCCGCGGCGACCCGGTGATCGTGCAGAACACCCAGGGCGGCACGCTCAGCGCAAGTGACGGCCTGGGGGACTGGAACTAAGTTGCGGTAACCCCGCAGCGGCGCGAAGCCGAACATTACGATCAATTGCTCGAAGTAGCCGATCGTAGTGTTCGGCTTTTGCTCTACTTGGCCCGTGCGCGAGAAGTTCAGCGCGACGGCGGGCGATCGTAACCGGCTGTTTGCTCCGGTCCGTAGAGTCACCGCCGTGCGTACCAGGCCGGAGCGAGTACTGCCGCAGCCACCGGGACGCGGTCTGCGCCACCGTCCTTGGCGGGACTACGCCCTGTTCCTGGTCTTGGTGCTGCCGAATCTCGCGCTCCTGGCGCTGTTCGTCTACCGGCCGCTGATCGACAACATCCGGCTGTCGCTGTTCGATTGGAACATCTCCGATCCGATCGCCACATTCGTCGGTTTCGACAACTACCGCGAATGGTGGAGCAGGCCGGATTCCTGGGACATCGTCACCAACACCGTCGTGTTCACCCTCGCGGCGGTGGCGGGCAGCATGGTGCTCGGACTGGCGCTGGCGCTGCTGCTGGATCGGAAGCTGTTCGGCCGCAACGTGGTCCGCTCGGCGATCTTCGCGCCGTTCGTCATCTCCGGCGCCGCCATCGGCGTAGCTTTCCAGTTCATCTTCGATCCGAGCTTCGGCCTGATCCAGGACGCACTGCATCGGCTCGGCGTGCACGACGTGCCGGACTTCTACCAGAATCCGCGGTGGGCGCTGTTCATGGTGACGGTGACCTACATCTGGAAGAACCTCGGCTATACCTTCGTCATCTATCTGGCGGCGCTGCAAGGCATCCGGACCGATCTGATGGAAGCCGCGCAGATCGACGGCGCGAGCTCCTGGACGACGTTCACCAAGGTCTTGCTGCCGCAGTTGCGGCCGACCACCTTCTTCCTGTCCATCACGGTGCTGCTGAATTCGTTGCAGGTCTTCGACATCATCAACGTGATGACCCGCGGCGGCCCGCTCGGCACCGGCACGACGACCATGGTCTACCAGGTCTACCAGGAGTCCTTTCGCAATTTCCGGGCCGGCTACGGCGCGACCGTGGCCACCGTCATGTTCCTGGTGCTGCTCGTGGTGACGCTGGTTCAGGTGCGGGTCATGGATCGGGGACAGCAGTGAAAGACGTGGGCGTGCAGACGCTTTCCTATCGGCGCAGGCAGCGGGCGGTGACTCTACTCGGCTACGCGGCGATGGCATGCGTGCTGATCATCGTCGGCGTCCCGCTGTTCTGGATCTTCATCACCTCGTTCAAGGCGAGGCCCGACATCTACGTGCAGCCCGCCGTGTACTGGCCGCACAGCTGGCACCCGGAGAACTACCGGGAGGCCACCACGACGCTGCCGTTCTGGACCTTCCTGCGCAATTCGCTGATCGTCACCGGCGTCGTCTCCGCGGTGAAGTTCGTGCTCGGCGTATTCAGCGCGTACGGCTTGGTGTTCCTGCGTTTTCCGGGCAAGACGGTGGTATTCCTGGTGATCATCGCGGCGCTGATGGTGCCCAACCAGATCACGGTGATCTCCAACTACGCGCTGATCGCTCAGCTCGGCTGGCGGAACACTTTCCAGGGCATCATCGTTCCGCTCTGCGGCGTCGCCTTCGGCACCTTCCTCATGCGCAATCACTTCCTCTCGCTGCCCTCGGAAGTGATCGAGGCGGCGCGGATGGACGGCGCGAACTGGTGGCGGTTGCTCACCAGGGTGGTGCTGCCGATGTCCGGGCCGACCATGGTCGCCTTCGCGGTCGTGACGCTGGTCAACGAATGGAATGAATACCTCTGGCCCTTCCTGATGGCCGACGACACGACGGTCGCCACCTTGCCGGTCGGCCTGACCTTGTTGCAGAACACCGAGAACCCGAGCGTCACCAATTGGGGACCGGTCATGGCGGGAACTCTGCTGACCATGCTGCCGATCCTCGTGGTCTTCCTGGTGCTGCAACGCCACATGATCAAAGGCCTCACCTCCGGTGCGGTCAAGGGTTAACCGATCAAGGAGAAACCACGTGTCCACTGCACAGTTCCCGGCGCTGACCCGGCGCGGATTCCTCGGACTGACCGGCGCGCTCACGGCGGGAGCGGCGCTGACCGCGTGCGCGGGCACCGGAGGCGGCGGCAAACAGTCCGGCGACGCCAAGACGCTCACCTTCTGGTCCAACCACCCGGGCACTTCGAAGGAGCTCGAGACCGAACTCATCCGTCGCTTCCACGAGAAGTACCCCGACCTGACGGTGAACCTGGTCGACGCGGGCAAGAACTACGAAGAGGTGTCGCAGAAGTTCAACGCGGCGCTGTCGGGCGGGGATCTGCCGGACATCGTGGTGCTCTCCGACGTCTGGTGGTTCAACTACGCGCTGAACGGCACCATCGAACCGCTCGACGGCCACTTCGCCGACGCGGGCGTGCGGCTGGACGACTACGTCGACTCCCTGGTCGCCGACTACCAGTTCAACGGCAAGCACTACGCACTGCCCTACGCCCGCTCGACCCCGCTGTTCTACTACAACAAGGACGTATGGAACCGGGCCGGCCTGCCCGACCGCGGCCCGCAGAGCTGGCAGGAGTTCGACGAGTGGGGCCCGAAGCTGCAGGAGGTCGTCGGCGAGGGCAAGCTCGCGCACGGCTGGGGTGACGCCAAGAACTATCTCGCCTGGACCTTTCAGGGCCCGAACTGGACCTTCGGCGGCGCGTACTCGGACAAGTGGACGCTGAAGTTCAACGACCCCGGCACCATCGCGGCGGGCACGTTCCTGCGCACCATGATCAACGCCAAGAGGTACGCGGGCATCAAGCCGCAGATCGCGGTGGACTTCGGCACCGGAGTGATCGCCTCCACCATCGCCTCGACCGGCGACCTGCGCGGCATCCAGAAGAACGCCGAGGGCAAGCTGACTTTCGGCACCGCCTTCCTCCCGCATCCGAACGGACCCGGCGTCACCACCGGCGGTGCGGGCCTGGCGATTCCGGCGCGCATCTCCGACGAGCGAAAGGTGAACGCGCTGAAGTTCATCGAGTTCGTCACCAACGCGCAGAACACCGCGTACTTCTCGCAGGGCACGGGCTACATGCCGGTGCGCAAGTCGGCCGTGAACGACCAGAGCGAGCAGGACTTCCTCGCGAAGAACCCCAACTCGAAAGTCGCGATCGATCAGCTGCCGTTGACCAAGTCGCAGGACTACGCCCGGGTGTTCGTACCGGGCGGCGACCAGATCATCGGCACCGGCTTGGAGCAGATCGGTCTGCAGAACGCCGACGTGGCCGCCACGTTCGCGAACGTCACCAGTCAGCTGCAAGCGATCATCGATCGGCAGATCACGCCGAAGCTGCCGAAGTAGCGCTCGCCCCGAGGAGACCGACAAGCATGGCCACCGTGCAGTTCGAAGGCGTCACGCACCGGTATCCCGGCGCGCAGACGCCTGCCGTCGACCAGCTCGAACTCGACATCGCCGACGGTGAGTTCGTCGTGCTCGTCGGTCCGTCGGGATGCGGCAAGTCGACCAGTCTGCGCATGCTCGCGGGCCTGGAATCCGTTGCCCAAGGGCGCATCCTGATCGGCGGCAAGGACGTCACCGGATTGCCGCCGCGGGCACGGGACGTGGCGATGGTGTTCCAGAGCTACGCGCTGTATCCCAATATGACCGTCGCGCAGAACATGGGCTTCGCCCTGCGCAACGCGGGCGTGAACAAGGCCGACACGCTGGTGCGCGTCCGCGAGGCGGCGAAGATGCTCGAGCTCGAGCACCTGCTCGACCGCAAGCCCGCCCGGCTGTCCGGCGGGCAGCGGCAGCGCGTCGCCATGGGGCGGGCCATCGTTCGGCGTCCCCAGGTGTTCTGCATGGACGAGCCGCTGTCGAACCTGGACGCGAAACTGCGGGTGAGCACGCGCTCGCAGATCGCGGCCTTGCAGAAACGACTCGGCACCACCACGGTGTACGTCACCCACGACCAAGTAGAGGCGATGACCATGGGTGATCGGGTGGCGGTGCTGCGCGAAGGCAAGTTGCAGCAGATCGCCGCGCCGCGCGTGCTCTACGACGATCCGGTGAATACCTTCGTGGCGGGATTCATCGGCTCACCGGGCATGAACCTGCTGGAAGCGCCGGTGCGCGACGGCGCGGCGGTGCTCGGCGACCTACGAATACCGCTGCCGCCCGCCGCGAGATCTCGCGCCCGGGTGGTAGTCGGGGTACGGCCCGAGTCCTGGGAGGTCACCGCGGAGCCCGCCGACGGCCTGGCGGTGGACGCCGAACTGCTGGAAGAACTCGGCGCGGAGTCGTTCGTCTACAGCCACGGCATCGCCGAGGACTGGAACAGCCGCTCCGGGAAGGTCGTCGCGCGCGTCGACCGCCGCTTCCAGGTGCGGCTCGGTGACCGGTTGTATCTTCGGCCCAGACCGGAGGACGTCTTCTTCTTCGACGCGGGGACGGAGGACCGCCTGCGCTGACCACTCGCGCGGCCGAGACGGTCCAGTCGGACCGCCTCGGCTCGAGGAACTACCAGATTTTCACGCGCTCAGCGGGTTCCAGGTACAGCGCGTCGCCGGGTTTGACATCGAACGCCTCATGGAAGCTGTCGATATTGCGCACCACCGCATTGCAGCGGAACTCCGCCGGCGAGTGCGGGTCGGTGGCGAGGCGGCGGATCGCCTCCTCCATCCGTGCTTTCGTGCGCCACACCTGCGCCCACCCGTAGAACACCCGTTGCAGGCCGGTGAGCCCGTCGATCTCCGGTGCCGCGGCATCGCCCAGCGAGATCTTGTACGCCTGCAGCGCGATGGACAGACCGCCGAGGTCGCCGATGTTCTCGCCGATGGTGAACTGCCCGTTCACCGTGTGCTCGTCCGGCAGGCCCTTGGGGGAGAGCACGTCGTACTGCTCGATCAGCGCTCGCGTCCGCTCACCGAATTCGGCCCGGTCCTCGTCGGTCCACCAATCCACCATGTTGCCGTCGCCGTCGTACTTCGCGCCTTGGTCGTCGAAGCCGTGCCCGATCTCGTGACCGATCACCGCGCCGATGCCGCCGTAGTTGGCCGCGTCGTCGGCATTCATGTCGAAGAACGGCGGCTGGAGGATGGCGGCCGGGAAGACGATCTCGTTCATGCCCGGGTTGTAGTAGGCGTTCACCGTCTGCGGGGTCATGAACCATTCGTCGCGGTCGACCGGACCGCCGAGCTTGTTCAGATCCCGATCGTGTTCGGCCGCGTAGCCCCTGCGGTAGTTGCCGACCAGATCGGCCGGATCGATCACCACGCCCGAGTAGTCCCGCCACTTGTCCGGATAGCCGATCTTCGGGGTGAACTTCTCCAGCTTCGCCAGCGCGGCGATCCGGGTGCCCTGGCCCATCCACTCCAGCTCGGCGATATTGCGGCGGTAGGCCTCCCGCAGATTGGCCACCAGCTCGACCATGCGGGCCTTGGCCTGCGGCGGGAAATGTTCGGCCACATAGATCTTGCCGACCGCCTCGCCGAGCAGGTCTTGCACCAGCCCGACGCCGCGCTTCCAGCGCTCCCGGTTCTCCTCCGCGCCGGTGAGCGTGCGGCCGTAGAAGTCGAAGTTCTCCTCGACCACCGCGTCGGTCAAATACGGCGCCCGCGCGCGGAGCACCCGCCAAGCCGCCCACGCCTGCCAGTCGGCGAGCGGCTCGTCGGCCCACAGCCGCGCGAACGCGCGCAGGTAGTCCGGCTGGCGGACCACCACCTCGGCGAACAGCTCGGCTCCTGCCGCGTCGACGCCCTCGGCCAGCGCGGCCGTCCACGCGGACCAGTCGAACTCGGGGTTGTCCGCGGCCAGCGCGTCGAAGGTGGTCAGGTTGTACCTGAGTTCGGCGTCCCTGCGGCGCACCACATCCCAGTGCCCGGCGGCCAGTTTCCGCTCCAGCTCGAAGACCCGTGCGCCGACGGTGTCGAGTTCTTCCGGGAGCAGTCCGGCGACCTGCGGGTCGGCGGCGGCCAGGGCGAACATGCGGTCGATGTGCGCGATGTACTTCGCGCGGATCTCGGCGAACTCGTCCTGCCGGTAGTACGACTCGTCGGGCAGGCCGATGCCGGACTGGGTGGCGTGCGCCAGATAGCGGTTGGAGTCCTTGTCGTCGGTGTCGACGAAAACGGCGACGGCGCCCCCGACGCCGGTGCGCTGCAACCGGCCGAGCAGCGAAGCGAAAGTACCCTTGTCGCCGACCTCCGCGATCGCGGCGAGTTCGGCGGCGATCGGCGCGAGCCCGGCGGCGGCCACCGCGTCGGTGTCCATGAAGCTGGAGTAGAGGTCACCGATCTTGCGGGTCTCGCTGCCCGGTTCGGCGTCGCTCGCCGCGGCATTCTGGATGATTGCCTGCACGTCCAGCTCCGCCTGGTCGTACAGCGCGCGGAAGGCGCCGTCCACGGCCCGGTCGGCGGGGATCTGGTGGTCTGCCAGCCATTTGCCGTTGACGTGCGCGAACAAGTCGTCCTGCACCCGCACGTCCTCGTCGAGGTAGGACAGATCGATACCGGAAGGACGGGTCAGTTCGGAAGTCACGGTGTCCAGTATGCCGACAAGCGCGTGCGTCGGCCGTGCGCGACGACCTCGAACCGTCTTTCCTGGTCTGTTCGCCCACGTCGATGTGGGGAACGCGCGGAGCGTGCGAGTCCTATGGGAAGTCAGGCGGGCAAGACGACACGATCGAATTCGCCGTCGTGCGCGCCCAGCAGGAAGGCGTCCCACTCCTCCGGTGTGTAGGTGAGCGTGACTTCGCCATGGCGCAGTGTGGTGTGGCCGTCGGCGGCGGGGTGCGCGCTCAATTCGCCATCCGATCGCCCGCGGATGCGTACCGCGTCGAGGAACGCGGTCCATTCGGCTGCGGTGACGGTGATGACGGGCTCTTCGGCATGGCGGTTTGCCGGGTCGCGGCGATATTTGCTGTCACGGATGAGCACCGCATCACCATCGAACCGGACCTCGACGCATTGGTTGCCATTGTTCGATCTGGTCGATGTGAACCAGCCGGTGCGTACCGGCCGTGCGGTGATGGCCATGGGCAGGATTTTACACGCGGGAATAGCGCCTGATCAGGGCCAATGACTCCACTCTCGACAAGGATTGGTCCACCGCGCGCAGGTAGGCGAAGCGTAGATCGCGGACCAGATCCGGGTCCTCGACGGCCCCGCCGAACACCGCGCTCTCCACCCAGCCGAAGGTCGGCAGCTGTTCGCCCGCGAAGTCGATGAGGTGGAAACTGGATCCGCCGAGCACCGCGCCGGCGGTGGCCGCGAACGGGATCACGCGCACCTCGACGGTGTCGAGTTCCTCGATCAGGTCGGCCAGATAGTCCAACTGCCCGCGCAGCACGTCCGGACCTCCGGTCTGCTGTAGCAGCGTGCCCTCGCCGAAGACGGCGGTGAGTTCCACCGGGTCCGCGCCGCGCAGCCGCTCTTGGCGCCGCATCCGGATCGCCACCAGCTGTTCGACCTGGACCGGCCGGATCATCACGTCGGCGCTGATCAGCGCGCGAGCGTAGTCCTCGGTCTGCAACAGACCCGGCACGACGAGGCTGTCGTAGCTGCGGATGCTCTGGGCGCCGGATTCCATGCCGTACAGCCGTTGCAGCTCGGGTCCGATCAATGCCGAGGACTTCGCCCACCAGCCACGCTGCTTGCTGGCCTCCAGCAGGGCCAGCAATTCCACGCGCTCCTCGGCTTCCACGTCGAGCAGTTCGAGCACCGGACCGATGGTCTTGGTGGTCAGTACCCGCCTGCCCTTCTCCACGTGCGACCAGTTGGCCGGGGTGAAGCCCACCTGTCTGGCGAAACCCGCGGAGTCGAACCCACGCTGTTCCCGCAGTTCACGCAGCCGCAGCACCAGCTCCCAGCGGGCAACGGTAGGCGAGACGGGTGCCATGTGTCGGGATGCTACGCCGACTCGGACGCGCGGGGCGGTGACTATTGTCAAGCATCTTGCCCGCGACTAGGGTCGAGACAGCGATCGATTCTTCCGAGCACGCGTCCCACCACTGCGAGGCGAGGTTGTTCGTCATGGGTACATCGCGCATCGAATCGGGCAGGCATCTCGCGTCCACGGATTTCCCGTCGATCCAGGACGCGTTCGCTCGCTGCCGTCGCTATCGCGGCGACCACGGGCTGTACGGACTCGTGGACCCGATCCTTGGTCGCATCATGCTGGAAGTCGGCTCGGTCGGAGCGGTCGTGATGCCCGCGGAGTTCGGCCGCCGGGTGCTCGAGCGGCTCGCCGCCGGTCCCGAACCTCGGCCCGGCCCGGTCATCGCGCATCCACGCGCGTGCCGCTGGACCTTCCTGACCGGCCCCACCGACAACTCGTATCTGGACACCGGGCTGTTCGCCGACCTCTTCCGGATCTGCGCGTCGATCGCACTGCCGGGCAGCCACATCGTTCTGCCGTCGCCCGCCGACGAGCACGGCGGCTACCGAACCTGGGTCGTGGCGCCGGACGGCGACTTTCGCCGCGACTTCGCCGAGGTGATCGCCACGACCCGGGCGTGCGCCTCGGCTACCGGGGCGTCGGCGCGGATGGCGGAGTGAGGGTGACGCTGTACTTGTCCTGCAGCTTCTGATTCCACTCGCGCTCGCACTGCTCGATCTTGGACTGATCGTTGTTCGCTTTGTTCACGCAGTCCACGAAGTCCTTGCCGCCCGAGTTGATGAAGAAGTTGTAACCCACGACGGTGAGCAGCACTGCGCCGACGATGCCGAGCGCGCCGAGGACGATGCCGGTGATCGCCATGCCCATACCCCCCGCGGTGCCCGCGCGGGCCTTGAACACCGCGACGATACCCAGGATGACCGCGAAGATGCCGCAGAGATAGCCGCCGATGATCGTCCAGAAGAACAGCAATGCGAGGATGCCGAGCACCAGCGCGGTGATCGCCAGGCCGCGGCCCTTCGGCGATTCCTGCCAGTAGTCGGGCCGGCCCGGATACTGGCCGCCCGGCGGCTGTGGGTATTGCCCCGGCGGCGGGTACTGACCGGGCGGCGGGGGCGGATATTGCGACATGGACTTCCTCTCCGTCGGTGCCTCGCGATGCTCGGTCCGGACGAGGTGGTCCGGGGTGCGCGGCGGTCGCCTACTGATCGCGCTTCCCGAGGACGGATGTTAATGCGAACCGGCTACTGGGCGCCGAGCCGCGCGTGCATCTCCCAGATCAGAACTTCCGACGGCTGCCGCGCCACCACGCGTTGGCCACCTGACCTGGTCAAACGCACCGCGTCCCCCTTATACAACGGGCCGACCCCCTCCATGTCCACCTCCCCGCGCGCTACGAACAAGTGCAGGTATGGCGCATCGGGTAGGTCGATCACTTGCTCGGCGCCCGGCTCCGCGCTCGTCATGCGCGCCACGTGCAGCGCCGAATGGCTGCTGTTGATGGCGATCGCGGTGCGATCGCGGTAGCGGGGCAGGCCCGAGGCGACCGTGACCAGACCACCTCCCGCGAGTTCGTCGTCGATTTCGAGCTGCTCGTAGCCCGGGGTCAGCCCGGGCTCGTCGGGCACCACCCACATCTGCACGAAATGCACCGGCTGCTCGTGTTCGGGAATGCGGCCGTCCAGACGCCACGAGTCGTTCTTCTCCGAATGCAGGATGCCGGTGCCCGCGCTCATGCGCTGGGCCAGGCCCGGGTAGATGACACCGCTGTGGCCGAGGGAATCCTGATGCACCAGGCTGCCACCGAGCACCCAGGTGACGATCTCCATGTCCCGATGCGGGTGGGTGTCGAATCCCTGCCCGGGGGACACGATGTCCTCGTTGTTGACCAGCAGCAAGCCGTGGTGGGTGTTGTCGGGATCGTAATGTTCCCCGAAGGAGAACGAATGCTTCGAATCCAGCCAGGAGACCCGCGTCTTCATGCGGTCGCCGCCACGGTGGACATCGATGTGTGGTGTCGTGAGTGTGGACATCATGGTCCTCCTCTCGGGACCGTGCACCGATCGCCATTCAGGGTAGGAGCACTTCCGCCGCGGTACTCCGCATTCCTAGTAAATTGTGCCGCACTCGGCATTTTACGCGAGCGACCGGAAGGTGAACGGCAGGCGAGCAGAACCAACCGGTACGTCGAAACGTCGGGCCACCTCGTCGGATATCCCGGCCCGGCCCCGATTGCCAAGCGTCACAACGACAACCGGAGGTAGCGACGTGCTGGACCCCGATGACCTCGCCCTGATCGAACAGCAACTCCGCAGCGAAGCACACCGGGATGGCATCGCGCATTTCGTGGTCGGCGTCGCCGTGTTCCGCGAAGGCAGGCTTCTGGTGGTGCGCCGCGTCGCCGACGACTATCACGGCGGTATGTACGAACTGCCCGGCGGTGGCGTCGAAACCGGCGAGACATTCGCCGAGTGCGTCGAACGAGAATTGCTGGAGGAAACAGGGCTGCGGATGCGCGCGGTCCTCGACTTCCTCGGTGGATTCGATTACGCCACCCGTACCAAGTCGAAAGTGCGGAAATACAGCTTCGTCGTGGAGGCGGAACCCGGCGATGTCGCCCTCGCGCCGGGCGAGCACGACGCGTTCGCCTGGATCGACGCGGGCACGCTCGACGAGCTGCCGATGGCGCCGGACATGCGCGCGACGGTGAGCACGCTGGTCGACCGGGTCTGAGACGCTGTCGGCGCCGACGCGCGTGGTGCGGCGTGGTCGGCGAACACAGTACGCTCGCGAACGTGTCGACTGGTCACGCCGAAGGCCTCACTCCCGCAGAGCAACGGCCGGGTGGACTGCGCGCAACACTTCGGCAGAGCCCGGGCGTGTCGCGGCTGGCGGTGGTGCGTTTCGCAGGGCAATTCGGCGACGGGATGTTCCAGGCGGCCCTGTCCGGCGCGATTCTGTTCAACCCCGAACGGCAGACCGATCCGCTGGCCATCGCGGCGGGCTTCGCGGTGCTGCTGCTGCCGTATTCGCTGATCGGGCCGTACGCGGGCGCACTGCTGGATCGCTGGGACCGGCGCACCGTGCTGCTGGTCGCCAACGTGCTGCGCGCGGTGCTGATCGCGCTGGTCAGCGCAGGGCTGCTGGCCGGGGCCGGCGAGACGCCGCTGCTGTTGCTGGCTTTGGCGGTGGTGGGCGTCAGCCGATTCGTGCTCGCGGGCGTCTCGGCCGCGCTGCCGCGCGTACTGCCGCAGGCGTGGCTGGTGCCGATGAACTCGGTGCTGGCCACAGTGGCCTCCGGGTGCGCTGGTGCCGGTGCGGCCGTCGCGGTGGGTGTGATCGGACTGATCGGGGCGGGAGACTTCGCCTCGGCGGTCGCGGTGGCGATCAGCGGTATCGGGTCGCTGCTGGGCGCGGCGCTGGCGGCGGGGTTCCGGCCGCGCGTGCTCGGCCCGGCGCCCGGCGCGGCGAAGGGCGACAACACCGTGCACGCGATCGCTACCGGTCTGCGTACCGGGGCCACGGCGGTGTGGGAATCGAAAGCGGTCACGACGGCGATGCTGGGCATCGGCACCCATCGGATCGTCTTCGGCATGAATACGCTGATCATGGTGCTGGTGCTGCGCCAGACCCCGGTGGACGGCTCCGGGCTCAGTGGTGGCCTGGTCGGTTTCGGCGTCACGATCGCCGCCACCGCGGCGGGCATGCTGGTGGCCGCCGTCGTCGCGCCGCTGCTCATTCCGCGGCTGGGCCGCGCGCGCACCGTGGTGGCCGGTCTGATCACCGCGATGCTGGTGCAACTCACGCTGGTCACGCCGATCGCGTTCGCCGACTCGGGCGCCGCGGTGGAGCGTGCGCACGAACTCCTCTTGATCGGTGCGTTCCTGCTGGGACTCGCCGGGCAGACGATCAAGCTGACCGGTGACGCGACCATGCAGATAGACATCGACGACGCCCGCCGCGGCCAGGTGTTCGCGTTGCAGGACACGGTGTTCAATGTCGCGTTCGTGCTGGCGATCGTGATCGCGGCCCTGATCATTCCGAACGACGGCCGATCGGCGATCGTGGTGCTGGCCGGCGCCGCCATCTACGCCGCGGGGATCGTGGCCATCGCGCTGAACACGCGCCGCCGCGCGGTCAGCTGAGCAGCGGATCGTCGCCCGGGTCGCGCCGGTCGCGGTTCAGGTGTGCGAGATGCTCGGGCAACGCGTCGTCCTCCGAACGATCGGCATCCCGCCGCGAATCCGATAGTCGTGCTTCGCCGAGCAGACGATCCGGCGCCTCCGTGTCCGTGCGCACGCTCCAGTCCAGCGGCTCGCTCGCCGTATCGCCGGGTAGGCCGGTGATCTGATGGTTCCACGTGCCGAGGCCGGTGGGATCGGTGAAGAAATGGTCGAGCACGCCGTCGTCGTCCAGATCCAGCGCGGCGATATCGGCGCGGCCCGAACCAGCCGAATCCCACAGCGCGTCATCGGCGATGCCGTCTCCGTCGAAGTCCAGCCGCACCGCGTCGGCCGCGCCCGTGTCGCCGAGTTCCAGGTCGGCCTCGCTCGTCCAGACGTGCACGACTCCGTCACCGGTGCCGAACACGTACTCGATCTCGTTCATATGTCCTTGGACGCACGCGGCCCGGCGCCGGTTCCATTGCGCGGGTCTTTTTCGATTCGCCGTCCCCGTTTCCAGCGGTTGTTCCGGTAAGTTGGCTCGTCAGCAGCCGACCGACAGGAGACAACACGACATGGGTTCTCCGGTGCACGACCCCGATGCGGTACGAGAACTGCTGAGCGCGTGGGAGGCTCGGTCCGCCACCGGACATCCGATCGCCTGACGAGCGCGGCCGGGCCGACCTGATGCGCGCATCCGGAAGCAAATCGCCTTGTGTACCCGCCTTGTTCGGCGCACTGCTCGCCGGCGTCCTCACCGTACCGACGCCCACCGCGCAGGCCGCACCGTTTCCGTGGGCGCCGCCGCCGGTCAACAGTTGCGGTGAAGTCGGTTTCGACCCGCTCAACCGCGAACCCGATCCCGCGCAGCCTCCGCCGCCACCGCTGCCGCCGCAGATCGACATTCCCGTCCCCATCCCGGAACTCACTCCGGTCCCCGTGCCCGACCCACCGCACGACAACACACGGATCGTCCCGGATCCGCTGCCGGAGAATCCGTGTGAAAACCCGTGCCCGGACATCAGGGACTACCCCGCACATCCCGAGCCCGATCCCGATCCCAGCCCGACGCCCGAGACGGGCACCGACGAGAAACCCGGCTCCTCCGGCTCGTCATCCGGATCCGGTTCGGGCAGCGGTTCCGGCTCCGGTTCGAACGATGACTCCGGTTCTTCCTCCGGTTCCGGGTCGCCGGTCAAACTGCCGCGCATCGAATTCAAGCCGGAGACCGAGCCGATACCGGTCCCGGTTCCCGGAGGGCCCGGTGAGGAGCCACAGCCAGCTCCGCCACAGGTCGTACATCCGGCCGAACCCGGCCCGCTCGCGGCTCCGGTGGCCGCGCCGACGGTCGAGTCGGTCCAACTGGTCGGCCAGGTGACCGGACACGGCTCGGAGAACCGCACCGACATGCGCTGGCAGGTCGACGGCACCGATCTCGGCCTCATGTGGGAGACGACGCCCGGCGAGATCGCCGTGGTTTTCGGCGACACCTTCGGCAAAGGCTGGGGTGTCGGCGGCGCGGGCAACGACGACCAGGACTGGCGCAGCAACGTCATCGGTTTCAGCACCGACCGCGATCTGTCCGACGGCCTGACGCTGGACACCTTCGCGCAGGACAGCCGCTGCCACGCCGCTGAGATCCTGGGCAGCCGCAAGATCAAGAACTGGGAGACCACCACCATCCCGACCTCCGGGTTCGCCATCGGGAATCGGCAGTACCTCAGCTACATGTCGGTGAACAGATGGAGCCGCATACCGGGTCTGTGGTGGACCAACTACGGCGGCCTCGCCTATTCCGACGACCGCGGGCGCACCTGGAAGAAAGACCAGCACGCCAAGTGGGAGAACCTGTTCGGGCTCGGCAAGTTCCAGGTCGCGGCGATGGTGCCGCAGGGCGATTACGTCTACATGTTCGGCACGCCCAACGGACGCATCGGCACGATCGCGCTGGCGCGTGTGCCGAAGCACCAGGTGCTGAACAAGTCCGCGTATCAGTATTGGGTGGGCGGCACCTGGGCGCCCGCCGCCGAGAACGAGGCCACCCCGTTGGTGCTCGGCATCGCCAGCGAGCTCTCGGTGCGCTACGACCGGAAGACCGAGCAGTGGCAGATGGTGTACCTGGATTCGGCCCGGGGCGCGATCGTGCTGCGTACCGCGGCGAGCCCGCAGGGTGCGTGGACGGACGCGATCCCGCTGGTGTCCACCGCCGACTACCCGAAGTCCTACGGCGGGTTCATCCATCCGTGGTCGACCGGCGAGGACCTGTACTTCATGCTCTCGGCGTGGGACAGCTACAACGTGTACCTGATGCACGCCCGGCTCCAGCCGGGAGCGAACCGGGGTCAGCCCGCCCGCACGAACCGCACGGGTTGACCGGGCCGCGTCTGCGCGATGGCGTCGACGTCGGCGTCGACGACCACCGCGACCACCGGATATCCGCCGGTGACCGGGTGATCGGCCAGGAAGACGACCGGTTGTCCGCTCGGCGGCACCTGGATCGAGCCGAGCGCCATGCCTTCGGTCGGCAGTTCGCGGGTGACCTTCCTGGTCAGCGCCGGGCCGGTGCGACGTTCCAATCGGGCGCCGATCCGGTCGGTGTCGGGGGAGATCTCCCACTCGCCCGCGAACAAGGCCGTGGCGTCGGCGAACCAATCGTCGCGCGGACCGAGCACGGCGCGCACGGTGACGACGTCCGCGGGTAACTCGGCGACAGGGGCGAAGTCCACGACCGGGATCGTGTGCGGAGAAGATCCGACCGGGAGGCGATCACCTTTCCGCAGCGGTTCCGGCCCCAAACCAGACATGGTGTCGCGGCTACGGGAACCGAGCGTCTCCGGCACGTCGATGCCGCCGCGCACCGCGACATAGCTGCGGAGCCCGACCGACGCGTAGCCCAGCCGCAGCGCCTGTCCCGGTTCGAGTTCCAGCACGCTCGCGTGACCAACGGGCCTGCCGTCGACGGTAGCGGGGGCCGGAGCACCCGTCACCGCCAGCATGACGTGCTCCTCGGCGTGCAGCGCGAGGCCACCGAGCAGCACTTCGATCGCCGCATGCCCCTCCGGGTTGCCGACCAACCGATTGGCCAGTCGCAGCGACCCGCGATCCGCCGCCCCCGCGGGCCCGACACCGGAATCGAACCAGCCCGGCCGCCCGAGATCCTGGATGGTCGCCAGCGGACCGACCGCTTCGACGACGATCATCCGCCGTCCCTCGCGTCGAGGAATCGAACCGTGGCGCCCGCGCGGATCAACGCGGGCGGGTCGCGCTCGACATCCCACATCCTGAGGTCGGTGGTCCCGATCAGCTGCCACCCCCCGGGCGTGCTCCGCGGATACACCGCACTGTATCCACCGGCAAGGGCGACGGCGCCCGCCGGAATCGATGTACGCGCCTGCGCTCTGCGCGCGACGGACAACCGTCCGTCAGGCGATTCCAGGTAGCCGAAGCCCGGCGCGAATCCGACGAATGCACACCGCCACACCGTCCCGGTGTGCGCGGCGATCACTTCCGCGGTCGTGACGTCCAGCATCCTGGCCACGTCGTCGAGGTCGGCGCCGTCGTAGCGCACCGGAATCGACACTGGTTCGACGCGGAGAGCTTTGTCTGCCGATGTTCCACGGGAAACAGC
Organism: Nocardia sp. NPDC004168; assembly: GCF_040610355.1. Classification (NCBI taxonomy): domain Bacteria; kingdom Bacillati; phylum Actinomycetota; class Actinomycetes; order Mycobacteriales; family Nocardiaceae; genus Nocardia; species Nocardia sp. NPDC004168. The sequence continues at coordinate 5,115 of NZ_JBEXME010000023.1, read as the reverse complement.
GGCCGACCGCTCGGCGTTCAAGGTGACCAAGAGCGTGGTCAGCGACCGGTGCACCGCTTCCGCGGCGCGCGGTGAATCGAGCGTCAGAAGTACGGTTTCCGCGGCCGGAAGGAAGTCCTGCACGCCGGGTATCGGACGCTCCCGCAGCGCGGTGACGAGCTCCACCACCGTGTCTCGCCGAGGGGGAGTGATCAGCAACGCCCGATCACCCGCCGACCGGATCGCTTCCTCGGCCGCTTTCCGCTGCGCGTGCGTCACCGCGCCCGTCGTCTTCATCTCGCGGCCTCAGCCGAACGACTCCACCGGCACCCCGACTTCGTCCAGCGCGGTGCGGATGTGCCGGGCCATCTCCACCGCCGCGGGCGAATCGCCGTGCACGCAGATACTCGCGGCGTGCACCGCGACCTCGCCGGATCCATCGGCAGTGCGCGTGGCTCCCGACTTGGCGATCGAGATCGCTTGAGCCACCGCGTCCTGCGGCCCCAATACCGCCCCCGGCGTGCCGCGCGGTGCCAGCGAGCCATCGGGGGTGTACGCGCGGTCGGCGAATCCTTCTCCGACGAAGCGCACCCCGGCAGCCTCCGCGGCCGACTCCAACTGCGTTCCGGCGGGGCCGAGCAGGGCCAGCCGCGGGTCGTACTCCGCCATCGCGGCCAGCACCGCATCGGCCAGCTTCCGATCGCGCGCGGCCGAGTGATAGAGGGCCCCATGCGGTTTCACGTAGCGCACCCGGTCTCCTGCGGCCTTCGCGAAAGCGTCGAGGCCGCCGATCTGATACAGCACCTCGTCGCGCAGCTCATCGGGCGCGACGGCGATCTCGCGCCGACCGAAACCGGCCAGATCGCGATAACCCACATGGGCGCCGATCCGCACTCCCTTCTCCACCGCGAGCCCACAGGTCCTGCGCATGATCGCGGGGTCACCCGCGTGGAATCCGCAGGCGATGTTCGCGCTGGTGACGATGTCGAGCATGGCGGCGTCGTCGCCCATCGTCCACGGCCCGAAGCCCTCGCCGAGATCACTGTTCAGATCCAGCGCCATGTGCGTCCTCCCAGCGGTGTGTGACCGGCCTTTCGATTCTCGTGCTCGAGCGTTCACCCAGGCAAGGACGGCCGATCCGCGCGACCTGGGTCACAGCGCACGAGTCCGGGGCCCCGGGCCAAGTACGCTCGATCCAATCATGGCCACGTATTTCGATCCGAAGTCCTGGTCGCCGCTTCGGGCCGTCGATCTCGGAAAGCGCCTGTTCGATCAGTCCTGGCTGGAGCAGTGGGTCACGCTCAGCACGGCCTGGATGGATCCGGTCGCCGACCTCGGCGCGGGCACCGTCACAGCGCTGCTGCCGGACGTGCTGATGACCATACTCAGCGAGGGCATCCTGAGCCGGTTCGGCGGACAGGAGGTCAGCGCGACCCTGCTCGGTCACAACCTGCACGCCACCTTGCAAGTGCTGAAGGTGCGCCGTCGCGGCGCGCACTTCCAGACCAAGACCGTGCTGTCGCGGCTGCGCTGGGACGATCACCCGATCGAGTCCGTGACGGTGATCGCGCACGGCGTCCGCCTGATTCCGGGCGTGCCGACGAAGGTGCGCACCGCCCGGCTCGACCTCATCGGCACCGTCACCACGGCGGCGCTGGTCGGATGGCTCAACACCCAGCCGCTGGACTGGGACTTGGACGTGCACTCCGGCGGGCTGATCCGAGCAAGGCACCGCAGACGACTGGTCACCGCCCTGGTGGACGCGTCGGTCACGGACAACCGCCTGGACATCGCGGTACGGCGAGTGACCTGGCTCGGCTTCCGCGTTCCGCGCCGCATGATCGACGTCCCCGTTCTGCCGCTGGAGCACCTGCCCGAGAACGCGCGGATCGTACGCGCCCAACGGGAAGGCGACCTGATCCGCTTCCGCGTCGAACTGCCGGAAATCGCCGGGTCCTTCGACCTCGCCCAGATGCGCTCGGCGATCCTGGCCGGCACCACCCTGATCGTCTTCTGAGCTACTCAGGCCTGCGTCTTCCACCATTCGAGCAGCGCCGCCTCGGCTTCGTCCCGGCTGAGCCACAAAGTTAAGCCGTTGACTTTCATATAGATACTGTGCTGGAATTTGTTTGTTACTGAGTATCAGTTCAGCCAGGGGGGTTTGGTACGTCGAACCATCTGTCATTACGCTAGCTAAGCGCACGCTCCGGCAGCAGAGGCAATCGCTAGAGTATTAAATTTGGTGACCCCTGCCTGAATTAGGGGAGTAATATTTTCACCCGACATGTTGCCGATACACTTGTTCCGATAATGGAGATATATGCAATGAAGAAGTTACATCTGATACTCGCCGCAGCGATCGGTATCTCCAGTCCAGTTCTCCTCCTGGAACCGCTCGCTTCAGCCCAGGATGCCAGTACGCAATTCCACTCCATAGCGGCCTCCTGCGGGTACTACACGGAACCTACGCAGGGTGCCGTGTACGCCTACTGGAAGAACTGCACTGGACAGGGCCAGCAGATCAATGTGGATCTTGCGGAGTGGCCAGACGAGCACCGGTGCGTAGGTGCAGGCCAAACCGCAGGGCTCGGATCAGTGGGAACATTGCCGGGCGATGTCCGAAATGCCACTGCGATCGGTACATGCTAAAAGCAGACTGACCTCCGGATTGGACGGACCTCCATACCGAACGCATACGAATCGTCGGGGTGCACGTCCTATTTCGCGAACTGGTGCAATCCATCGCGAGCGAGACCTTGACCTTGAATCTAGCTCATTTCACGTTTTCCCTGTCGCGATTCACCCTGGTCAAGGTCTCGCATCCGCAGCCATAGTGATTTCAATTCGGCCTAATCGCGCTGGCTCGTATTCCACCATTCGAGTAGCGCCGCCTCGGCTTCGTCCCGGCTGAGCGGGCCGTGGTCCAAGCGCAGTTCCTTCAGATGGCGCCAGGCCCGGCCCACCTCGGGGCCCGGGGGCAGGCCGAGCAGCTCCATGATCGCGTTGCCATCCAGGTCCGGGCGGACCTTGGCCAGATCCTCCTGCTCCCGCAACCGCTCGATCCGCGTTTCCAGTTCGTCGTAGGTGGCGCGCAGCGCGGCGGCCCTGCGCTTGTTGCGAGTGGTGCAGTCGGCCCGGACCAGCTTGTGCAGGCGGGGGAGCAGCTCGGCGGCGTCGGTGACGTAGCGACGGACCGCGGAGTCGGTCCACTGGCCCTTGCCGTAACCGTGGAAGCGCAGGTGCAGGAAGACCAGCCGGGCGACGTCCTCGGTGAACTGCTTCGGGTACTTCAGCGCGCGCATTCGTTTGCGCACCATCTTCGCGCCGACCACCTCGTGGTGGTGGAAGCTGACGCCGCCGCCCGGCTCGTTGCGCTTGGTGTCGGGCTTGCCGATGTCGTGCAGCAGCGCGGCCCAGCGCAGCACCAGGTCCGGGTCGCCCTCCTCCTGATCGATGGCCTGTTCGAGCACGGTGAGCGAATGCCAGTAGACGTCCTTGTGCTGGTGGTGCTCGTCGATCTCCAGCTTCATCGCGGGCACCTCGGGAAGCACCCGCTGCGCCAGCCCGGTCTCACACATGACGTTGATGCCGTCGATCGGATGCGCCCCGCCGATCAGCTTGTCCAGCTCCACCCGCACCCGCTCGGCGGTGATGCGGTCGATCTGGTCGGCCATCTCGGTGATCGCGGCACGGACGCGGGGATGCGGCTCGAACCCCAGCTGGGAGACGAACCGCGCGGCGCGCAGCATCCGCAACGGATCATCGTTGAACGAATCCTCCGGCGCGGCAGGCGTGTCCAGCACGCCGTCGAGCAGCGCGGTCATGCCGTCGAGCGGATCGACGAACTCCAGCGCGCCGTCCGCGCCGATCCGCACCGCCATCGCGTTCACCGTGAAATCGCGGCGGACCAGGTCTTCCTCGAGCGAGTCGCCGAAGGTCACCTCCGGGTTGCGGGATACCCGGTCATAGCTGTCGGCGCGGAACGTGGTGATCTCCAGTTGCTGCCGGTCCTTGGCCGCGCTGACCGTGCCGAACGCCAGGCCCCCGGTGTCCCACAGATGGTCCGCCCATCCGCGCAAGATGTCCTGCACCGCGTCCGGCCGCGCGTCGGTGGTGAAATCCAGGTCGGTCCCCAGCCTGCCGAGCACCGCGTCCCGCACGCTCCCACCCACCAGGTACAACTCGTGCCCCCGCGCCGCGAACATCTCGCCCAGCGGCGTCAGCACATCCGACAGCCCCCCGAGCGTCACCGCCGCGGCGGCCAGCAATCGGGTACGTCTATCCAGCACAGCATCCTTGGACTTCGGCGCAACCACGAATGAGCAGCTTACCGAGCCGCGCCAACGGTTATCGCAGCCAAGTCCGCCGCGGCAGCCCAGATATATAAGGCCACCGACATCAACCCAGCCAGCGGCGCCCGCACACCCGTCAGCCACTCACCGAATCCGCTCCGTGCACCGAACCAGTTCGAGCCGAGACGCCGGTACCTCCAAGCCACAGGCCTGCGGTGACCGCCGATCGCTCGGAGGCGCGTGCACCGAACCACGAAGGTCCGGGCAGAACGAAGCCCGGCATCCGCCTGCGGCGGAGCGACCCGAACAACCACGAACGCACACATCGACCAGCCAACACATCCACGACGCATCACCAGCACCAATCGACATGCGCCCAGCACTACACACCGAGGTCCGGATACTTATCAGCGCCCCGGCGCACCTCGACCACGACCTTCGAGCGCAGCGAGACCGAGCATCCGTCGTTCGCGGCCCGGCTCCCGCCCAGGTGACCGCCTCGAAGTCGCCAGCGGCCGTCACCCGCACGAAGGCCCCGGACACACGGCTCGAAGTCGCGGCCGAACGAATACCGTCCTGAACCGAGCATCCGCCGATCACCGCCCGTGCCGCGCAGAACGACCGTCAAAACCACGTCGAACCACACCCTGCCGACCGATCCGACACCCGGCCGCCCCACTCGCCCACACCCGGTCCGCGCTCCGGCACCTACGCGCCCAGCGCACCCTGACCACGACTTTCGAGCGAAGCGAGACCGAGCATCCGTCGTTCGCGGCCCGGCTCGCGTTTGCGCGGCCGCCGCGTACGCGACGAAGGAGCAAGCGGCGGTCGCGCAAACGCGAGC